>JAAAOT010000265.1 GCA_009908725.1 Bacteroidota bacterium | reverse complement strand
TGTAGGCGCGCTTGATAGTACGGGCGATCGTCTCCCCTACAACCGATCCCATCGACCCGCCGATAAAGCTGAAGTCCATGCAGGCCATGGATACGTCGTGCTCGCCCATCTGGCCAGTGGCGGCGCGGGCGGCATCGTTCTGCCCGGTTTTCTGGCGGGCCTTTTCCAGTCGCTGGTCGTAGGGCTTGCGATCTTCGAAGTCGAGCCGATCGACGCTGACAAGGTCAGTGTCGTGCAGCTCGTACTCGCCGTCGTTAAAGAGGAAGTCAAAGTACCGCCCGCTGCCCATGCCGAAGTGATACCCGGAACTCGGGAAGACCAGCAGGTTCTCTTCCAGTTCGCGCCGGTTGATGATCTCTCCCGTTTTCGGGCACTTCACCCACTGCCCTTCCGGTACCTCATTCTGTTCCTTCCGGGTCGTGAGAATGCCGGCTTTCTTGCGCTTGAACCACGGCATAGCGGAGCGATCGTCGAGTCACGTAGAGACAGTCGAATAGAATCGGGCGGCGGGGGCGAACCGCGACAGACATTCCATAATCTGGATCACCGGTGCCAATGTCCAAATCCACGCTCGCGGTCCGCGTGAAATCCCCTCGCGCATCCGCGCTCCCAGGCGAGGTCGAGGCGTGTCCCACCTCTACCCTCCCGCCTGAAACGCCTTCAGGTACATGGGCTCGAACGTCGATGGCTCCGGCTTCTGGTCGCGACGGATCCGTTCGACCGCGCAGCGCGCCACCCAGGCGGCTGAGGGCCGGGACGCCTCGGCCGCGAGGCGGGTCACCCGGACGCCGGCCAACGCGAGTGCCGAGTCCGTCTTCTCAGCTCCGGTCCCGAGGAGCCACACGCGGTTCCCTGCCGCCCCCAGCCAGTCTGGTACGTGCGAAACCTCCATCGCTGCGGCAGCGGCCTGGATCGTGAGCCGACTAACAGGGCCGGTGTCCTCAGCGTCCTCCGTTCGGCTGTCGCCACGAATGCGGTAGGCCGCACCGTAAATCTCGTCTCGCCGGGCGTCGAGGGCAGCACATACGATGTCGCCCTCCCCGGTGTACGGACTGACCGTTGCCGCAAGCGCCTCCAGGGTCGGCACCCCGATGAGGTCCGCCCCGACGGCTTCGGCCCAGCCCTTTGCGGTGCTGACGCCAATACGAAGGCCCGTGTACGACCCCGGCCCCTTCGACACGGCAATCGCATCGATCTCATTGCGCCGGACCTCCGCGCGCGCCATTGCCTCTTCGATCAGGGGCGTGAGGTGGCGTGCATGGGCCCGGGGGCGATGCATATGGGCATCTGCGACGACGACCCCGTCTACGCTCACCGCAGCACCGCACGTGTGCGTGGCGGTCTCAATCGCAAGAAGGACCATACCGTTCGTCAGCAAACCGCAAGACAGAAAACAATACGACACGCACCACCCGCCCCACACCCAACGGGCCCGCTGTCAAAACACCCCGATCCTCAATTCCCAATCCTCAATTCCCAATCCTCAATTCCCAATCCTCAATTCCCAATCCATAATCCCCGATTGTCAACTCCCCGTGGCGGCCTCGATCTTCCTGGCAAAGGCCTCCACCGTCCGCGCGCCCTGGACTTTTTCGCCGTTCACGAAGAACGACGGCGTCCCGGTTACGCCTGCCTCCTTGCCGGCTTCCAGGGAAGCATTCACCTGACGGGCGACGGAGCGATGCACGTCGGACGTGCGATCCGTCGCGCAGGTCTTCCAGTCGTCCACGTTAACCGACGTCTCCGCCAGGATGGGTTCGCTTTTCGCCATCACGTTCCCCGGCGTGAGCGCGTCCTGGTTGGAAAAGTAGAAGTCGTGCAGCCGCCAGAACGCGTCTTCGTCCTGCCGGGCCGCGCACTGTGCGGCCATGGCCGCCGGGCGCGCCCATTCATGCGACGACAAAGGGAAGTGCATGAACACAACGCGGAGCCGGTCCGGATAACGCTCGCGCAGTTGGTCGACCAGCGTCGTCGCTCGCGCGCAGTACGGGCACTGAAAGTCCGAAAACTCGATCAGCGTGACGGGGGCGTCCGCCGGGCCGCGGGCGGGCATGCCTTCCGACGCCCGCTGAAGCACATCGGCTCGAGCCTCGCTTTCCTGCTGCTGCGAAGCCTGCATCTGTTCTGCCGACCGCCCGACGTCGAGCGGAGGCCCCGCCAGCAGCAACACCTCCGACTCGTCTTCGCGGATCATCACGAGCACACGATTCTGGTTGTTCACCACGAGTTGGGCGCGGTAGAACCCATCAACCGAGCTTTCACGGAGAGAATCGATCCGCAGCGAATCCGCGTCGCGCACCTGAGGAATCTCAAGTCGGAGGTTAGCCAAAATCTTCTCCTCGTCGACATCGGGCGCGGTGGAGGTATCGCCGCATCCCGCAAGCAAGACAAACGCGGTGAGAAGAGTAGCGAGAAGCGAAGCCGGGCGCATCATGGGCAGAGCAGTTGGGTACGGAATCAGATGGCAGAGCAGAGAGACCGGTCAGTTGCCTTCCGCGGCAGCGACGGCCTGGTCGATGCGGCGGGTAAAGGCCTCGATCGACCGCGCTCCCTGCACCTTCTCCCCGTTGATGTAGAACGAGGGAGTCCCGGTCACATTGACCTCCTGCCCGGCCTGCATGTTCGCCGTGATCGTCTGCTGTACTTCTTCGTGTGCGGACGACGTCTCGTCCTGGGCGCATGTCTTCCACGCGGCCATGTCGATCGACGCATCAGAAAGGTAGGCTTCGCTCTTTGACATCACGTTGTCCGGCGTGATATCGCTCTGCTCCTCGAAGTAGGCGTCGTGCAGCGTCCAGAAGGCCTCATCGCTCTGCCGCGCCGCGCACTGCGATGCAACGGCGGCCGGACGCGCCCACTCGTGCATCGGAAGCGGATAGTGCACGTACACGACGTTTAGCGTTTCGGGATAGCGCGAAAGAAGCTCGTTCACGAGATCGGATGCGCGGGCGCAGTACGGGCACTGAAAATCTGAAAACTCGACCAGCGTGACCGGAGCATCGACGGGGCCGCGGACGGGCATGCCCTCGGTTGCACGTGCGAGCGTTGCCCCGCGCTCGGAGGCCTCATCGGCCATGGCCTGATTCACCTCCTCCAGGGAACGGCTAACGTCGATCGGAGGACCCGCGAGCAGCAGCGCCTTAGAGCCGTCCGGCGTGATCAGCATCGGGATCTGGCGACCGTTGACCGTCAGCGTCGCCCGCTTGAATCCTTCAACGTCGCTTTCCGAGAACGAGCTGAGCGACACCTGCCCGGTCTGGCGAAGCTGCGGAATCTCCATCTTCAGGTTGTCGATGATGCGCTGTGTGTCCAGCGCGTCTTCCTGGGCATGCGATGAACGGGGGACGAACAGAAGCAGCAGGCTGAGGAGAAGGACACCGCGAAGCGCGCGGGCAGAGAACGATCGGCGATTCATGAGACGCGGGACTGGTGACGGAAATTCGTCGGGTGAGCGGTCCTGTGTGGGTCCGCTCCGAAACACGACGCAAACGATGGCCGACAGCCGAGGTTGCAAAGACCGTCGGAAGAGATCCGGGCCGCCACAACAGATATGAAACGCCATTCAGACGCAATCGCAGACGCACTCGTCAGGCCCGTCCATCCCCGTGTCATTCATCGCCGTGCAGATAGGCCGCTACCTTGCTCGCCACCGAACGCGGGAGGAAGCGCGTAGCGAAGACTCCGGCCTTGTTCGATAGACCGGGCACCGCGAGTGAGTCTCCGCGCCGAAACGCCTCGTAGCCGTGTGAGGCCACAGCGGCCGACGACATCGCCGCGCCGGACTCGAACAGGAACGCGTTATTCATGCCCGCCCGATTGGCGAAATCCGTCTCCGTCGGTCCGGGGGCCAGGCACGTCACGGTCACGCCCTGACCGTCGACCTCCTGTGCCAGCGCTTCGGAAAACGACAGGACGTATGCCTTCGTGGCGTAATAGACCGCCATATTGGGGCCCGGCTGAAATCCGGCCGTGGAGCCGACATTCAACACGCCTCCCCGTCCCCGCTGCAGCATGCCCGGAAGCAAGAGCCGGGTCAGGTGCGTCAGCGCGCTGACGTTCACGCCGATCATGTCCAGCTGCTGCTGTTCATCGGCGACAGCAAAGCGACCGCGGGTTCCGAACCCGGCGTTGTTTACAAGCACATCCACTGTCAGCCCCATCTCATCGAGGCGGTCTACTACCTCGCGTCCTACGCCGGGCATGCTGAGATCTGCGGGAAGAACGTGCGTTGCTACGCCGAAGGTGTCGCTCAGGGACGCCGCGTGGTCGTTCAGTGCATCTTCGCTTCGGGCCAGCAGCACGACGTCCGTGCCGTCGCGGGCGAAGCACCGGGCAAGTTCAGCGCCGATACCGGACGAGGCGCCGGTGACGAGGACGGTTTCGCTTGGAGACATAGGTGGATCCGGCGGGAGGGGGAAGAATACGAGCCGTTCCCACCGCTGCCCTGCTCGTCCGTTCCTGTATTTGCGGAAATGAAAATGTGACGCGTCGACCCGATCCGACCATACGCCACAGTCGCATCATGGTACATCCGCGGGTTCAAACGCGTCGACTCCGTGCCCCGGACGCGTCCCGACCGAGAGGGAAGCTCAACAGGCGGCGGATCTACTCCATCATTGTGTGCGGCAGGAGTGAATACTCGATCAGGGCGTCCACGATGTCGTCGCCAACACCCCGGCCGAAGCGTTCGCCGCCCCCAGCCCCGCCCTGCGCGTGTGTATCCAGGGTGCCGACAAACACCCTGTCGCCCGACGCTACATCGTAGACGGATGCCGTAAACTCATAGGTGTTGTACGACTGCATGAAGTCACCGACGGATGACATGACCACGTCTGAATCAAGCCTGTCCAGGATGAGCACCTGGGTCGCACCCTCGTCTCGCGCCGCCTGTAGCGACCGCGATCGGACGGCGGCAGAGTCCAGCATCGTACTGTCCGTGACCGGTAGGTGAAGTGTCGTCACCGACCGGTTGTGAGCGGAAAGCCGAGTCTGCATCTGGTCCGTCATCGCCGACGACATCTCCTCCATTTCCGCCGGAAACCGCTCCACGACAAGCAGGCGATCGATGAACTGCGTGTAGCTGTATTCCTTTTCCCCATCGACCCGCGTGTTTGCGGTGTTCGTGCAGCCGTTGATGACGCAAAGAAGCGACACAATGAGGACGACGCTGGCGCGCGAACCGGAAAAACGAAGACGGGATGTCATCATTCGAGATGGGGAAACACAGGAAGAAGTTTGTGTATTCATTCGCGGAGAACCTACCGAGGTTGATCATCGCTTTCAAGGAGGCTGTCTCCACGCGTAACTTCAGCGCGCATCGGAACCCGCCGGACCGTGTGCGGTTCGCGTGAAGGGAACGAATGCTCGTCCCAATGTCCTTATTTTAAGCGTCTGTATCCGCATGATGTGTTGTTGTCGCGCGCTCCGGTCCTTCCTGTAACGACCCGGCCCCGGCAACGTTATTCGACCTGACGTTTCGTTTCACCTGTTGCCCTCCCGGTTCGTGCCGCGAGGGCGTTTCTATTTTTACCTCCTCCGACTCTCCCGTCTCGCCGTGAACGTTACCATCATCCACGAGAACGACGACTGGCTGCCGCCGCTGCGCGATGCGCTCGACCGCCACGGCGTTCCATTTGACGAGTGGTTCGTCCATGAAGGTCATTTCGATGTCCTGGACGCCCCGCCAGACGGCGTGTTCTTCAACCGCATGAGCGCGTCATCGCACACACGCGGACATTCGTCCAGCGTCAGTCACACCCGGCAGATCCTCGCGTGGCTCCAACGGCATGGTCGGCGCGTCGTGAACGAGTTGCCGGCATTCGAGCTGGAGATGAGCAAGGTGCGGCAGTACCAGGCGCTGGCTGCGGCCGGCGTCCGCGTGCCGGCCACGCGCGCCGTCGCCGGAGGCACCGATGCCCTGATCGAAGCGGCCTCCGAGGTGCCGGCCCCCTTCGTAACGAAGCACAACCGGGGCGGGAAAGGACTTGGCGTGCAGCTTTTCAATACGCACAACGCGTTCGCTACGTACGTTCGGTCGGACGACTTCATTCCCTCGCCCGACCATATCACGCTCCTACAGCAGTATATCGAGGCCGCGGAGCCGCAGATCACGCGCTGTGAGTTCGTCGGCGGCACGCTCGTATACGCGCTCACCGCCGACACACGCGAGGGCTTCGAGCTGTGCCCCGCAGAGGCTTGCCGAACCGAACAAACCTGCACCATCGACGGAGACGACAGCCTGTTCGACCTTCGCACGGAACTGCCCGCTCGCCTCGTCGCGCAATACGAGCGCTTCCTCGCAGCCGAGCACATCGACGTTGCCGGCATCGAGTTCATCGAAGACGTCGAGGGACGCTGCTGGACGTACGACGTGAACGGCACAACCAACTACAACCCGGAAATCGAGGCAGCCGCTGAGCAGAGCGCCTGGGACGCCGTGGCTCAATTCCTCGGCCAGCAACTCCAGGTCATGGCGTAGAGGCGGGTTTGGGGGATGGGTAAAGCGAAAGCGTTCTGGGTTCTGGGTGCCGGATTCCGTAGGCCAAGAACCTACATACCTAAACACATACACACATTCACCCTTTCTCCCACTCCCCCTCTCTCCCTCCCCCTCCCCTCCACATTCCACAATCCAAACGTCGCAATAGAAATGATCGATCTCGGTATCTGGCTTCCCATCTTTGGCGGATGGCTTCGAAATGTGTCGGACGAAGGCATGCCTCCGACTTTCGCGTACAACAAGAAGGTCGCTCAGGCCGCCGATGATGCCGGGTTTTCGACGATTCTGATCGCCGAACTGAACCTGAACGACATCAAAGGCATCCGGGCGCCGAGTCTGGAGTGCTGGACCACGACGTCCGCCCTTGCGGCGGTAACCGAGAACATCCGACTGATGTCGGCGATTCGCCCCGGCTTTCGCGAGCCGGCCGTGACGGCCAAGATGGCGGCCAACATCGACCACATCAGCGGCGGCCGGTTCGAAATCAACCTCGTGTCTGCCTGGTGGGAGGAGGAGATGAAGATGTATGTGGGTGACTGGCTCGAGCACAGCGACCGCTACGCACGGTCGACGGAGTTCGTGGAGATCCTCCGCGGGATGTGGACGAATGATACCTTTTCATACGACGGCGACTTTTACACCATCGAAGACGCCATCCTCGAACCGAAGCCGATGCAGGACCGAGGCGTACCGATCTACGCCGGCGGCGGCTCAGACGAGGGGCGAACCATGATTGCCCGTCACTGCGACCACTACCTCATGCATGGCGGATCGCCGGAGAAAATCGGAGGCGACACCGAGGATATGCGGGAACGACGTGCGAACGCCGGCTACGACCCGGATGAAATGCAGTTCGGAATGGCGGCCTACATCATCTGCCGCGATACCGAGGAGGAGGCGATGGCCGAACTGGACCGCATTACCACAGTCGACTACGAGTCGGAGGGCTACGACAGCTACGACGACTTCGTGGAGAACTCGAAGCTCGACTCCGAGGTCGATCTCAGGGACTACTCGGTCTCAAACCGAGGCCTTCGCCCCGATCTTGTAGGAACGCCGGACCAGATCGTAGACCGACTGGCGGAGTACGCCGATGTGGGCCTGGACCTCGTCCTGCTTCAGTGCTCCCCGATGCTTGAGGAAGTACAGCGCCTCGGCCGGGACGTCATTCCGAAGCTCGACCGCGTGGGCGTTGGAGGTGTTTAGGTGTTCGGGTGGTAGGTGTTCGGGTGCGGCGTTGGAACCGAAAAAGGCCCCTCTCGGCGCCGCGGGGCGGGTCGAGAGGGGCGGAGGTCGCTCGGGCACGTGATGTCTCAGTCGACCGGGTTGAGCCGGGCGGTGTTCTTACGCGTTTGCGGTTTCGGCCTTCGGGTTCAGCAGGCCTTTAGCAAGATTCGTGAGTCGCTGATCCATTTCTGCGCTCTCGTCAACGTTGTTCTCAAGCGCCTGCGCCGCTTCGTCCTTCCCGAGTCGCTCCGCATACGTCTGGGCGCAGCCGTACCCAGCAAGCCCGTAGTGCTCCACGCGTTGAGCGTTGGCGATCAGCCCCGCGTCGCGCACCGCGGTGGGCTCGGAGTCGTCGATGTATTCGTTTCCCTCTTCCAGCAGGCCCTCCATCCCATGGCATTTCTCGCCGGATGGGTCGACGTTCATCGCGTTGCAGATCTGCTGCAACCGATTGATGTGCCGCGACGCCTGCTCAATCCGCTCGGAAAACACCGTCTTCAGCTGCTCTGACTGAGCAGCGTCCGTCCAGTCTTCGTATGCTCTCCGGACCTGCGTTTCTGCGTTATAAAGATCGCGCACCTGCTCAATGAATAGGTCCTCGAGATCTGCTACCGTCATATCGTCGTGCGCCGTTTTACTTACAGCCAGCAAAATTGCATCGTACGGTACCTGCAAGGTGCATTCCCTTCGGCAGAGCCGTGGCTCCGGGCACCGTTCGCCGGCGTGATCCGCCACAATGTCGAAGCAATGACGGGGCCGCCGACAGCGTGACGCGCCGAAATCTCCCCCTCCCGTGTCACGTGCTGCATTCCGCGTGCAACCAGTCCGATGCCTTTTCGCGCGTGTAGAAGAGTCGCGCCCTGCAGGTCGGCCGGAGGATCATGGCCATGTGCGAGGCCGCCGCCACGCACGGCTCGCGAAGGTCGACCCAGAGCGCCAGCGTATGCGCCGTTCGCTGGTGGAAAAAGGCCATCTGCGCCTGAAACGAGAAGGAGTGCGGCGCACGGTGGTCCATGAGAACGCACGACGCCTGCATGGTCTCGATCGTTCGAATAATCATGTCGGCATCGCCGGCCGACAGATCGACATAGGGCCGAAGCCGGATTTCGCCGACGCCAGGCCCAAGGCGGCGGATGTAGGCCCCTTCGGTTTCGCACCATGCACTCGGGCCGGACGCCCCCCAGGGCTCGAGGATGTCGATGTCGTGCATCATAAACCTGGCAGCCGTTTCAACAGAATAACTCGGTCGCCACCCACGGCGGGCCATCACGTCCTGGTACGGTCCACGCCGGCCCTCAGGGAATGGGCAGAAGACAACGGCATGCCTTCGATAGATGTTTAATGCATAGCCCTGCGCACGACTTCGTTCTACAGATCGTTGATGTTTGTCCCCTTCCGATCTCTGCGCGATGTGAAATGCGAGAGGTATGAACCGTGGGAGCGCCTTGCTACAGGACCATGTCTACCACATCCCGAAGTGTTTTTGCGCCGGTGATGGAGATGTCGAGGTCCACTGTAATGCGGTCCAGGTTATTCTGGGGGATCACGGCGCGTTCGAAGCCCAGCTTTGCCGCCTCTTTCAGGCGCGGCTCCACCTGACTGACGGTTCGGATCTCCCCACCGAGTCCGACTTCTCCGATCAGAACGCTGCCGGTATCGGTCGGGACGTCCCGGAAGCTGGACGCTGCCGCAAGGGCCACCCCGAGGTCGACAGCCGGTTCGTCGAGCTTGACGCCACCGGCCACGTTGACGAACACATCGTAGTCGCTGAACGCAAGACCGGATCGCTTTTCCAGCACGGCAAGGATCATCTGGAGCCGTTTGTATTCGAATCCCGTCGCGGTTCGCTGGGGCGTTCCGTAGCTGCTGGGCGTGACGAGCGACTGAATTTCGACGAGCACCGGCCGGGTTCCTTCCATCGAACAGACGACCGTTGACCCACTCACGCCGTAGCCGCGCTCCGATAGAAAAATCTCGCTCGGGTTCTGCACCTCACGGAGGCCGGACTCGCGCATCTCGAAGACGCCGATCTCATTCGCCGCACCGAACCGGTTCTTGACCGATCGAAGGATCCGGTAGGCGTGGTGCCGATCCCCTTCGAAGTAGAGAACGGTATCCACCATGTGCTCCAGGACGCGGGGACCGGCAATCGTCCCCTTCTTCGTCACGTGCCCGACCAGAAACGTGGAAAACTCAATCTCTTTCGTGATCTTAAGCAGTGAAGCCGTACTTTCTCGCACCTGACTGACCGACCCTGGGGCACTCGACAGATCGGGGCGATAGATCGTCTGGATCGAGTCGACGATGAGGATGTCAGGCTCCACGTCCTCCACTGCCGCGCTGATCTCTTCGACGTTCGTCTCCGACAGCAGCAACAGGTTATCGGAATCAACGCCAAGCCGTTGCGCGCGGAGCTTGACCTGCCGCTTCGATTCCTCGCCCGTGACGTACAGGATCGTGTGTTCGGGCAGGTACCGGCCCATCTCCGTCATCAGCGTCGACTTTCCGATCCCCGGATCGCCCGCGATCAGGCTGAACGAGCCCTGCATGATCCCCCCGCCCATCACACGGTCGAATTCCACGATGCCTGTCCGGAGCCGCGCCTCCTCCGTCAGCTCGATTTCCGTGAGCCTCTTAATGTCGGCATTTGTTGTCCGGTTCGCCCCCCATCCCCCGCGAGACCCATTGGACCCGGAGGATGACTTCTTCTTCGACGCCCCTTTCGGCACGCGAGCCTTCACCGCTGACTTGGGCGTTTCCTCTACCATCGTATTCCAGGCGCCGCAGCCGGGGCACTTGCCCATCCACTTGTGGGCTTCGTGCCCGCATTCCTGACAGACGTAGAGAATCGACTTCTTGGCCATGGTCGGCAGTAGGGATCGAAACAAGGCGGGGGGCGACCGGCATCTTCGCAGGCCGCGAACTTACATGCTAGTCGCCCGGTTTACCGTGGATGTAATGCACGTTTAAGCATTTCGCGTCGGTCCGGGTTACACGTCGAGGATACGCATCAGATCTGTCAACGTTGTGTCGCCCGGTGGCCCGAAAACGTACGATTGTAACATGTGACGGGGCGAATTTGCCCTCCTTTGCAACGTATTCACGGGACGGAACGGACACGCCGTCCATGCTAACCTGTACCTTGTTCGATGTCACGCAACGATGCACGCGTGCCCTTTTTCCCGCGATCTGACTCTCAACGACCCGCGTCCGGTGGCCGACCGTCTTCTCGCCCCGTTCTACACGCTCGGGCGGTACATCCTGCTGCTTACCCGCGCCTTTACCTCGTTGGATGAGGTTCGCACGTACTGGGGAAACCTGGTTACGCAGATGGTGCGCATCGGGATCGACTCGCTGCCCATCACCGCGCTGGCGGCCGCGTTTTCCGGCGCGGTGCTGACGGTGCAGACGGCGTATCAGCTCGAAACGTCGTTCATCCCCAATACGATCATCGGCTCGATCGTCGTCCCCTCGATGATGCTCGAGCTGGCGGCCGTCATCACGGGGTTCATCCTCGCCGGCCGCGTCGGTGCCCGCATTGCGGCCGAGCTGGGCACGATGCGCGTTTCCGAACAGATCGATGCGCTGGAGGCGATGGGGCTCAACTCCATCAGCTTCCTCATCCTCCCCCGCGTGCTGGCCGGCATCATCATGTTTCCCGTGCTCTACGTGGCCGCATGCCTGATCGGCATCGGAGGAGGCGTGCTGATCGGCTCGGCGGGAGGCTTTCTCAGCGCACAGGAGTTCATTGACGGCGCGCGGCAGTTCTTCAAGCCGTTCGACCCCTTCTTCGGCCTCATCAAGTCCTTCACCTTCGGATTCATTATCACGTCCGTCGCGTGCTACAAGGGATACTACACCAGCGGCGGAGCGGAAGGAGTGGGCGACTCGACCACCGAAGCCGCCGTGCAGAGCTGCGTCTTTATCCTCATTGCCGACCTCTTGCTCGCCGTCACGCTGCTCTGACCCTCGCGACGCTTTTCCCCGCTCGCCGTACCCGCACCGCATGATTCAGGTCGAAAACTTATACAAGAGCTTTGGCGACCTCGAAGTGCTCAAGGAGGTCGACCTGGAGATCGAGGATGGCGAAACCATCGCTATAATCGGACGCTCCGGTTCCGGCAAAAGCGTGCTGATGAAGCACCTGGTCGGCCTGCTGAAACCCGATCAAGGCCGCGTCCTTGTCGACGATGTGGACATCGGCGAGATTCCCTACGAGGAGCTTCGCGAGATCCGGCAGCAGTTCGGGGTGCTCTTTCAGGGAGGCGCGCTGTTCGACTCGATGACGTCGTTCGAGAATATCGCCTTCCCGCTCGAGTACTTTACTACGATGTCGGACGACGCCATTCGAGATCGCGTTCACGAGTGCCTGGACCTGGTGCGATTGTCGGATGTCGGCCCGAAGAAACCGTCGGAGCTGTCCGGCGGGATGCGGAAACGCGTCGCCCTGGCGCGCGCCATCGCTCTCGAGCCGCGCTACATGCTGTACGACGAGCCGACGAGCGGCCTCGACCCCGAAACGTCGAACACCATCGACGAGCTGATCAGTCAGCTGTCGGAGGAGCTCAGCGTCACGAGCGTCGTCGTCACACACGACATGCACTCCGTATTTTCCATCGCCGACCGGGCCGCATTCCTGCACAACTGCCATTTACACTGGGTCGGACCCGTGAACGACATTCACGGCCAGCCGGATGAAACGCTCGATCGGTTCGTCAAGGCCAACGAGTACCACGTCGGCGATCCCCTTCGCGCCACGGCGACCCAGCGCGGTCAGCCGTAGTACAGATCGGCGTACCACCGGTCCGCCGGCCCCCTCGCGGTATCGGTTCCACTTTTTCGCTCTCTTTCGCTCGCGGACTCCCCGCATGACTTACAGCAAAGAAATTAAGGTCGGCATCTCGATCGTCGTTGCGGCGATCGTGTTCTTCGCCGGACTCCGGTTCTTCCAGAACGTCCCGATCTTCAAAAGCAGCTACGTGCTGAAGACGGAGTTCCAGGACGCCGGCGGTCTCGTGGGCGGCAATCCCGTTCAGATGAAAGGGGTCAACGTCGGCACCGTCGAAACCGTACGGCTCGACCTTGCGGACCAGGTCGTTCGCGTCGTTTTCCGCATCGAGGAGGACGTGAAGGTCCCGCAGGGCTCGTACGCGGAAGCATCCGGGTTCAGTGCGCTGAGCGGCGTGAAGCTTTCGATCACGCCCGGCCCCGCCAGCAACCCGCCGATCGAACCGGGCTCCACGTTGCCGGGACCGCCGGAGGGCGACATCCTCGGACAGCTAAAAGACGCCGGACCGCGCCTCGTCTCCCGCGCAGACTCCACGCTGACCGACGCCAGCATCGCAATGCAGGCCCTCAGTCAGAAGGTCAGCAACCCCACGAGCAACCTGAATCAGCTCATCAGCGCGCTCGAGCAAACCAGCCGCAACCTGGAGCAGGCCACCGACGGGGACGCACTCGGGAAAACGATCTCGAACCTCGAAGCCGTCACCGCCGACCTCCGGCGTCTATCCGGCGAAACGCAAGCCGCCGAGGACTCGCTTTCGGAAAACAACCTCGGCGTGATCATGGCGCGCCTCAACCGGTCGCTCGACAAGCTCGACCGCAACCTCTCGAACCTCGAACGGTCAACCACCAACCTGGGCGAAATCACGAATAAGCTGAACAACGGCAACGGCACGGCTGGACGCCTCATCAACGATCCGAGTCTCTACAACCGGCTTGACTCCGCCGCCGTCGAGGCAAACCGTCTGCTCAGGGACCTGCAGGATAACCCGAACAAATACCTGGACGACATGACCCTCGTAAAGGTGTTTTAGCGAAGGTTCAACGCTCAGGCTTTAGCGTTCACGGGTCAGCAAACACGGCTCAACGGTTCAGGTCCGGGGCGAACCGGCTTACCGCATCGCAATTGAGGCCCCCTTCTCTGCTGTCGTCTTCCGTACATGGCGAACCAGGATACATCTTCGGCACCGAATCGGTCGGCGGCGGGTGAGGGCCGATCGACGTCTACGCCTGAAGACGATTCCGGCTCGTCCGTCAGCGTGCCGGCCGTCCCCCCTACGCGGACCGGGCGCCTGCGACGGCTTCTGGTTGCGACGGTGCAGCGGCACATGCCGAGAGGGGACGAGAGCGACGAGCCGCTCGATGAACCACCGCGCCAGACCGGCAGCTATGCGCGCTGGCTCCCGATCCTGCGGGCGGTACCATGGGTCTTGCTTGCCGTCTTTGGGTTCTCGTTCGCATGGGACTTCCCCGACACGCGCCTCACGCTTTTCGGTCATACGATCATCGTGGAGGGCCTCCTTCGGATCACGTCCGTGAGCGGCATGATCGGGTTTCTCACGAACTGGCTGGCCCTCACGATGCTCTTCCAGCCGCGCCAGCCTCGACCCCTGGTCGGGCAGGGCGTCATTCCTGCGCAGCGCGAGCGCGTCGCCTGGCGCCTGGCTCAGGCCGTCTCCGACGAGCTCATCAATGAGGAGATCATCATCCAGAAGATCCACGATAGCGATCTCACGTCGCGGTACCGCGATCTGGCGCTGTCGATCACGCGGGACGTGACCGAGGACCCCGCGTTCCGATCCGAGCTCAAGTCGCTCCTCGAAGACTATTTCCGCGAGGTGCTTTCCTCGCCGGAGGTGCACGAACGCATCGTCAACTTCACGGAGGCGCAGATCGAAAAGAACGTCGGGGAAGGTCTGCCGGGCCTCGCCCTGCGCGTCTATCGCACCGTCGGGGAGGACGCCTTCCAGAAGCGTCTCGACGAAGCCGTGGCTCAGCTTCCGGAAGCGGTCGGCCCCATCCTGGACGAAGCGATGCCCTACCTGGACCACCTTCCTGAACAGCTCGAGCGCCGCGCGGGCGAAATCGAGGTCCTCCTGACGCAGCTCGTCCTCCGGTTCGTTGAATCCATCAACATCCAGAAAATCGTTCTGGAGAATGTCCGGGCGTACGACGAGCGCCAGCTCGAGAATCTGCTCAAGCGAACAACGAATGAGCAGCTTAACTACATCAAATACCTCGGCGGCGTGCTGGGCGTAGTCGGAGGCCTCGTCATCTGGGCGCCGGTCGCGTCCCTCATCGGACTCGCCGTGATCGTGCCCGCCGTGTGGGCACTCGATGAGGTTCTCTTCCAGATGCGGTCGGAAAGCACGCATCCGTGAGGCGTCTCACCCGGGCGTGGCATTCCTGAGGTCGGTCGGTTACCTTGCGGCATCCCCCTTCCTTTAGACCGTACTCGTAACATGCCCTCTCTCCACCCGCTGCGCGCACTCTGCAGCGTTGTCTATCTTCTCCTTCTCGCCACGACGGCATTCGCACAGACGGGTGACCGCGACGTAACCGGCACCGAGGCTGACGCGAACGCACAATCCGACACATCGTGGACGTACTACTCCGGCCCGGAAGGGCTCATCCAGGCCCGGTTTCCCGGAGAACCCGACCGCCCGCAACAGAATGACGGGTCGAATGACATGCTCGTGTACGAAGACGCGGAGATGCAGGCCTATTTCCTGGCCGGCTCCCCCATCGCTTCGGAGCTCAGTTCCCGGGATCCAGACTCCCTTCTCACGTTCGTTATCGAGCGCGTCGCCGCAAATCGCGCGGAGGCCAACACGGTGGAGATGGATTCGTTCTCCGTCGGCGACTATCCCGCACGTCGCGTCACGTTTGTACGCCAGGGAATTCAGTTTTCGTGGCAGTTCTACCTCATCGGGAATCGGCTGTACCAGGCTGGTGTTGGACAGGCGAACGTGAACCAGGACAGCACCGATGCCCGACGGTTCTTCGACAGCGTCTCCTTCCGTGCACCCCTCGATAGTGTGGCGAGTCTCCCGCCCCTTCCCGAGCCGTCTCCGGGCGCCGTCACCGCGAACACAGCAGGCAACTCGGACATCGAAGCCACGCTTTCCGACATCGGCTGGGACTATAGCATCGACGCGGACGGCGACTACCGCCTGATCCTGTCGACCGACAGCACGCGTACCCAGCTGGGCTGGATCGCATCGACGCCCTCCAACGAGCCCGGCGGTCCCGGCGGCTACGAGGTGTTCTCCATCGCCTACGACTCGACGGCTGCCCCCTACCGCGCCGCGCTGCGGGACGCCCTTCTGACGAACGGCCCGGCGCACGGCGGATTCGAAATGTTTGAGGTCGGCGGTGGACGCATACGCATCTTTTACTCCGCCTACACGCCCCCGAACCCCACGGCCACCGACATCCGTCAGGTTGTGAACGACGTCTTTCGGAGGGCGGACTCATTCGAGAAAAAACACGTCGGCGGCGATGAGCTGTAGACGCAACTCCACCCGTGACGCAGAGCCTGCCGTTTACAACACAGGCACCGTCCCGCCGGAACGGCCGACCAAACGCCGGCGTCCCTCCCCCGACACCGATCCCAACGCATCCAAAGTTCATGGCTCGATTTCTTTCGCTGACCCTGATCGTCGCTCTCTGGCTCCACCTCCCCTCGGTGGGCCAGCCGCTTGATTACCCGGATACGCGCAAGGTTGACACCGTCGACGTGTATCACGGCACCGAGGTACCCGACCCCTATCGATGGCTCGAAGACCTCGATTCCGATGACACTCGTGCCTGGATCGAGAAGCAAAACGAGGTGACCTTCTCGTACCTCGAAGAAATCGACGGCCGCGATCTGATTCGGGAGCGAATGACGGAACTGTTCGACTACCCGAAGTACGACGTCCCGACGCGGCGCAATGAGCGGCTCTTTTTTGAACGAAATGAGGGCCTCCAGAATCAGCCGGTCGTCGTGACGCTGCGGGCCGGAAGCGACGAAGAGCCGTCCGTGCTCTTCAACCCGAACGAGTGGAGCGAGGACGGAACGGTCGCGCTCTCCTCCATGGTGCCGAGCCCGACCGGAGACCAGGTCGCCTACGGCGTCAGTGAAAGCGGGTCGGACTGGCGCACGATCAAAGTGCGCGATGTGGACACCGGCAATGACCTTGAGGAAGAGTTGAAGTGGGTCAAATTCAGCGAGCCAACCTGGGCCCCGGACGGGTCCGGCTTTTACTACGGGCGCTATCCCGAGCCGGCCGAAGGGGAAGCCTACGAAGCCCAGACGAAAGGGATGAAGCTGTTCTATCACGAGGTCGGCACCCCGCAATCCGACGATCGCCTCGTCTTTGAGCGGCCGGACGACCCGAAGATCGGCTTCGGTGCCGACGTGAGCGACGACGGCACGTATCTCGTGATCTCAGCCTGGAAGGGGACGGCCGAGAAGAACCTGCTGTACGTGAAAAACCTGCAGGACCCCGATGCGTCCGTCGAGCCGGTCATCGAGGAGATGAAGGCGAGCTATGAGTTCATCGGGAACGACGGGTCCACCTTCTTCCTGCTGACCAACGACGACGCCCCGAACAAGCGCCTCGTCGCCTTTGACGTCAGCAATCCGGAGGCGGGAATGACGACGCTCATCCCGGAATCCGATGCTGTGCTTCAGGACGTCGAGCGTGCCGGAGACCGGTTCCTCGTCCACGCGCTGGACGATGTAAAGGCGCGCCTGACCGTTCACGCGCTCGACGGCGCACAGCAGCGCGAAATCGAGCTTCCCGCGATCGGTAGCATCACGCAGATGACGGCCTCGCCGGAGTCCGACCATGTGTACTACGGATTTGCATCCTACACCTACCCGACGACGATCTACCACGGTTCTCTTTCCGACAATACCGAACAGGTCTTCCGCGAGCCGGAGATTCCGGGCTTCGACGCCGACCGCTACACCGTGAAGCAGGCGTTTTACACGAGCGACGACGGCACGGAGGTGCCCATGTTTATCGTCCACCGGAAGGGAATCTCGATGGACGGCTCCAATCCGACGCTGATGTACGGATACGGCGGCTTTAACGTGAGCCTGACACCGCGCTTTTCGGTCGGTCGTCTCGCCTGGCTTGAGATGGGCGGCGTGTATGCGGTGCCCAACCTGCGAGGCGGCGGCGAATACGGGCAGGCCTGGCACGAAGCGGGCATGCTCGAGAACAAGCAGAACGTGTTCGACGACTTTGCCGCAGCCGGACGCTACCTGATCGAGGAAGGATACACCGCGAGCGAGAAGCTGGCTATCGCGGGCGGTTCCAATGGCGGCCTCTTGACCGGCGCTTCTCTCATTCAGAACCCCGATCTGTTCGGCGCAGCGATTGTCGCGGTGGGCGTGCTGGACATGCTCCGGTATCACAAATTTACCATCGGCTGGGCATGGGTACCCGAATACGGCTCGTCCGATGACCCTGAGCAATTCGAGTATCTCTACGAGTACTCGCCGCTCCACAACGTAGAGGACGGTGAGGCCTATCCCGCGACGCTCATCACAACCGCAGACACCGACGACCGCGTCGTTCCAGGCCACTCGTATAAGTTCGCAGCCCGGCTGCAGGAGGGACAGGGCGGGGATGAACCGATCTTACTCCGGGTGGAAACCAAGGCGGGACACGGCGGGGGAAAGCCGACGTCGAAGATTATTGAGGAGCAATCCGACGTCTACGCGTTTTTGGCGCGCGTTTTGAACATGGATGTTCATGACACAGCGCTAAACACGAAGAGCCCCCCACGCCGGTAAGCCCCACACGCCCCGGCGGATCGAAGAGGAGCGATGGGAGTCGGTTGCCGCACCTGCGGACCGCTCGCACCGCTCCTCATTCGTTTTTGGTATCCGTCCACCGGAAGATCAAACGGGATGTCGCGACCGGCGATTGTGTCCGTCCATCCTGCGTGTTACCTTTCTCTTCACTTGACGGTGGGAAAGAGAGCGTGAATCGTCTGCACCGCGCCAGGAATGAGTTGGTGTCCCATCGGCTCTCCGCCTGCTATTTGCTTTTGGACGACTGCGTTCGATGAAAGACTATGAACCGCTCTCCGGCGTCGATGCCGCATGGCTCCGCATGGACGAGCCGACCAATCTGATGACGATCACATCCGTCCTCGTACTTGAGGACGCGATCGATCTGTCGACCCTGCGGGAAATCGTGGCGGAGCGCTTCATCGGCTTCACGCGCTTTCGCCAGCGCATCCGTTCTGCGAGCAGCGGCGAACAGTGGGAGCTCGACCCGCACTTCGACCTGACGCAGCACGTCCGCCGCGCCGCCCTGCCCGGCGATGCCGGCAAGGCCGAGCTGCAGGAGCGGGTCAGCGAGCTCATGAGCACACCGCTCGACCGCAACAAGCCGCTCTGGCACCTCGAGCTCATCGAGGACTATGCGGGCGGAAGCGCCATCATCGCGCGCATCCACCACTGCATTGCGGACGGGATCGCCCTGGTCCAGGTCCTGCTCTCGCTCACCGACGAGTACTTCGATCCCTCCCGGTTCCCGAGAACCAAGCGGTCCTCCCGCCTCCCGGGGCTGATCCGGGCTCCGCTGAATGCGGCGAAAAAGGCCGCCGATGCCGCCGGTCTGCTGCTGAACGAGGGGGCGCACGCGCTGGTCGACCCGTCCCGCATCACGCTTCGCGCGAAGCAGGGGATGAGCCTCGGCGCCGCCCTGTCGAAGCTCGCCCTCATCGGGGCCGACTCCGACACGCGGATCAAGGGCGACCTCGGGGTCGCGCAAAACGCCGCGTGGTCCGGACCGATCGACCTCGACGTGGTCAAGAAGACCGCCCACGCGATCGACGCCAAGGTCAACGACGTCCTGCTGGCAGCGGTGGCGGGGGCTCTCCGGTATTATCTCGACGAGCACGGGGATTCAACCGACGGCGTTTCGATCCGCGGAATGATTCCCGTCAACCTCCGGCCGATCGAGAAAGCCTTCGAGCTGGGCAACCAGTTCGGACTCGTCTACGTGGATCTCCCCGTCGGCCTCTCCGAGCGGTCCGAGCGCGTGATGAACGTGAAGCAACAGATGGATGAGATCAAAGCCTCCTCGGAAGCCGCGGCGGCCTTCGGCATTCTTGAGGTCCTTGGCTACTTTCCAACGGAACTGGAAGAGCAGGCCGTCCGCCTCTTCAGCAGCAAGGCGAGCGCGGTGCTGACCAACGTGCCGGGCCCGCGCAATCATCTTCACATGAAAGGCCGACGCCTGCAGCACATCATGCCGTGGGTGCCGCGCGCCGGTAACATCGGGATTGGCATCAGCATCTTCAGTTACGCGGGCGAGGTGCGGCTCGGGATCGCCTGCGACAACGGGCTGGTCCCGGACCCGGAGACAATCTTGGAAGGCTTCGAGCGCGAGTTCGCGCAGATCGTCGAGTCCTTCAATCAGAGCCGCGGCGACGCTGCACCTTCTCCGACGGCCACGCAGACGGAGGCGGCGGACGACAACGTGGACGCCCCGTAACGCTCTGACCCGAAGAAGCTGGAATCCTGCCCCCACCACAGCAAAAGCGCCGGGACGATCAATATCGCCCGGCGCCAGCGGATCAAATCGGGATGGATCCAGCGTCTACGCGTTGTCTTCGCTTTTCTGCTTCTCTTGGAGCGCGCGGGTAAGGCGCTCGATCTTGGTGTTCAGATCGTCGACTTGCGATCGGAGGTTTTCCATTTCGGACTGCGTTGGTACGCCGATCCGGCTGATCGCTGAGTCTACCTCGGAGCGGACCTTCTCCTCCGCGGCCTGGGCAACGTCTTCGCCGCCGCTTCGCAGCTCATCTACCTTGCGTTTCACCGCCTCCTGCGTCTCACGGCGGGACCGCTCCCAGGTCTTCCCCTCTTCGACCAGCGAGTCGAAAACCTGCGTACCGACGCTCTCCGCGTAGGAAAGGGCACCCAGACCCGCCAGCCAGGCGTTACGCACGCCGTTTGCGGCGGCGGTGGCGACGTCGCTGAAGCTAATACCCGAACTGGACCGTGAGGAGGCCTTCGAGCCATTCGACGAGGTCCGGCGGCGAGAGCGGCTGCCGCGCGTGATGTTGATATTGGGACTGGAATCGTCGCTCATCGTGGGTCGAACCGTTCAGTAAAAGGACCAGCGAAAACGGGGCCGGCGCGCAGCGGCCGTCGATCAAGACCGCTGCCTGCCGGTGGGCAGCATCGACGTACACCCGGGCGACGGGTTCCCGTGCCGATTCGCCTAATACGTTTTCTCAATCTTGGCCGCCACTTCGTTCAAGCCGCGAAAGACGCCCATGTTCGACATGATCTTGATGGTCGACCCGTCGATGTTGTAGTCGGGCGACGTCAGCGCCTGCATGGCACCAATCTCGCCCTTATCCATCTTGACCCACGTGTCGTACGGTGCGGAAGCGCGGGCCATCATCGCCGATTTGTCGAACGGCTCATTTCGCATGTCGTCCGACGGTGCGTCATCAATCCAGAGGTCGACATCGACAATTTTTCCGTTGTCGAACGAGTACGCTGCCGCCACGTCTTCCCCATCCGGCGTATCGAAGCAACGAAGCTCGATCGTGTCGGAGAAGCCGGAGGCCGTCGATTGAAACGCATCGTCCGAATTAATGGCCTGAACGAACGCCTCTACAAACGCAGGCGTCCAGTATCGGGGAGCGTCACTCATCGCAGATCGTCAGGTGTAGATCGGGGAGGGCACGGACGGCACATGGTACGAACGGGGCTGCGACATTCACAAGCCGAAGACCTAGCGCGTACCAACATTCCCGCGGTAGGGCAGGCCCGTATCTGGCACCGATCCGAGACCCGGCACTACGCGTCGTCTCGGTGCTGCCAGTACTTGTAGATCGCTGCCGCCGTCGCACCGAAGATGACGTAGTTCGCGATCAACGAGAGGTTGCCCCCGATGGTCACGCCCGCAGCAATCGTCCAGGTCAAGACCACATTTGCTGTGTACAGGAATCCGCCGAACGCACCGCCCAGGATGACGGCCATGTACGTCTTCCAGGCGTGAACGATGCGAGCGAGAACCATTGTCGTCAGGAGCGCAAGGCCAAAGTGAACGCCGAGCGTGCCCAGCAGCCCGCCCATCGTGTACTGTCCCGGCGATAGCCCGATGACGTCCTTGATCGTTGCGCGGGCAGGGCCCATCGGCGTTCCAGCCCCAAGACTGCTCGCCAGCAGCTCAAGCGCGAGAAAAACCACCCCGGCGCCAAGACCCGCGATGAGGGCGGACGACAGAGACATATTTGACCCGGGCGACGTCGTCGTCTCCGCTGTTTCGGGATTGCTGGCTATGGTCGCGACGGGGACATCGGAGGATGAGGCTTGAGCACTGCTCATGGCATGTGCGTTGTCATCAACACAGAAAGCAAAGGGGTTCGGCTGCGCATTGTGACAACGTGAATTGAGCCTCCGTACCGCTTGGTTCGCCCGCCCCGTTACGATCGTGTTGGGGTCGAAAACGCCGCAGCGACCTGTGGCCAGACATGAAGCGGCCGTTGGCAGAGAAACCACCATCAAAGGCGTCCATCGCGGGATGATGTAGGCCTCAGTCCTACGCGTCAGTCCTAAGCGTCAGTCGTGGCCGTCAGTTGGACGTCGGTAGCCCGGCGGCCGTCAGTCGGACGTCGGTAGCCCGGCGGCCGTCAGTCGGACGTCGGTAGCCCGGCGGCCGTCAGTTGGACGTCGGTAGCCCGGCGGCAGCGGCATCGACCTTCGTTGATGCGGGCGCTCCGTCTCCGGAGGGCAGGGACGCTTTCTTCGTTTTGGTCGGGCGGTCCGGCAGACGAGAAGCCGGGATTTGAATGTCCGGTGCGTCCGGTTTGAAGTTCAACATGACGTCGAGCACGCCCTCCTTCGATTCCGGCTGCATGAGCTGGTGGCGGAGCTTCGACGCGTTGCGGAAGCCTTTGAAGTATCCGCTGTAGTTCTTACGCATCTCCAGAACGCCGGTCCGCTCGCCCAGCCACTCGCATTTCATGGACAGATGCTCGGCCACAACCTGCACTCGCTCCTCCCACGAGGGCGGAGGCGGGACCTCTCCCGTTTCCATGTAGACCTTTGCATCGCGGAATATCCACGGGTTCCCGATCGCGCCCCGACCGATCATGACGGCATCGACGCCGGTTTCATCGAACATCGTGTCGATGCGCTCCGGGTCCAGTCCATCCCCGTTTCCGACGAGAGGGATGTTGCGTACCCCCTCTTCTTTGATTTTACGCAGCCACTTCCATCGTGCCTCCCCCTTGTACTGTTGCTCCCGCGTTCGTGCGTGGACCGTTAGTGCGGCAATGCCCACGTCTTCGAGCATGCGCGCGACGTCGACGATCTGAATCGAGTCCTCATCCCAGCCGAGGCGCGTCTTCACCGTCACGGGCCGGTTGGCCTCTTCAATTACCGCCTCCGTGATTTTCTCCATCTTCGGTAGGCACCGAAGGATACCGGCGCCTCCGTCCTTCGACACAATTTTCCGAACCGGGCAGCCGAAGTTGATGTCGATCACGTCCGGGTTCACCGCGTCCACCATGGGCGTGGCCCGACGGACCTCGTCGATTTCACCGCCCCACACCTGGATGCCGATCGGCCGCTCCTCATCGAAAATCTCAAGCTTCTGATGCGAGCCCTCCACGTCGCGCAGCAAGCCGGACGACGAGACGAACTCGGTGTACAGCATATCTGCACCGTAGCGCTTGCAGAGAATACGGAATGGCGGATCGCTCACGTCCTCCATCGGCGCAAGGAAGAGAGGGCGGTCGCCGAATTCGAGATCTCCGATACGCATGAGTTGCAAATGCCGCAGCCTATGACACGATATGTTGACGATGGACAGGAAAAGCGAACCCATTCTCTTTTTACCCTGTTCCGTCGACCGGATTCGATCGCCGCTCGACATCGGGCCGCCGTTCCCCTTATTTTCGGTTGCCGGCTGTATCAATCTGACAGCGGGCGGCGTCCTTATGGTGTCTTCGACGACGTTTTCTACACAACCCTGGCTGGATCCATGTCTACTCCTTCGACCGATTCGCTATCCTTTGTCGATCGTCTCGCGCGCATCCCCGCGGCCCTTTGGGCCCTGCTGGGCATCGGTACCGTCATGCTTTCGGGCTGCGGGATGAACCTCGTCGACCGCATCCAGCAGCCGCAATGGGGCATCTGCGGAACGCTCGTCATTGTGCTGGACATCGTCGCCCTCGTCGACCTGATCGGCGATCGGGGACGGAGCGCGGCGAACAAAATCATCTGGTCGCTCGTGATCATCTTCATGCCCATCGTCGGCGTCCTGTTGTACTTCTTCATCGGTCGATAGCGTCACGTGCTCCTGCGAAACGTCACCACCCGGTCGGTCTGCGGCCTGATCCTGGTCCTGCTCCTCAGCGGGTGCACCGGGAGTGCGCCGCCGGCCGATCGGATGGACCTGAAGGAGCAGTATCGCGCCGCCATCGAGGACGCGGAAACGGCGGAGCCATCCGAGATCTCCACGTCGCTCGCCCCCGTCACGCCGTATAACACGATCCTGCGCCGCCGTCCTTCCCCGGTTGAGGGCGAGCCGGACCACGTCCGGGTCGTGACATGGACGGACGCGTTCGGTACATCGGCCGCCGGGGACAGCCTGACGACAGAATCCGTCATCTGGGTCACCCTCGTGCCGACGCTCCGCTCCTTCTGCCGCGACGAATCGCTGAGCGGTCCGGCGCTAAACGTTCGGCTCGCCCAGCGCCTCGGTCTCCCGCCCGACGGAGCCTATGAGCGATTCGTGGAACTGTGGGTACGACCTGCCGACCTCCGGCGGCCATGCCCGGATCCTGAGATCACCGACCGGGAATGTGAGCTCGAGCCGCCGCGCCCCTCCGACACGGTTCGCATCGACTCCGCCCACACTGCCTGGATGGAACGCACACGGGCAGCCTCGTACACGCCGGACGGATATCCATGGACGCGCCTCGGCTACACGTACGACTGGAATCCGGGCACGGGAGAAGTCGGCCCGAGCGAGTACATCGTCCGGAAGGAAGTAACCGTTGCCGTCCACTCGATCGCTTCGACCGGCGCCTACTGCAGCGCGCCGTGACGGCCGAGAATCCGTCAGTCCGGATTGCCGGGTTCGTTTTCCCGCTCGCCAGGCTCACGTGCCATCTCGTCGGCGCGTCGCTCCATTTCTTCCGCCTGCTGTCGGAGTCGGTCTGCCTGTCGACGGAGGAGGTCCGACTGACGCTCTATCTCGCCGGCCGCGAACGAATCGCCGAACTGCCGCAGGCGGAAGATCATCGCGGACCCCGGGCCGATCGAATCGCTGAAGGAGTAGGAAAACGAGCGAAGACTGTCCCCGTCGATGGAGTGAGCGGCGAGCAGGCTGTCGATGTTCGGAAGGGTCATCGACCGTCGGAGACGTTCCGCAAAACGAGCCGGGTCAACGATGTTTCCGTCAAACCGAAACGCCAGGCTATCCCCATCGAACCGGAAAGCCTTCTGCAGGAGGGAATCGATCTCCGCGGGCCACGTTGTATCCTGGCGGATCACAAGGCGCTCGACGCGACCGGTCGACCCATTTCGTACGATGATGGAGTCGCGAATATCGGTCCCCGAGCGCAATGTATCCCCGTCGCCGTGCGGGATGACGATCGTTCGCGTTTCGACGTCCTGCTCCACCTGCCGGTCGGCGGCGGCCCCGTTGGACGAACAGGCTGCAGCGAAGAGCGGCACGACGAGCACCGTCAGGATCGCAGCGATGAGCGTTGTCCGGGGAACGGGGTCGTGTCGATGCCCGGTCACCAGGCGGCGAATCCGCTGGAGCAGGGCCCCGCCACTGTCAGGGGCATCAGCGCGATGCCCCGTGCCGGCCGAACGGACGCCGCCTGCTCTGCCACACGGGTAAGCGCCTCCGCGTAGGTAACCGGCGCCACGCCAGCATCCACGACGTGATCATCAACCACGTGCTCCCGCTCACGGCGGATCTGCTGCGTCAGCCACCAGACGCCCGGGTGAAAGAACAGGAGCGTCTCCGCCACCGCCTGAATCCAGCCGACCATCACGTCGTGCCGTCGGACATGCGATAATTCGTGCACGAGCAATACTTCGAGCTCATCGTCCGGGCATTCGCTGCAGAGCGATGCGGGTAGGATCACCATCGGTCGCCACCACCCGCACAGGATCGGCGTATCGATGCGGGGCGAGCATCGGACCTGTACGGAGCGTGCGCCTCCGGCTCGATTTCGTGCACGACGGACGACTCCAGCCGCCTCGCGGTCGGGCGGTCGAGATGAGGTCCGCAGGCGTCGGATCCACCAGATTCCTCCGAGCAGCCGGAGCGCGAGCACTGATACACCCAGGAGCCAGAACCCGACCCACACCGGTGAGACGCGCTCGATTGCACCGCGCCACTCGGACAGCTGTTGACCCGGCAGAGCGGATGCCAACGCGGGAAGAAGGCCATTGCTCGCCTCTACGTCCGCTTCCGGCGCCGGAGCGGATGCTCTCGGTACCTCCGGCATGGCTGGAGCGGCGGGAGGCACTGGGATAGGCGCAGGCATGGAAGAAACCGCCTCGGGTTCGGGAGGGGCCGTCGGCTCCTCCGCCGCTCCGCCCACCGATGAGAGCAGCGGCACCAGCAGCAGAGCCAGGAGGGCCGTTACGGAAAGGGAGTACCGCCAGACCGGTCCCGCCTGTTGCAGAAGCGCGAGCAGGAGTACCGCCACCGCGGCCACAATCGCCCCCTGCCAGAGGGCGGCAAGCAGCCAGTCACCCACCACCGCGGATACATCTAGCCAGAACGGGTACAGAGAAAAGGAGTCGAGATACATCGGATCAGGAGTCATCGGGTCCATCGTCAGAGTCGTCGGATTGAACGGAGTCCAGGAGGTCGCGAATGGCCCCGATTTCCTCGTCGGACACGCTATCACCCGCGATAGCATGCGCGACCAGGCGACGAGCGGATCCCCCGAAGGCGCGGTCCAGCAAATCATCGACGAGCCGCTTTTCGGTCGACGCCGCCTGCACGGCCGCAGCGTACACGTGTGCACGACTCGATTCGTCGCGCGTCACCAGTCCCTTGTCGCGCATGATCTGGAGTTGCTTGAGAACGGTGGTGTAGCCGGCATCGTCAATGTGGGCGAGGACTTCACGAACCGTCGACGGTCCCTCACGCCAGAGCACACGCAGGATCGACAACTCGGCATCGGTGGGAAGAGGAGCGTCTGGGTCGGACATCGGAGCAGAGGATGTGGGAAGTACGATGGCTTTCGTATGATACTACGAATGCCTTCGTATGTCAAGAGGTCGCGTGATTTTTCCGAAACGCGGCACTCATCCCCCCGATGAGCGACCGTGTGCGACGCCGGCTCTATCCCGTCGCTTGCATTGATCTATCTGCAGTGCCACGTTATACGATGGTTCGGGCGGCCGCCCGCATCCCGGCTGCCCCCACGCTCCCAATCGATCCACTTTGACAACAGGTCTCCCGATGGACACCATTCTGCGCATCGCCCTGACGCCCGCCGACACCGCCAAGGCGACGCCCCTGGAGCTGCTGGAAGACTTCGCCGATGCCACTCCCGGATGGCACTATCTGGAGGACGAGTCCCAGCACTACGCCTCCGAGAAAGGGGCCGACGCGTGTATTCTCCGCCGGCAGCGCGGTGGGCAGCCTCGCTACGTCGACATGGCTTTCTCCGCCACCGATCCCGAGCAACCCTACCAGCTCGAATTGATGCTGGTGGATGCACCAGACGCCGAGCATCAGCTCGCTCCGGACGAACGACAGCAGGTCGGACGGACGTTCGTCACCGCCATGCGCGACTACCTTGACGATCGCCCCGGGCATGCGACATTGCGCATCGAAGGAGACGAATAAGGCGGCAAGGGAGGCCTGCTGTCGACCGTACTGCGTGCTTCAGTTCCCTTACACAACGTTAAATCGAGGCCCGATCGATCGTAATCACATATTCGTGACCTGAAAGCGGCGGATAACCCGGTTTGCGCTTCGTTATTTCTTGACATTCCGACCACCTGACGGTATTCATGGGCAAACCGTCCATGATCCGCTTTGGTGAACGGTGAGTCTTCCCCCGGCGCGTTGCCAGGCGGCACCACACTCTTCCAGTTCGCACGGGTGCTGACCCATGCTCCGCGATCACGTCCTTCCCGCCTCCGTGGTGGGATTTCTTCTCCTCTGTGGCCTTCTCGTTCTTGCCACCCGTCCCGCCCCTCCGGAAGCAAACGCCGTCGAGAGTTCGGCGGTCGCCGTCGTAGAACTGTTCTCATCCGAGTCGTGCCTGCCCTGCACGCCGGCCGACTCTCTCGTCGGACACCTTCTGGACGAGGCGAAGAAGCACGATCGCGCCGTCTATGCGCTCGACTTTCACGTCGACTACGAGCAGGCGTCTGACCCAGCGCATCGAGAGGTGCAGCGTGGCTTCGTCGAGCGACAGCGAGCCTATGCCCGGCACCTCGGCGATCACGTTTACACACCGCAAATGGTGGTCAACGGGACCCACGCCTTCGTCGGCTCGGACGACTACCGCGCCCGGCGCAGCATCGGGGCGGTCCTCCGCCAGCAGGCGCCCGTACAGCTAGACGCGCGTGCCACGCTTCGGTCCGATCGCTCCATCCTCGTCAATGTCGGCGCAACGGGAACGCATGCCGACGCCAGACTGAACGTGGCGCTGGTCGCGGACGCACCCGGTTCGGCGTCCGGCGAGCACCGCAATCAGGTTCGATCGTTCGCCACCGTACCTCTAGACGAAGAGATGGCGGTGCGGCTGGACGTCCCGCAGGCACTGAACCTGTCGGAGGCCCGGGTGATCGTCTATGCGCAGGATGTCGCAACGATGGCTGTCGTTGGAGCAACTCGAGCGACGATTGAGTAAAGGCAGGCGGTCGGGGCTGCCACTCCCTGTTCATCTCGACCCTCCGCCTCCTTCCGATTGGATTCTCTCGTTCGTGCGCTCACTTCTCTTTATCGCCGCCGGCGGCGCCATCGGCGCTCTCATGCGTCACGGCGTCTCGGCCCTTGTCTACCGGTTCGTTGCTCCGTCCTTCCCCTGGGGTACCCTTGCCGCCAATCTCGCAGGCTGCTTCATGATCGGGGCACTGTGGGCGGTCTCCGAGCGGGTGTCATTCCCGCCGGGACTCGGCGTCTTTCTCTTCACCGGCATGATCGGTGCCTTCACGACCTTCAGCACCTACGCACTGGAGAGCCTGCAGCTGATGAATCGCGGGAACGTCACGGCCGGCCTCGCCAACATCGCCGGCAGCACGCTGGCCGGACTCTTTCTCGTGGCCGTCGGCATGCATGCCGGCCGGTGGATCCTGGAGACGCTCACCGCGACCGCGTAGTGCGTTGCGCCGAGGAACGGTCCACGGCATCGTAGATGATGGCTACACTCGCGGAAAAGCGGACTCCGTCTCCGGCCCGTCCCGTCACGTCCATCAGGGCGGGCGTAATCACGACGGGAAACCGTGGGACCGGAGTGATCGATAGGCCGAGGCTGAGGTCCTGCCCCGTCCAGTTCGCGATGGCGTGGACGGGCCGTACGACCTGAAGGGCGAGACTTCCGAATAGGCCGGCGCCGTTCTCTCTTCGCAGAAACGCACGTTCGTCCTGAAACCGATCCCCTCCAACACCCAGGCTGGCTACCAGGACGCCGAAGGGCGTCCACGGCCCGCCCCCGTGCAGCCGAGTCGATGTGCTCACGACAGCATACGGGCTGCTGCCGCCGTCCGTCCCATCGGTATGCCAGATGTTTTCCCACCCGACGGCAATCGCCGACGACGCAGGCAGGTGCCGGTGAAGCTTGAGGCTGACGGCGCGATCCTGCGCGAAATCGGTGTATGTATCCAGGATGTTGAGCGTCACGTCTACTCCGATCCATCGAGACGGATCTCCGAGTCCGGCCCCCATCGTGACCACACCGTCGGTCCACGACGCGTAGCGGATCCGGTCCTGCACGGACGCGCCGGCATACACCTGTCCCCACCGAGCACCGTAGGCGGTCGGCGTGTTGATCGTCGTGCCCGGAAGCACGGCGATGGGAGCAGGAAGCGTGATGCCCTTCTGTCCGCCCGGGGACGGGAGCCGGTAGACCTCGCGGAGCGCCTCCACGGTATCCCGCGGCTCGGCATGGGCGGGAGCATCCGCGTCGCGCGAATATTTCGCGTTCTGGGCCATGCCGGGTGACGGCACGCACGTAACGGCCGCGATGAGGCATACGAGGAGATAGCGCATCCGGACGAGGCGGGAAGCGGGGAGAGAAAAACGAGACGACCGATGCCTCCGGTCGCGGACGGGTCCACCGTCGATTTACGGGGTCGCGGTCGCCTCGAGGAGAGCAGCCAGTACGTCGCGGAAGACGACAAATGCGTCCGGCGGGTCGAGCAGAAAGGAGGCCGGTGCGACCTCCACGAGATCGTTGAAGGCCGTCACAGCCATCATCAGGTCTGGTGCTTCGACCGTTTGACCGGCGAGTAGCCCGGCCATCGCCGATGCCAGACCCGTCGCGTCGGCTTCCGAAACGCCGTGCGCCTCAAGTTCGGTCGCCACGGTGGCCGTCACATCCGGTCCCGGGTTCGGCTGAAGCAGAAGGTTGCGGAGTGCCGGCGCGGCAGTCGTCGGTGCAACGTTCACGGACGCCGACGCCGTCAGGAACGAACCGGTTTTAAGCTGCTGCACGAGCGATGCGGCGACGGCATTTACGCGCTGCTGCACCGCGGCCGAGGCGAACGACGCCTGCGACAGTCGAGACGACTGGGACAGGGCTCCCGCTACATCGCTTCCGGACACGTCACTCCCACTTCCGCCGGTATCGGACCCGGACTGGCCCCAGGCGGGAAGAACGACGAGAGAGAGGGCAATCGCGAATGCCGCGAGAACGCGAAAGGCGGGCTGTAGCGAGGTGGACATGACGGTACGGGCATCGGTCGGATGGTCACTGGACGCGAAAGACTCCGCAGCGGCGGGAGCCGGTACGGAGCATCGCGACACCAAGAATACGAGAGGGCTCGCTGTCGCCGGACCCGGTACGGAGCAGGCCAACCGAGCTTTCGGCGCAATCCCTCCCGGAGTCCGTTGTGCCCGCCGGAACGACCTTATCCGATAATGCGCAGCCGCGCGTACTTCAGTTTCAGCTTCTTATTCCCGATCCCGGAGCCGAAGAACACGACGGCCGTCGCCTTGTCCCCTTTCCCCTCCACATCCTGCACTTTGCCCTCCCCGAACTTCGAGTGCTCGACGCGGACGCCGGGGACGATTTCTCCCTGCCCCTCATCGTACACCACACGGCGCCCGTCCGACGACGACTGCTCGATCCGCTTCAGTTTCCGCTTTTTGCCACTAGAGCCGGAGGATGACGAGCCGTCGCGCAGATTCTGACGGTAGTAGTGCGGGTCGACGCCGTCATACTGCGACGTTGACGTGTCACCATCGCCACTCGACGAGAATCGGTTCTTCTTCTGCTCGAGCTCTCCCCCGCCGCCCGTGCGCACGACGTCGGAATCGATTTCATCCAGGAACCGGCTTCGCGGCTTCGTCTCCCGATCGCCGTACCGGTACCGGCTGCGTGCCCAGCTCAGAAAGAGGTACTCCTCCGCCCGCGTCGCGCCAACGTAGAACAGGCGGCGTTCCTCTTCCAGATCCTGCTTCTCCTTGGCAGCCATCTCCAGCGGGAAGAGCCCCTCCTCCATTCCCGCCACGAATACGACCGGGAATTCCAGTCCTTTCGACGCGTGCAACGTCATGAGTGTCACCTGGTCGGTATCCTCCTCTTCGTCCTGGCTCGTCATCAGGGCGATTTCCTGCAGGAAGATGTTGAGGGAGGGATCGTCACTTGAGGCCACGAAGTCGGCGATGCCGCTGACGAGGTCCTGCACGTTCTCCCAGCGCATCAGATTCTCGCGCGTGTGGTCTTTGCGCAGTTCGCTGAGGAGCCCGGCGTCTCGGATGATCTCCTGCGCCAGCTCGTCCGCCGGCATGCTCTCGGCCTTCGAGGCATACTTCGCGATCAGGAAGCGGAACGACTCTACTGCGTTCTTCGCCCGCGTAGACAGCGTGTCGATGTCCTCCACGCGCTCGATCGCCTGCCACAGCGTAAATCCATGCTTGTTGGCAAAATTCTGCAGGCGCTCCTGGGTCTTCTTGCCGATACCGCGCGTCGGGTAGTTGATCACGCGCTGGATGTTGGCGGTGTCGTTCGGGTTGACGACAAGCCGCAGGTAAGCCAGCGCATCCTTGATCTCTTTCCGCTGGTAAAACGGCGTTCCACCGATGACCTGATAGGGGATGTTCTCCTTCCTCAGTGCCTCCTCGATCGGCCGGCTCTGCGCGTTCGTGCGATACAGAACGGCGAAGTCACCGTAGGTGAGGCCTTCACGCACGTGCAGGTCGCGAATGCGGCGCTCGATCTTCTTGGCCTCGTCCTTCTCAGACAGCGCCTCCATCAGCGCGACATATTCCCCGTCATCGTTCTCCGTCCAGAGGTCCTTGTCAAGCT
>JAAAOT010000027.1 GCA_009908725.1 Bacteroidota bacterium | reverse complement strand
GTCTGCCTCGTGCAGAACCTCTTCGATGAACATGGTTCGCTCCCGCGCCGGGGCCGGCGAGAGGAAATGGAGATTCTGCCAGAGCGCGCCGCCGACGGTCGACGGGATCCCCGCGTAGTGCTCGAGGCCGCTCAGTCCCGCATCGACCGCCTCATTGATGACGTCCGGGTACATGACCGCACCGCTTTCGGCCCAGACGCGGCCCGTGTCCCGATCGATCGAGGTGTGGATGGCTGCGTTTCGGATGACGAGCCCGCGGAAGCCTCGATCCCCGACAATAACGTTGGCGCCCATACCCAGCAGGAAAAAGCGGATGTCGTGCTGCCGGGCGATTAGGATGGATCGGGCGAGCTCGTCTGCAGTGCGCGCTTCTACGAAAACGTCGGCCGGGCCGCCGAGCTGGAACGTCGTATGCGGCGCCAGGGGAACGTCGCGCTGGAGGCGATCCGCCCCGAACACGTCTTCGAGGGCGTTCAGGGCGGCGGTAGACACGGGTGGGTTCGACACGGGGCGGGGGCGAAGGCGATGCGGAGGGGAGGCGTGCGGGCGAAAGGAGTCGCGCTGTGCGATTATAACAGAGGAGAGCGGGAAGGTTGCTTCGTCGACACGGCCGGCAGCGCTGGTTGTCTGTGGAGAAAAAATGAATGGTCGCCGGCATCAGGACGACAGCGAGGCGGGGTACATAACATGTCGGGAATCTGAAAATACGATGCTCGGGGCTGCAACCGGGGATGTCGACGCGTCAATGTCCGATACGTCGCGTTTCCATTTGAACGGGTTGCGGAACATGATTTTCAAGATTCGTCTTGACATCCTCGCAGTCGGCTTGCACATTGTTACCGCTTCTTAAAGGACAGGGCGGCAGAACCGCCCGCGCCACTGTGCCCGGGTGTCTCCCGTCCCCGATGAAGTTTATTCCGGAAGCCCGATCCGTTTTTTTTATCGGGTGCAGACTCGTATCCGGTGTACAACATCCCGTATTGCATGAGGCACGATGGTCTAATTGACGCTGTACGAAGCCGCTGGGCGTGCGTCGTGCGAACCCAGCCGTCCGGACCGTCGCGTCCTCTCCGTGTTGTCATGCAGTATAACACGCGGAGCGGGCGTTTACCCGCCTCCACTTGCTCAAGCAACATTCGAACCACGCGTTCGAACCCCGTCCGACGTCGGGGTATGGGTGAGGGAGTCGCGGTGCAGTCGCATTTCTGGACCGTATCGGTCAATTATCATCCCCTCCAAGCGGATATTTCCTCCAGGTCGTCGAATCGGCCGGAGGTCGCGTCGCCCGTCGGGCAGCGCAGTGATCCGTGCAGTACGGTAACCGTCCGGCCGTGAATCGCCGGGCGAAATTTCGCTTCCCCTTGACTTCATCATCCTTTTTTGCAAGACTTACTGCGAATCTAGTGCAAAGCATCTGGGGATTGTCTGAAAAGACACTCCAGTGAACCGGTCTCTCTCCGTTGCGTCATCGCGTCCCACCGTGGTGTCCCGTAGCCGAGGCGGAGGCTCGTTCGCCGTTCTTCTCCGGCCGCAGGCCGAAAAAGAGCCGGATGCCCACGCTGCGACCTGTGACGTGGCACGCTGTGCCCGTCCTTCCCGCAGTGCAGTAGTTCACACACGCACGAGTTCTGATATATAGACCGGTCCGCGTCCCACACGGGCCGGCGACGACGTATCGGAGTCTCGGGCGGCTCTCACCGTTTCTCGGTTTCACCAGAGGACATCAACCATGAAGGCATTGTTTACTAAACTACTATGCGGGGTGGCAATACTGCTCCTCGCACCTGCTTCTGTGCTTGCACAGGACGGGACTATCTCCGGGACCGTGACAGACGGTCAGACCGGTGATCCCCTTCCGGGTGCTACAGTACAGGTTCAAGAGCTTGGTATCGGTAGCGCCACCGACGTTGACGGCAACTACGAGCTGTCGGTGCCGGAAGGCGAGCACGTTGTGACGGCATCGTTCGTTGGTTACAACCCGACGGAGAAAACGGTGACGGTCACCGCTGGCGAAACGACCAGCGTCGATTTCGCGCTTGCTCCCCGGACGGAAGAGCTGGACGAGATTGTCGTCACGGCTCTCGGTATTGAGGAGGAAGAGCGCAGCCTCGGATACGCGTCGCAGGACGTTTCCGGCGAGGAAATCGCCGAAGCCGCCGAGCAGAACGTGACCAACGCGCTTCTCGGTAAGGTCGCGGGCGTTCAGATTAACCAGTCGAACGGACAGGCCGGTGGATCCAGCCGCATCGTCATTCGCGGTAACAACTCCTACGTCGGCGGTGGTAACTCCCCGCTGATCGTTGTGGATGGTCAGCCGATCTCCAACTCCGAGGACGACAACCCGACGGGACCGGACGTTTTCACGGGCGGTACCTCGAACCGTCTCCTTGACATCGACCCCAACTCGATCGAAAGCCTCAACGTCCTGAAGGGCGCCAGCGCAACGGCGCTGTACGGCTCGCGAGCGGCGAACGGTGCCATCATTATCACGACGAAGAGCGGCTCCGGAGCGGAAGGCATTCGTGCCTCGTTCACGGCGAGCGGTGGTTTCAATGACGTGATCATCGACGGCTACCAGGACCGCTTCCTCCAGGGAACGTCCGAGTGCTACACAAATGGAATCCGTGTCGAAAACGGCGGTTACGCTGAGTTCGGTGACCCGAACTCCCAGCGATGCTTCACTGAGGTTGGTGGCCCGGGTACGGGTGGCGTGACGCAGATTGGCCGGAGCTTCGGCCCGGATCGTGATAACGTGTCACAGGCCGTGCTCGACTCGATCGGCCAGCCCGAGATCTTCGACCCGCGCGAAGATTTCTACGAGAATGGCACCAATATCGAGAACTCGCTGACGATCTCCGGATCGGGCGACTTCGGTAACGCGAATCTGACTGTTAGCGACGCGCGCAATCAGGGCATTGTACCGACCAACTTCCTGAATCGCACCAGCGTGCAGGGTAAGTACACGGCCGACCTGTCGGACAAGATGACGGTTCAGCTGTCGTCCAACTACACGGAGACGAACCGGCGCTTCATGCTGGAGGCCAACGGACCGAACTCGTTCCAGTGGTCGCTTCAGAACGTGCCGATCAACTTCGACATCACGGATACAACCTATCCGGATGGCACGCAGCGGACGTACAACACGGGAAGCCGTGACAACCCGCTGTGGCTCTCCGAACGCATCAACCTTCTCACCGACGTGGACCGGTTCATCGGTAACGCGAACGTGAGCTACGACATTCTGCCGTGGCTTGAAGTCCGTGAGCGGATCGGTGTGGATACGTACTCCCGTAACTTCCGCTCTCTCATCGCCGATGGGACGGCAGCAGCGCCAGGAGGATCGACAGCGGACCAGCAGCTCGAGCGCCGTGAGATCAACTCCGACTTCACCGTTACGGCGAAGCGCAACATCACCGAAGACCTCGGGATGACGCTTCTCCTCGGTAACAATATCAGTAAGCGTACGCTGAACGCGAACACAATCAACGCCCAGGAGACACAGATTCCTGGCTTTTACAACATCAGCGTCTATGGAAGCACCACACCGGAGCAGTTTCGCTCCCAGCAGGTGCTCATCGGTGCCTACTCGCGTCTGTCGCTGAACTATCGCGACTACGCGTACCTGCAGGTCTCGGCCCGGAATGACTGGAGCTCGACGCTTCCGCTGGATGAGAACTCGTACTTCTACCCCGGTGTAAGCGGTAGCTTTGTCTTCACCGAGGCATTCAGCGACACGTTCGACGATACATTCCTGAGCTTCGGTAAAGTTCGTGCCTCGCTTGCTCAGGTGGGTAGTGATACCGGTCCGTACGAGCTCGCGACCGTATTCGCACAGGCTGCCGTCGGTGACGGTGTGCGTGGTGACATCGCGTTCCCGTTCCGCGGTCAGAACAGCTTCCTTCAGAGCGCTGCCCGTGCCAACGCGAGCCTGAAGCCGGAGATTTCGACCGAGTACGAACTCGGCACCGATCTCCGTTTCTTCAACAACCGCGCGACGCTTGACTTCACGTACTATAATAAGCTGACGCGCGACCAGATCTTCAGCGTTCCGCAGTCGGCCACGACTGGGTTTGACAGCCAGGTCCGAAATGCCGGAGAGATCCGGAACAAAGGGTTTGAGGTACTCCTCTCGGGCACGCCGCTCGAAGTGGGTGACTTCACCTGGGACCTGAGCGTCAACTGGTCGAAGAACACCACCACGGTGGAAGCACTCTCCGAAGGTGTGGAGTCGATCTTCCTGTTCGGCTTTACCTCGATTCAGGTTCGCGCCGAAACGGGTGAAGACGGCTACGGCATCATCTTCGGTAGCCGCTACCTCCGCAACGGCGAGATCTCGGAAGACACGCCGGTCACGATCAATGGACAGCAGCGCACCTCCCCGGTTGAAGGCTTCGGCGACGATGCTCTGATTATCGCCGCGGATGGTACGCCTGTGGAGGCTGGTAGCCCGGGCAACATCGGTAACGTCCAGCCGGACTGGACCGGTGGTCTCCGTTCCACCTTCTCGTTCAAGGGCCTGACCCTTACGCAGCAGTGGGAGATCAGCCAGGGTGGCGACATCCTGAACTTCGATAACTACTACGTGCAGGCGACTGGTAATATCGACCAGACGCTCGATCGCGGTACCGAAGAGATTATCGACGGTATCCGGCAGGACACCGGCGAGCGTAATCAGGGCGAAAATGCCATCGGCTTTGAGCGCGATGAGGACTGGTTCCGCGGTACGTCCGCGGACACGGATCGCTTCACCTTCGAGCGCTACGTCGAAGATGCAAGCTACGTGAAGCTCCGTGAGCTGACGCTCGCCTACCGTTTCACGCTGCCGGAAGGCCTCGCGAACCGGTCGGGTCTCGACGACGTGCGCTTCGCGCTCACGGGTCGTAACCTGCTCACGTTCTCTGACTTCACCTATGGTGATCCGGCGGGTAGTCTTGACGGGGCCGGCAACGGACAGGGCTTCTACCACGGAGTCACTCCGACGTCCCGTCAGTACCGCGCCAGCCTGACTCTGGGATTCTAAATAGGCGGTCTGAACACCTCCTCGCCTCCGGGCGGGGAGGTCCCTTCAGACACTTTGCGATCCCGAATCACTATCCGTACGGATGAACAACACGCTTACGATGAGAATCCTATCTCAAAAACTCTTCTCGACAGTGCTCGCGGTGGCCTTCATCGGCCTTGCGATCACGTTCGCGGGGTGCGACAACCTCACGGACTTCAAGGAGATTAACGACAACCCGAACGATCCAACGGACGTCCCGTCCACGCAGCAGCTCGCTGCGGCAACCACGCAGTTCACCTACGAAGTTGTGGCGAACGAGCCGGTGCGTACGCCGACGCTCTGGACGCAGCAGCTCGCCGCCAACGTGCAGGGTGGTGGTAACATCGATGTCTACCAGTACCGCGAGGTGGATGGAAACAACCTCTGGGAAGCCTTTCTTTACACCGGCTCGATCCGCAACGGCCGCAACATCGCCGACGCGGGACTCGAGGAAGAGAACTTCCAGAACGCCGGCATCGGTATGGTCATCGAGGCCTACTCCTGGATGATTCTGACCGACCTCTTCGGCGACGTTCCGTTCACGGAGGCCTTCCTCCCGGACGAAAACCTGAGCCCCTCGTACGACGAGCAGGAGGTCGTGTATCAGTACATTATCGACCGCCTCGGAGAAGCTCGCGAGAACCTCGCGAAGACGAATCTGGGGACCACGGATAACTCGACGGCCGACCTGCTCTTCGGCGGTGACGTCGACAAGTGGACCAGCCTCGCATGGGCCCTTGAAGCACGGGCGCACATTCACCTGACGGAGTCTGATATCACAGCCGGCGGCGTCTCCGGACGCGACGGCCATGCCCAGGCAGCCCTCGATGCCGCTCAGAACGCGTTCCCGAACGGAAACGCTGACAACGCGGAGTTTACGTTCCCGGGTGGTGCGAATGCTGAGAACCCCTGGTTCCAGTACACCATTCAGGACGTCTGGATCGTGTCCCAGCAGGTCAGTGCGAACTACATCGACCTGCTCAAAACGAACGAAGACCCGCGTCTTCCGGTGCAGGCTCGCCAGACCGGTGCCGTTGATGCCGACGGTCCGGTTGGAAGCTTCGTCCCGACCGCGTTCGATCCGACGGAAGACTTCGCTGCGGCTGATTCCACCTACCGTGGACACGAGAACGGAGCCGACCAGTCGCAGAACATCGACGTCGTATCGTCGATCGGTTCGTTCTACAGCGATGACGATGCGTCCGTGTTCTGGTTTAACTACGCAGAGGTCAAGTTCATCGAGGCAGAAGCTCAGTATATCCTGAACGGAGATGCCGTCAACGGAGACGTTGAGGCAGCCTATCAGGAGGGCATCGAGGCTTCCCTCGAGCAGCTCGGCGTGATCTCGTTCGTCAATCAGACGTTCATCGACGACTTCGTGCAGGATCGCGTGGATGCGCTGAACAACGCGACCGATCCGCTCGAAGAGATCATCACGGAGAAGTACATCGCTAACTTCATCAACATCGAGCCGTACAACGATCTTCGTCGTACCGATTACCCGGATCTGCAGCCGGTTGCGGATGGCGTCATTGACAACATCCCGCTCCGCTTGCCGTACCCCGTATCTGAGTATCAGACGAACGGCGAGAAAGTCCCCGATGACGTTCCTCGTGGACCGCAGGGTGGAACCGTCCCGGTTGACTGGGATCCCGGCCTGTAGGGACCTGATGAGTACATAACGACTGTGATAGAATCACAGACGTGTTTGGGCGCAGGGCTCCGGCAACCGTCGGGGCCCTGCGTTTTTTGTTTCATTTCGTTCATAACTCGGTTACATTACAACTAGTGAACCGTTCACATGACGGTCCGCTGACAACGAAAAACCCCCTCTCACCGTCCACTCTTAGCATTGCTTGTTGGCATGACTTTTCGCCTGCACTCGTTCGCCACTCACCTCATCATCTTCGCGCTCGCGGTCTCGTCTACCGCATGTCTTCCGCCCTCCGGATCCGGTGGAGGTGGCGGCGGCGGTGATGTGCTTACCCAGGAAGAGATCGCTGATTCTGGTGTGAGCGGATCCGCCCTCGACCTGGTTCGGGCTCTCCGTCCGACATGGCTCACAACGCGGGGGGCCAACACACGTGGAACAACGTTCTACGTAGACGACACGCAATACTCGCAAAGTGAAATCGATAATCTTCTCGCCGCCGAAGTGAGTCGGGCTGTTTACCTGAGTCCCCAGCAGGCCCAGACTCGCTACGGATCTGGAAATGAAAACGGCGCCGTCGTCTTCACGACGAAGTAGGCTGCCTTCCCCTACGTTGAAGCTCCTCATTCCAGACGCCTGGTTTCAGCACTGATGATGAATCGACGGTTCTCCTCCCTACAGACCTGTATGCCGCTTCTGATGGTGATGCTGCTGGTCGGAAGCGGCTGTCTGCCCCCGACCACCACGTCCGGTCCGGATCAAGGGCGCGACGTGTTGACGCAGGAGGAGATCCAGACGGCCAGCCCCTCCGGCTCGGCGCTCGACCTGATCCGGTCCTTGCGGCCCACCTGGCTGCAGACGAACCGCGGTACGCGAGGGCTGCAGCAGGGAGCACGCGTCCGGGGAGACCTCCCCAGCTTCTACCTTGACGGAATGGAGCAGTCTGCATCGGATCTGCAGAACGTTTCCGCTGTCGCCGTGCAGCGGGCGATCTTCTTCTCCGCGCGAGAGGCGCAGAACCGGTTCGGAAGTGGAAATGAGAATGGTGCCATTCTGATCGTCACACGCTGACACACGGTCCGTATTACCATTATGCCGGAACCGAATTCGTTCTATGAGCGCGTCTGGCAGGTCGTCGCCGAGATCCCCCGGGGATCCGTGACGACCTACGGCGACATCGCCGAGTACGTGGGGACGCGTGCCGCAGCCCGTACCGTCGGGTGGGCCATGAACGCCGCCGTCGGGTCAGGCCTGCCGTGCCACCGGGTGGTTAATCGCAACGGTGAACTGACGGGGGCGCGCTTTTTCGAGACCCCGACCGTCATGGAAGAACGCCTTCGCAGCGAGGATGTGCGTTTCCATGAGGACGGAAGCGTGGATATGGACCGCCACCGATGGACGCCGGCCG
>JAAAOT010000183.1 GCA_009908725.1 Bacteroidota bacterium | reverse complement strand
CTTTTTCGTACGCGTACACGACACAACAAGACCGGGACCCCTTAACGTCGATGTTGAGACCCGTATTCGCAAGCGACTCCACGCCCGTTCTCCTTTGCGACGGGGTCCCGCCGCGCCCGAGAAGCTACAAACGCTCGAACGCCTGTCCCGAAAGGCGAGACAGGCGTAGGAGAACAACGGAAAAGAGCGCTGCGCGCCGTCGGCGTCACGGCAGGCTCTGCGGCATGCTCTACTCGACGAGAAGGTCGCGGAGACGTTCGAACTCGTCCCGCTCGAACGAAAGGCTGTACTTGCCGGGGTCGTCTTCATCGCCCACAGCCGTCAGGGGCTCAATGTCCGACGACTTCACCGTTTCGATGAGTTCTTCCGGCTCCACCTTCAGGGCACCGGCGAAGTCTTCCGCTGTCGCGGCATAAATTCCCCCGTACGATTTAATCTCTCCCGTCGAAAAATCGTCGGCGTCCTGCGGCTTAAAACTGACTCCTCGCATGTCGTAGCGGTCGTTGCGATAATTTGGTTCGATCTGAGCCGGCCAGCAGTCGGCGATACGCTGCTATCTCGCTGCCCGACTCGGTCACCTACTCGACAATGTCAACGCGCGCGATGCTCAGGGTTTCCCTCAGCGCGCTTCGTATAGCAGGACTCACGTCCTTCTCACAACGGGAGGTTCTGCAAACTAGCGCGCAGGATCACGTCGGTGCGGTCATCGGGCGAGGTCGTTCGACGACTTCTGAGTGCACGATGGTGGCTCCGACCAAGGCAAGAAGGGCCCCGACAAGGAAGGGCACAAAGAAGCCGTATCCGACGACCGACCCGGCGAGAATTTGCCCGGCTGCTATACCAAGCCCGAAGGAGACGGTCAACACGGAGAGTTGCGCACCGGACGCCCCGCTGTCGGCGAGGTCGCCGCCGAGAGCAAGCGCCGGCGCGAACACACAGGCTCCGGCAACGCGAGCCGATCGTTGACCTGCGGCTCGAGCGTCGATAGCATGGCGACGCACGCCGCCATCACCAGCGTAGCGATCCCGAGGGCGAAGATGGGATCCAGCGTATTGCGTCCGGAACGGTCGCGGATTGCGAGATTAAAGCGCCGGTCAGCCGTTTCCGGGTTCTCCGGGTCTTCTACGATCGACAGGACGAGTACGATGCTGACGAAGGCAGCAAGGGCAGCGATGAAAAAGGTCACCTCGAAGCCCGTCACACTCGTCTTGACGCCCGGCACGGTGTATGGGCCGCCCTCGATGATGAGGCTGGCCAGCAGGGGCCCCGCGCCGAATCCGACCAGGCGAAACGAATTGTACACACCCATATTCCCGCCCCGGCTGTCCATCCGGCTCACCTCGTTCACCAGCGCAATGCTCGCCGTGATCGTGAACGCTGCCGCTGTCCCCTGAATAATGCGCAGGGCGAACAGCAGCGTGTAATTCTCCGCCCAGATGAATCCGAGATTCGACGCCATGAAGACGAGCAGCCCGCCGACGACGAACACGCGTCGCTTCCCGGCGAGGTCGGAGAGGCGTCCTGCGAACGGCTGCGCGATCGAACTCGCGATACCGAATACGGCAAGCACGAGCCCGGCAATCATAGGCTCTGACAGCCCAAACGCGTCGCCACTGACAATGCCGCTCGCGACGTAAAGCGGAAGCACGATGACGAGAAACGAGTTGCCCAGCGCATCCGCCATCCGTGCGATCGCGAGAGCGAGAACACGCCGATCGGTGTCGAAGAACGACGTAAGGGTGGAAGCGGACATGCGTGCGGCTGGAGCTCGTGTGATAGTGACGCGTGCCGAAACGGGGCACACCGGCCGCTGTGCCGCGCAGTTGCAGGATTGTCCCGATCTGCGCGCGCCCGGCCGGAAGTTCGCAGGAGCTGCACATCGTGCCGCACGTTGATGATGGGTGCCTGTATCGTCGGCACCGACTGCATACGGACGACACCGGTCAAACGTACGGGCATAAGCAACGCCCCTCACCGCCGCGAAGGTCGGATGAGGGGCGTTTCATATGTGGCCCGGGCGGGGCTCGAACCCGCACGGCACGTGAGTGCCAGCGGATTTTAAGTCCGCTGCGTCTGCCAATTCCGCCACCGGGCCGAATCGAGGCGGGACGCGACGCTTTCCGTCGGACACGGAACCATCGATTGCGCCCCCTCCATCAGTCCGGAAACTCTCGCCTACATTACAGGACGAACGCGTCAACATCAAAAGCGATACGCGCTCTGATGACGTCGACCGCATATCTCGCCGCTCGAAGTATGAGCGTCGGCTGGACGAGCGTCAACGCGCATTCCGGTAATCTTGTGTCAAGGATGCGCAAATGGACCCGCTCATAGCCATCGATTCGAATCGTCGCCCCCCGTTCAGCGGCTCAGAATGCATACCCGGTCCATCTCTTCGCAGGAACCTCGCCCTGGACGACCGATTGACGACGATCCGAAATATCTGTCCCGGACCGGACGTCTATCGTGAGCACCGCCGCCATCACCGAAGTCCTTCGTGAACAGGCCCGAGCCTTTGCCCGGCATGCCTATGCTCCGTTCTCGAAAACCCCGGTGGCGGCTGTCTTTCTCTGCGAGGACGGTACGATCATCCCTGGCGTGCGCGTGGAAAGTGCATCCTTTTCTCTTTCTCTGCCCGCGCTCTTAAACGCGTATACAACAGCCGTTTCTGCGGGCTACCGGTCGAAGCTGGCCGGTGCAGCGCTCAGCCGCCCGATAGAGGACCGCGATGCCCACTACCTCTCGTCCCTGCCGGACCTTTCCATTGCCCCTGCCGCAAACGACGCGTGGCTGAGTCGGAGCCCCCTCCCCGACCCTGCTGAGGTGCTAGATCCCCGGCTCCCGCTCGGGCCTTCAGCGGACGTATCGACCAACGACGGGATTCTCGCCGCTCGAGACGCAGCGCAAGCTGCCTATGTGCCGTCGTCTGACTTCCGCGTCGGTGCCGTGATCGAGACGGAGAACGGAAGCTTTTTTCCCGGCGCGAACGTCGAACACCCCGACTGGGCGCGTATCCTCTGCGCTGAACGAAACGCCGCGGGAACGGCGCGGACCTACGGCGAGCCCTCTGCTCGACGGGTCTTTCTGACCTGCCTCGAAGATGCCGGCGGAACGCCATGCGGCGCCTGTCGCCAGGTCCTGGCGGAACTCGCTCCAGATGCGGCGCTTTGGATGGACCGGCATTCCGAACCGCCGGAGAAATCGGCGCCAGATGAGTTGTTACCCGGTTTTTTCGAGGGAACGCAACTCCTTCGGGACGGCGTCGTGTCTTCAACGGAAGAAAAGCCCTCCTGACCCGATTAGCCCACGGAAAGGTCTTTCCTTCCGCAAACCCCGCCTTAAACTCCGCCTGCGCGCGAGCGAGACCTCGCTCCGCGCTCCCCCCTCGCCTGGCGATTGCTGCGTCCCCGCTTCATGATCCTCGACGTTCTCCTCTTCCTCCTCGGCCTCCTCATCCTTTACTACGGTGCCGAGTGGCTCATCCGCGGGGCCTCTGGGATCGCCCTCGAATACGGAATCCGTCCCGTCGTCGTCGGTCTTACGATCGTCGCCCTCGGCACGTCGATGCCCGAGTTCCTGGTCAATTTTATCGCGGCGCTCGGGGGCGAACATCATCTCGCGCTCGGCAACATTATCGGATCGAACATTTCCAACATCGCGCTGATTCTCGGTGCGAGCGCCATCGTCCTGCCGGTCGCTGTCGCGCCTCAGATTCTCCGGAAAGAGTATCCGATGATGCTCGGTGCGATGGTCGTTTTCTACGTGATTTCCCTCGACGGGACGATCAGCCGGACGGACGGCATCTTTCTCGTTTCCTGCCTCGCCGGCTTCATCGGATACCTGCTGTACGACGCGCAGAACAATGCGACGGCGCAGAGCATGATCGACGAGATGGATGTGGACGATGACGACGACATCGACCCGTCGTCCCCGACCGACACAACGCTGATGAAGACCGCGTTCCTGGTCGGCGGCACGGTCGGCCTCGCCCTGGGTGCCCACTTCATGGTCGACAGCGCCGTAGACATCGCCCGCAGCCTCGGCATCAGCCAGATCATTATTGGCCTGACGATCGTAGCGATCGGAACCAGTCTCCCCGAACTCGCCGCTTCGATGGTCGGTGCGATCAAGAGTGAAGCGGACCTTTCGGTTGGCAACATCTTAGGCTCCAACCTCCTGAATGTGCTGTTCGTCGTCGGCACCGTCTCTATCATGTCGCCCCTCGACGTGGAGCCGTCTACGCTCACGATCCACTTTCCGGTAATGCTCGGCATCTGCGTCATGCTTCTGCCGATCGCGTGGACGCGGTTCGAAATCACCCGGCTTGAGGGCGGCGTTCTTCTCGCCACGTTTTTGAGCTACATGACGTACATCGTCGTGTGGACCGTCTGACGACGCAGACCGCCGCATCTCTTCGGTCACCCGGGCACCGGGAATCAGTCCCGGTTCGTTTTCATCCCGCTCCCCCTGAACCTGCCCGCCGATCCGTGGGTACGATCGGCGCTGTCGTCCCCTTCCTCCGCTGCCCTCCATGTCGTTCTCCTTCGGATACTCGCCGATTCTGCTCCTCACGTGCATCCTCGCCGCGGGAGCGCTGACCGTCTGGAGTTACCGGCGGACCGTTCCTCCGCTCTCGGGGTGGAGACGCATTGTACCGGCCGCCCTTCGCTTCACAGCCCTGACGACGATCCTATTCCTTCTCGCGGAACCGGTCGTTCAACGAATCAGCAACACGGAGCGTGCCCCCATCCTGGCCGTCCTGGTCGATGACACACAGAGCCTGCGCGTAACGGCAGGGACCGCCGATACCACCGGCGCCGGGAATGGCTCTACAGAGACCGTTCGGTCGATTCTGTCGTCTGCCGGCACCGTGGATGGTGATGTGCGCATCTTCGCGTTCGACGAATCCCTCCGCGACATCGGACCCCTCTCTTCCGCTCCAGACTCTCTACGAGCCGACGGGGCGCGCACCAGTCTCTCCGCAGTGCTCGACGCGGTTCGATCCGAATTCCAGGGCGAGAATCTCGGCGGCATCGCCCTCCTGTCCGACGGCCGGTACAACGCCGGGCGAAATCCTCTCTACGTCGCGGAGCGCTCCAGTGTCCCGATTCACACCGTCACGTTGGGAGATACGACCGGTGCGCGAGACGTCCAGATCCGCCGCGTCACAACCAACGATCTCGCGTATGTTGGAACCGAACTACCCGTACGCGTCGCCCTCCGCGCCGCACAGGCGAACGGAGACCAGGTAACCGTTCGCCTCCTGCAGGACGGCACCGTGCTGGATGACGAAACCGTTCGTCTGCCAACCGGCACGTCGGAGCGCGTCGTGTCCCTGTCGATGACGCCGGAAACCGCCGGACTGCAGTCCCTGACCGTTGCGGTCACGCCTCTGCCCGGTGAGGCCACCGAGCGGAATAACACCGCAACGCAGACGGTGCGGGTGCTCGAAAGCAAACGCCGGGTCCTTCTGCTGGCGGGCGCCCCCTCGCCCGATGTAGGTGCCTTTCGGCGCGTCCTTGCACGGGATAAAAATACAGACCTCACCGCTCGCGTTGCACGACAGGATGGACAGTATTACGAGGGATCGCTCCCGGACGATCTGACGGATCTGGACGTGATCGTACTCGTCGGGTATCCCAGTCCGACCGTATCGGACGGCGATCTCCAGCGGGTAGCCGAGGCCGTCAGTGGCGGCGTCCCGGTTGTGTTTGCGATGCAACCGAATACCGACCTCGGTCGGCTGTCATCCCTCGCGGACGCACTGCCCGTCGCCCCCGAGCAGATCCGGACGTCGACGATCGAGGCGCTGATCGAACCAACCGATCGCGGGCTTCGGCACCCGATCCTTGACGTCGAGAATGCCGGCACCGCACCATGGGAGCAACTCCCGCCGCTTCGCTACAACGAGACGCGCTGGAGAGCGTCACCGGATTCACGGGTACTCGCCACCCTTCAGGTACGCGGCATGCAAATCGACAACCCCGCCGTCGTCATTCGGAGTCGAGCTGGACGCCGGTCGGCCGCTATTCTCGCGTCCGGAACGTGGCGCTGGACGAATCTCCCGGACGATCTCGCAGCGGCCCGCACCGTCTGGCCCGGCGTCGTCTCGAATCTGGTGCGCTGGGTCGCCGCGCGGGAGGACACGCGCCCGGTCCGCGTCTCCCCCGTTCAGGACATGTTCTCGGGCGGAGAGCGTGTGGAGTTCACCGGTCAGGTGTATAACGAAAGCCAGGAGCCGGTCAGCGACGCCTCCGTCGACGTGACCATCACGGCCGAGGACGGCAACGAATTCCCGCACTCGATGGAACCGGCCGGAAACGGGCAATACACCCTCGACGTCGGCGCACTACCGGAAGGCACGTACACGTACGAAGCCTCCGCGGAGCGCAATGACGCAACGCTCGGTACCGATCGAGGAACGTTTTCGGTGGGCACGCTGACGATCGAGTACCGCGAAACGCGGGCCGACGCGTCGCTCATGCGGCAAATTGCCGAACGCAGCGGGGGCGTGGCCCTGACTGCAGCCGACGCGGATCGACTACCGGAGGTGGTCCGGCAATCCGCCGGATTCAGCTCGAGGACCGTAACAGAGGAGCAGGAAACCGAACTCTGGCGAACGCTTCTTTTCCTCGGCCTCATCCTGACGTGTCTTGCAGGCGAGTGGACGCTACGGAAACGATTTGGGCTTGTCTAGGCAAACCCATCGCGTGGGTATCAGTCGGTGTGGTCATTGCACTACCAGTGCGTAGACGGACGCCTTCCCGGCCGTTACCACGAAAAACGGAGCCCAGACGCGTTTAACGGGCTGATGACGGCATTCGCTGAATCTGCCCCTCAGGTTCGAATCTACCGGCATCCGGCGACGTATACGTAGATCCGAATCTGGCGAAGCGTCAGACCGTCGGGTCCCTTCATATACTCTCGGGTGACGCGCAACCGGCAGCCTGGCCGATTACGCACCGAAACGGGGCTTCTTTTCTCCGCGAACAGATCTTTTCCCTTATGCCATCCCGCGTTTCTCCCGTCGACATTGCTCAACTGCCGGATCATGTCGCTGACGTCGTTGCCGACGAAGCGACCCTTGCCCGGCTCTTGATTGCAATTCGGCGCCACCTCCACATGAACCCGGAGGTCGGGATGCGGGAGCATAGCACATCTCAGTTCATCCGGCGCACGCTGGAAGGGTACGGTCTGGACGTGACCGGGCCGGTGGCCGGTACCGGTTTGTACGTAGATATCGAGGGAACGAAACCGACGGTGGACGGCACTTCTCACCGCATCGGCTACCGCGCGGACATCGACGCGCTCCCGGCCTCGGATCAGAAGCACGTCCCCTACCGCTCACAGAACCCCGGCGTCGCTCATCTCTGCGGCCATGACGCGCACACATCCGTGGGCATTGGCGTGGCGCTGATCTTGAACGAGATGCGGGATCAGATTCCCGGCACGGTACGCGTCTTTTTTCAACCAAACGAAGAAGGCCTGCCGAGCGGCGCCCCTCTCATGATCCGATCCGGAGTGCTGGACGGTCTTGAGGCTGTGTACGGCATTCACGTCGATCCCACGCTCGACGTCGGTCGCTACGGCCTGCTCACGGGGCCGGTCACCGCCGCGTCTGACCGGTTCGATGTGTACGTGCGACAGGAAGGCACCGGGCACTCTGCTCGCCCCCACGAAGGGGCCGACACTGTCTGGATCGCGAACCAGATCATGAATCAGTACTACCAGCTCACCGGTCGGGTGACGGATGCGCGAAATGCCGCTGTCCTTACCATCTGCCGGATGCAGGGCGGAGACGCGCACAATGTGATTCCCGAAACGGCTCAGTTCGGCGGTACGCTTCGCACGATCAACCAGGCAGACCGCGAGACAATTCGCCGACACATGCGCCGAACAGCTGAGGAATTCGGGCGCATGTACGACGCCCACGTTGAGCTCGACTTCGAAAACGGAGCACCGCCTGTTGTAAACGACGAGCGCGCCGTTCGAAACGTGGCGCACAGCATCGACAACCTCTTCGGCGAGCAGGCCATCTACCAGATTCCGCAGTCGAGCATGGGCGGCGAGGACTTCGCCTACTACCTCGAGGAACTGCCGGG
>JAAAOT010000373.1 GCA_009908725.1 Bacteroidota bacterium | reverse complement strand
AAAGCAGCGACTTTAGAGAGGTGGACGTAAAAGCTAAAGCAAAGGTTGCAGGGAACTCGGATACTGTCACGCGCAGGACGCGACTGTTGCGTTTCGAGTGCGTATAACATCATACTATCTGGACACGGTCGGTATATCGCAGTTGATATCGCTTTCGACCGCCGCTACAACCTCATTCGTGATATGACTTTGATATCACGCATGAGGTGAATAATACGTTACGTACAGGACAATGTCCAAGCATCCCTCACGCCCCGGGAATGCATAGAGAACGTTGCACAAACGAGTGGAGATGTGTCTTACAACACACAGACCCTCTCCATCGACATTGTCGTCACCCGGTATGGCCTCTCCCCTCCTCTCTCAGATCCATGCGGCCTGCCGCCGCAAACAGTACAGCGTGCACACTGAACGGGCGTACACCCGGTGGATTGTGCGGTTCGTCCGGTTTCATGATACCACCCATCCGATTCATCTCGGCGCCCGTCACATCCAGCGATTTCTCACCTACCTCGCCGACGAGCGGAGCGTAGCCGCGTCGACGCAAAACCAGGCGCTCAACGCCCTCGTCTTCCTCTATCGCCACGTCGTCGTCAAACCCATCGGGCCCATCGAATCGTACCTGCGGGTCCGCCGGCCGCGGCGGCTCCCGACCGTCCTTTCCCGTCAAGAGGTGCAGTCCCTGCTCGGTGCGATGAACGGAACCAACGCCCTCGTGGCACGCCTCATGTACGGGTGCGGGGCCCGGCTCTCAGAAGCGCTCCGACTCCGCATCAAAGACGTGGACACCCGTCAGCATCTCCTCACCATTCGACATGGGAAAGGGGGCGACGACCGCATCGTGCCGCTTCCCCGGCGCCTCACGCCAGACATCAAGCGCCAACGTCGGCGCAGTCGGCACGTCTTTGAGACCGACCGGATCAACAATCACCCGGGCGTCTCCCTCCCGGATGCGGTCGGCACGAAATACAGGGGCGCATCCACGCGGTGGATCTGGCAATACCTGTTCCCTTCCCGCCGGATCTCGATCGATCCGTCGACAGGCAAACGAAAACGCCATCACCGCTCCCCGTCAAGCGTACAGAAGGCCGTAAAAGTGGCGGCGAGGACGGCACGTATTTCAAAACATGTCACCTCGCACTCGCTGCGCCATTCCTTCGCGACCCACCTCCTCCTGGATGGGCACAGTCCCCGTACCGTTCAAAAGCTACTCGGACACAAGCGGCTGGAAACGACGATGCGCTACCTTCACGTCTCTCCGACCCGGCACGCCCGCGTCACAAGCCCACTCGACCGGCTCCCGCCCCTACCAGAAGACAAGTAGCCCATACGGGCTCCTCACCACGTGATCCACGGACACCCATCGCCCAACCCACACCCCCGCACTTAACGACGTAATCAAAGCCAAGGGATGCCCGAAGGGCGATGGTTTTACCGCTGGCTTCCCATCGGTCAGAAATGAAAGCCAGAAAGAAGAACGACAGATATGAAGGGCGGCTCCCCCGGCAGCCCAACGATCCAACGCCCCAACGATCCAACGCCCCAACGCAAAACCGCTCACCGCTCCGCCTTCAACGCAACCAGAAGATGCGGTCCCAGCTCCAGCGTCTCGCCCGGCTCAAACGGTCCGTCGGCATCGACCATCTCCGCCAGCTCGGGCACGAGCGTCCATGACTGACAGGTCTTGTCTTCCAGCTCGTTCGTCTCCTCCGGCAGGGTGTACGTCATGGGCTCATTGCCCTGGTTCATCAACACGAGAAACGCGTCGTCGGTGATCGTTTCGCCACGCGCGTTAATGTCTGGTAGCTCCCCTCGCAGCAGATAGCCGAACCCGCGAAGGTCGTCGTCCGACCAGTCATCGTGCTCCATCGGCCGACCGGCGGGGTGCCACCAGAGAACGTCCCCGGTGCCTTCGTCCGTATCGGCGGCAGACAGGAAGTGCCGCCGGCGAAAGCTCGGGTGCTCCCGGCGAAAGCGCGTCAGCTGTTTCACGAAGTCGAGGAACTCCTCTTCACGCTCGTCCAGATCCCAGTCGTACCAGGTGATCTCGTTGTCCTGGCAGTAGGGGTTGTTGTTGCCGCGGCGGGTGTGGGACAGCTCATCCCCGCCCAGAATCATCGGCACGCCCTGGCTGAGGAGCAGCGTCGCCATCAGACTTCGCTTGCGCCGCTCCCGGCACTCGATCACCTTCGGCGAGTTGCTCGGCCCCTCCTTTCCGCAATTCGTCGACAGGTTGTGGTCGTGCCCGTCGCGGTTGCCCTCTTTGTTGGCCTCGTTGTGCTTGCGCTCATAGCTGACAAGGTCCTGAAGCGTGAACCCGTCGTGGGCCGTGATGAAGTTGATCGACGCAAACGGGCGCCGGCCGCTCCGTTCGTATAGATCGCTGGAGCCGGCCATGCGCGTCGCCATCTCCCCGCTCAGGCCGCCGTCCCCTTTCCAGTAGCCGCGGACGGTGTCGCGATAACGCCCGTTCCACTCGGCCCACTGCCAGGGAAAGCCGCCGACCTGGTAGCCGCCCGGCCCGACGTCCCACGGCTCGGCAATCAGCTTGACCTGCGACAGCACCGGGTCCTGCTGGATGATTTTGAAGAACGGTGCGAGCATGTTGATATCGTACAGCTCGCGAGCAAGCGTCGACGCAAGGTCGAACCGGAAGCCGTCGACGTGCATCTCTTCGACCCAGTACCGAAGGCTGTCCATGATAAGCTGCAACACGTAGGAGTCGCCCGGATCCAGCGTGTTGCCGGTTCCGGTGTAGTCCATGTAGTACCGGCTGTCGTCCGGGTGCAGCTTGTAGTACGTCTGATTATCGATCCCGCGCAGGGAAAGAGTCGGGCCGAGGTGACTTCCCTCGCACGTGTGGTTATACACGACGTCGATGATGACCTCCAGCCCGGCGTCGTGCAGCGAGCGGACCATCATCTTGAAGTCGCGCACCGCCGTAACGGGCCCGTTCGTGGAGTACTCCGGTTCCGGCGCGAAGTAGGCCAGCGTGTTGTAGCCCCAGTAGTTGCGCAGGCCCTTTTCCAGTAGAAAACGGTCCTGCAGCTTGGCGTGAACCGGCAGAAGCTGCACGGTCGTCACGCCGAGATCCTTGAAGTGGTCGATGATGGGCTCGGACGCAATCCCCAGGTACGTCCCGCGCATGGATTCCGGCACGTCGGGATGACGGCGGGTGAGGCCTTTGACGTGTGTTTCGTAGATCAGCGTGTCCTTCCACGGGATGGCCGGGGACCGATCATTTCCCCAGGCGAAGGTTTCCTCTACGACGGCTCCGAGCGGTGCATACGCGGCACTGTCACGGTCGTCGAAGGACAGATCCGCTTTGTCGCTGCCGATGTGATAGCCGAAGAGGCTGTCGTCCCAGCGCAGGGGGCGGCCAATGGCTTTGGCATACGGGTCCAGCAGCACCTTATTCGGATTAAACCGGTGGCCGCTGGCCGGGTCGTACGGCCCGTAAACGCGGTAGCCGTACAGCTGCCCGGGCCGCAGGTTGGTTACGTAGCCGTGCCAGATCGGACCGGTCCGCTCCGGGAGGTCGAACGTAACAGCCGGCTCGCGGTCGTCGGCGTGATCGAACAGGAGCAGCTCGACGCGGTCCGCGTTGGCGCTGTGCAGCGCGAAGTTTACGCCAATGCCATCCCAGGTCGCACCGCGAGGATACGGGGAGCCCGGGCGAATCTTCAGGCCCTGGTGCTCATGGCCCGGCGCCGGACGGCGACCGGACGGGTGCTGGCGAACCGGGGAGGGGCCGCGAAAGCCGTCGCCGGACGAGCCGGGAACGTAGGATCCGGGGTCTTGAGGCCGGGACTCGGCAGACTCGCCGGATAGATCGGTTCGAGAATCCACAGTCGGAAACGTCATGGAAGAATTGCGGTCGCTGGGGGCGTCGTGCCGGCATGGGATGTCGGGCGTAACAGGCCCGACACCGTTCAAAACGGGTTCGACCCGGGGCGTACCCTTCGCGCATCATGTACTACGACACGCGCTCTACAAAGGGCAACAACCGGTCCAGATTCGCCCGTGGACAATCAGACAGGGTCGCACGACGCTGCAACGGGCGTTGATCACACAAAATGCCCAAACCCAGCATTCGAATGTCTGCATTGACGTTGGGAAACACAACCAGAAGCTTGCCGGACACGCCTTCGATCTGTGGAATTCATGTGACGGGATGGTGTGCTGTCGACCGTGATCGCCCACCCCGGTCCGCGGCTGCCACAGAACGGTCTGTAGTCGGCGCCGGCATACTCAATATGCGACGGCGCGCTATGCGGCAGGAGCGGATCTAACCAAAGCGACGGGGAAGGATTGGCGCATCGACGCCCGACCTCTCCCCGTCCCCTCCCACCGCCCGGGGCGCGTCAATCGCAGCGTTCCGGGATGTAGCGACCGCCCCGTAGCGGCCGTAGCGGTGCACGACATGCCCGTCCCCCCCGACGCGTGATGTCTGCCGCCGGAGATTGTCATCCTGCTGTAAAGACGCCGGCCCACCTTTCTGCCGTCCCTGCCAGTTGGTATCTTTGGCCATGCTGCTGCGGATCGGCCCCGGCCGGTCTGCCGAACAACTTCCGTCCCACAGCCGATTCTCGACTATGACGCCCCCGCCCTCCACGTCCTCCACGGCCGCCGAAGCTGCCGTGACCGGCACACCCCGCCCCGACGATGCACCTGCCGGGACCACGGCCCCCGACGGATCGACGCTCCCGAAGAAGTGGTCGCGCATCATGATCCCCTTCGTTCGCCCGTCCATCGAGGGCGGCGTGTGGCCGATCAAACGTGCCGTGGGTGAAACCGTCGACGTTCGTGCCGGCGTCGTGGTGGACAGTCACGAGGCGCTTGCCGTGGAGCTTGTCGTCACCGACCCGGACGGCACATCGACCGTCCATCTCATGACCGCGGAGGAAAACGACGAGTTCAGTGGTCGCTTCGAGGTGAAGCACCTCGGCCGCTATGCGTACACTGTCCGCGCCTGGCTCGACCGGTTTGCAACGTGGCAGGATCAGTTTCGGCGTCGCGTGGCCGGCGGCGAGCCGCAGGAAGAGCTGAAAAGCGAGTTGCAGGCAGGTGTCGATATCGTGCGCGCCGCGCAGAAGAATGCGTCCGGGGCGGACGCCAAGAAGCTGCTGGCAGACCTGGAGGCCTTCGAGGCGGGCGACGAAGACGCCGCCCTCGGCGAGGGGATCGCCGCGCGCGTTCGGCGCAATGCCCCGCACGACATGATGGTTGAAAGCCGGACGTACGAGGTCATCGTGGACCCGGAGGTCGCCCGTTCCGGCGCATGGTACGAGTTCTTTCCGCGCTCCACGCGCGATGACGGGCAGCACGGCACGCTGGACGATGCCGCTGAACGGCTCGAAGGCATTCGCGACATGGGCTTCGATGTCGTCTACCTCCCTCCCGTTCACCCGATCGGCATCCAGCACCGGAAGGGGAAGGACAACGCACCGACGGCCGGCCCGGACGACCCGGGCAGTCCCTGGGCTATCGGCGGACCGCTTGAGGACGGCACGATGGGCGGACACAAGAGCGTCCACCCGGACCTGGGCGGACTCGACGCGTTCGACCGCTTCGTCGAACGAGCGGACGACCTCGGCCTGAAGGTGGCCAGTCGCGGGGCACCCGGAATGGTTCTACCATCGGCCGGACGGGAGCATCCGGTATGCGGAGAACCCGCCCAAGAAGTACCAGGACGTGTATCCGATCAACTTTGAGAACGAGGACTGGCCCGCACTCTGGCAGGAGCTGAAGAGCGTGTTCGAGTTCTGGATTGAACGGGGCGTCACCATCTTCCGCGTCGACAACCCTCACACGAAGCCGTTCGCGTTCTGGGAATGGTGCCTGGCGGAGCTGCGGGAGGATACACCGGAATTGATTGTTCTGTCGGAAGCCTTCACGAAGCCCAAAACAATGTACGGTCTCGCCAAGCTCGGCTTCAACAATAGCTACACCTACTTTACCTGGCGGAATACAAAGGACGAACTGACCGGCTACGCGAAGGAGCTCTTCCAGACGGACGTGGCGGAGTACTTCCGACCGAATTTCTGGCCGAACACGCCGGACATTCTCCACGACTTTCTCGTCCACGGCGGCCGCGCCGCACACAAGCTGCGCTTTGTTCTCGCAGCGACGCTGTCAAGCGCGTACGGCGTCTACGGACCGCCCTACGAGCACGTCTTCAATCGTCAACACCCGGACCGGGAGGAATACGCGCGTAATGAGAAGTACGAGATCCGAACCTGGAACTGGAACGACCCGAATTCGCTGCAGGACTTCATGGGCCGGGTGAATGAGATCCGCAACGCGAATCCGGCGCTACAGCAGATGCGATCGATCCGCTTCCACGAAACAAAGAATGACAACCTGATCGCATACAGTAAGCAGGACGGGGACAACCGAATCCTCGTGGTCGTCAACCTCGATCCGCACAATGCGCAGGAGGGACAACTGGACGTAAACAACAACGCCCTCGGGCTCCCGCACGATCAGGCCTTCATTGCGAACGACGTGCTAACCGGAAACCGGTACACCTGGCGCGGTCAGCACCACTACATCCGCCTCTCCCCGGACGCACCGGCACACATCTTCCGCCTGGAGCGCGACGGCCAGCAGCACGAGGTGTTCGAGCGACCCGTCCACGACTGACGGTCTCGACCCCGGTCCAACGTCGCCTTTCCCCGACGCGCAATTCGCAATCCTCAATCCCAAATCCCCAACGATCCAACGCCCGAACGCGCCAATGCAAAACCCCTGGAAACGCTTCTCTTCACCGTCTTCCAATCTTTGGGATCGGGCGTTAGAAAACTGTTTCCTGAGAGTACCGTTAGGACATATTGTCTGTCGGGTTCGTCTGTGCCCGCGCCCCGCCCCGCTTTCGTCAACTGCACTCGATGCGCATGTCCGACGCGTTCCTGAACGATCCGCTCTGGTACAAAGATGCCGTCATTTACGAGCTGCACGTGCGCTCGTTTTATGATTCTAACAACGACGGATTCGGAGACTTTCAGGGAATGCGGGAAAAGCTGCCCTACCTCGAGTCGCTGGGCGTGAACACCCTCTGGCTGCTCCCCTTCCTTGAGAGCCCCCTCAAAGACGACGGGTACGACACGGCGGACTACTTCAAGGTCCTGCCGGTCCACGGCGACCTCGACGACTTTCAGGCCTTTCTCGATGAGGCCCGTGCGCGGGGGATGCGGGTCATCACGGAACTGGTCCTCAACCACACTTCCGATCAACACCCGTGGTTTCAGGAAGCGCGCGACCCGGCCTCCGACAAGCACGGCTGGTACGTTTGGAACGAGACCGACGATAAATACGAGGACGTCCGGATCATCTTTACGGACACGGAGGTCTCGAACTGGACCTGGGACCAGAAGGCGCAGAAGTACTACTGGCATCGCTTCTTTTCGCACCAGCCGGACCTCAACTACGACAATCCGGAGGTCCGCGAGAAGATGAAAGAGGTGATGTTCTTCTGGCTCGACATGGGCGTGGACGGACTCCGGCTCGACGCCGTCCCGTACCTCTTCGAGCGAGAAGGCACGAACAGCGAGAACCTGCCGGAAACGATCGACTACATAAAATCCCTGCGGACGGCAGTCGAAGAGCGATACGGCCCGGGCAAGGTCCTCCTCGCCGAGGCAAATCAGTGGCCGGAAGACACGCTCCCCTACTTCGGCGGGGAGTCCGTCGATGACGGCGAAGATCACACCTCCAACGGGGAATCAGGCCACGCCCTGAACGCGGCGTACACCGACGGTGCCGAGGGCCGGTCTACAAGCCCGCCAAAGAGTTGGTCTACAAGCCCGCCTGAGAGTCGGTCTACAAGCCCGCCTGAGAGTCGGTCTACAAGCCCGCCTGAGAGTCGGTCTACTGGCGTGCAGATGGCGTTTAATTTTCCCATCATGCCGCGGATGTACATGGCGCTTCGGCGGGAGAATCGCCGGCCTCTTGTGGAAATGATGGAGCTCACGAAGGACATCCCGGACGACGCCCAGTGGGCGATTTTCCTCCGCAACCACGACGAGCTCACCCTCGAAATGGTGACGGACGAGGAGCGGGACTACATGTACCATGAGTATGCAGCGGACGGCCGATTTCGGATCAACGTCGGAATTCGCCGCCGCCTTGCGCCCC
>JAAAOT010000038.1 GCA_009908725.1 Bacteroidota bacterium | reverse complement strand
GTTGACGGTCGGGGCAGAGGTGGATTCGCTCCGGTTCTCCTTCGTCGGCTACTCGGCCCAGACCGTCGCCATCGCGGGACGTTCGACCATCGACGTCGCGCTCTCCCCCGCCACCCAGCAGCTTGACGACATCGTCGTCATCGGCTACGGTGCCGTGGAGCAGCGGGACGTGACCGGGTCCGTCGAGAAGGTGAACGCCGCAGACTTCAACCCGTCGGCGGGGGTTAGCCCGGAGCAGTTGATTTCGGGCAAGGTCGCCGGGGTCCAGATTTCGACGACGGACGGCGCACCGGGTGGCGATTCGTTTATCCGGATTCGTGGTGCAACGTCCGTCAACGCGTCGAGCCAGCCGCTCTTCGTGGTCGACGATGTGCCCATTGATAATGAGGGCGCTCAGGCGCAGCGAAACCCGCTCAACTTTTTGAATCGCAACGAGATTGAGAGCATCACCGTCCTCAAGGACGCATCCGCCACAGCGATTTACGGGACGCGCGGTGCGAACGGGGTCGTGATCATTGAAACGAAAGGCGCAGACAGCGGCGAGGCGCGCGTCACCTACAGCGGCTCGGTTTCCGCCTCGAATACCGTCAAGAACACCGACATTCTCGGCCCGGAGCGATTCCGTCAGGTCGTTGCCGATCGTACGCCCTCGCGCGTTTCCGAGCTGGGTAATGCCGAGACCGACTGGCAGGATGCCATCGAGCGGACGGCCATTGGGCAGGAGCACAACCTCAGCATGTCACGCGGCTATGAAGATGCAACCATTCGCTTCAGCCTCGGCTACCTCGACCAGGAGGGAGTGCTTCAGCAGTCGGCCACCCGCCGCCTCAGCACCGGGTTGAAGTACACGCAGTCGCTCTTCGACGATCAGTTGCAGCTTCGCGCCAACGTTAAAGGGGCGAAGACGGAAGATGACTTCGAACCCGGCGGCATGGTCGGCGGCGCTGCGAGCTTCGCTCCGACACAGCCGATTCGCGACTTTACGAGTCCGTTTGGCGGCTTCTTTGAGTGGGGCGGATCCAACCTCGCAGAGGACAACCCGGTCGCCCAGTATGTGCTGGCGCGCAATGTCGGGACGGCCTTCCGGACGCTCGGAAATGTCGAGGCGGAATACGAACTGCCGTACCTGACGGGTCTGAGCGCTCGCGTCAATCTCGGGTGGGACGTGTCGACCGGTGAGCGGGAGGCCTTCCAGCCGACGTTCCTGAAAGCCCAGGCCGAGCAGGGTGAAGAACGAGCCGGTGTGGTGGAGCGCTTCAGCTTCACGCGAACCAACCGTTTGCTCGACGCCTACCTGAACTACGATCGTCGCTTTGAAGAAATCGACAGCAAGTTCGATGTAACCGCGGGGTACTCGTTCCAGGACTTCGATGAGGAGTATCCGGAGTTTACCGCGAACGGCCTCTCGACGAACGCCTTCGGCGAGAACGCGACGCCGGTCACGAACACCGAGTTCAGCACGACCGCGCTGAACGAGCTTCAGAACCGGCTCGTGTCTGTCTTCGGTCGAATTAACTACACGTATCTGGACCGCTACCTGCTGACCGCCACGGTTCGCCGCGACGGCAGCTCTCGCTTCGGTCCGGACCGCCGCTACGGTACGTTCCCATCGGCGGCCCTGGCATGGCGCGCGCACCAGGAGCCCTTCCTGCAGAACATTGACGCGTTTGCCAACGTGGTCTCGAATCTGAAGGTGCGTCTCTCGTACGGAGAGACCGGCAACCAGAACTTCGGCGACTTCCTTTACAAGCGCTTCTACACGCCCGGCGGCCCGCAGGCCCAGGCGCAGTTCGGTGCCGGGGAGGACGCGGAGTTCATCAACACGATTCGCCCGTCGGCTGCCGACCAGACCCTTGGCTGGGAGCGGACGCGGATGTATACCGCCGCGCTGGACATCGGAATTTACGACGACCGGTTCAACGCATCGGTTGAGCTCTACGACTCGGTAACGGACGACCTGCTCTTCAACGTGCAGCTTCCGGGCTTCATTCAGCCGGGCGACTTCGCCGTCACGAACATCGGCTCGGTCGAAAACCGGGGCGTGGAGGTTGCCCTTGACGGCGACGTCATTCGGACGGAGGCCTTTACTTGGAATGCGTCCTTTACGGGAGCGTATAACCAGAACGAAATCACGAAAGTCCGCGGTGAGCCCGGCGACTTCGAACTGGTCGGCGGTATCTCCGGTGGCATCGGCAACAACGTCCAGATCATCCGGGAAGGCGACGCTATCCGGTCCTTTTACCTGTTCGAGCACAAGCTCGATGAGAACGGGGATCCGCTCGTGGACGGCGTCGATCACAACGGCGACGGCACCGCCAACCGCCTCGACTACTACGTCGACCGGAACGGCGACGGCGAGATCAACACCGACGACCGCTACATTGCCGGATCGCCGCAGCCGGACTGGGTCCTGGGACACACCTCGCAGTTCCGCTACGAGGGCTTCGACCTGAGCTTCACGATTCGCGCGAATCTCGGGCACCAGGTCTATAACAACGTGGCCTCGAACTTCGGGAACTACTCCCGCATCTCGCCCGGCTCGCCGGCGCTCTCGAACCTGCACGTCTCCGCGCTCGAGAATAACTTCGAGAACGGGCTGTATCTCTCAGATGTGTACGTCCAGGACGCGGCCTTCCTGCGGATGGACAACATCACGCTCGGGTACACGACCGACGTCATTCCGTACGTCAACAACGTCCGGATTTACGGCTCGGTCTCTAACCCCTTCGTCCTGACGGGCTACTCCGGCGTGGATCCGGAGGTCGGCGGTGACGACTCCCGGGGGATCGACAACAACATCTATCCCCGCTCGCGCACCTTTACCACAGGCATCAGCGTGAGCCTCTAGCGAGCGCCTGCATCAGCCTGACATCTTTTGCTCAGATTGACATCGAACCTCCATGTATACGACACTGAACGGCACGATGCTGTACCGGCTGCCGCGTGTGGTACTAACGCTCGCGCTTGCCGCGGTCTTATTCGGACTCGCCGCCTGTGACAACGTCGCAGTTTCCCCGAAGAGCCAGGCCTCGGAAGAGCTAATCTTCCAGGATGAAAACGCCTACCGTCAGTATCTCGGCAAGTTGTACGCTGGGTTGAACGTGACGGGGCAGGTGGGCCCGTTCGGCGACGTTGACGTCGAAGTGATCCCCGACGAAGGCTTCTCGCAGTACATGCGACTGTACTGGCAGATGCAGGAGCTTCCGGCCGACGGCGCCGTCATTACCTATCAGGATGCCGGCGGCGCTCCACAAGAGCTCAACCAGTCGACCTGGAACCCATCCAACGCCTTTCTGGCCGGGATGTACAGCCGGATCGGCTTCCAGGTGGCGAACGCCAACATCTTCATCAACCAGTCCCAGCCCGATGCGCTCGCCAACCGGGAGGTGAGCGAGACCCTGCGGGAAGAGATTCCGCAGTTCATCGCCGAGGCCCGCTTCCTGCGTGGACTCAGCTACTACCATGCGCTTGATCTCTTCGGAGGCGTTCCGATCGTAACCGAAGAGGATGCGGCCGGTACCACGCCGCCGCCATACCCCGGCGAAACGAAGGAAGAAGCACGCCGAGCGGTCTTCGATTTTGTGGAGTCTGAAATGCTCGCGATCACCGGGGAAGCGGACACGCCCCAAGGGCAGGTCCTCCCGGATCCGTCGCAGCAGCAGTACGGACGCGCAAGCAAAGCCGCCGCCTACATGGTGCTGGCAAATATCTACCTGAACGCCGAAGTCTACATCGGCGAGGCCCGCTACTCGGACGCCGCCGAGTACGCACAGAAGGTGATCGACTTCGGGTACCAGCTCGATGATGAGTACCAGCACCTGTTCCTCGCGGATAATCACACGGCGGACGGGATCATCTTTGCGATTCCGAACGATGGCCAGCGGACGCAGCACTTCGGCGGGACGCAGTTCCTGACGCACGCCGCCGTCATTAACGCGAACATGGACCCGGCCGCATACGGCATCGACACCGGCTACGACGGCCTCCGCACGCAACCTGAGACGGTCGACCTGTTTGAGACCGGCGACCAGCGACCGGTCTTTGACAATACGCCCGGCAACCAGTTCTTCCGGAGCGGTCAGAGCCTACAGGTCACGGATCTGCTCGATCCGAAGGCCGGCTATGCCGTCCCGAAGTTCCAGAACAAGACGTCCACCGGTGCCGACGGGCAGAATCCCACGTTCCCCGACACCGACTACCCGCTCTTCCGAGTCGCCGAGGCCTACCTGATCTACGCCGAGGCGGTCACGCGTGACGCGTCCGCCGGCGAACCGTCGACCGCGCTTAGCTACGTAAACGACGTGCGCGAACGGGCCGGCCTGACGACGGACATCACCTCGTCGGAGCTCGACCCTGAGTTCCTGCTCGAAGAGCGCGGACGAGAGTTCTTCTGGGAGGCAAAGCGCCGGACGGACCTGGTTCGCTTCGGCCGCTTCACCGGAAGCGACTACGTCTGGGCCTGGAAGGGCGGCGCGCAGAACGGCACCTCCATCGGGGCCTGCCGCGCGCTCTACCCGCTGCCGGCCGGCGAGCTGGCGGCTAACCCGAACCTTCCGGAAAACGAAACCTGCTAAGCGCATGCCGACGCCCTGCCTCGGACGCTGTCCGGGTCGGCTGACGGCTCGGTGGCGTTCGGGGTAGCGCATGCGTCGCGGCTGGCACGCTGCCGGATCGGGGATGGCCCCGCCGGTTGCACGTACCCATCCGCGATCCCCATTGCGAAGTACACACTGTTGTTCTCACATTTTCTCGAGCCGACATGCGCCGAATCATACAGTTATCCTTAGGCCTGATGGCCGCCGTCCTCCTGGGGCTTGTTGCCGCCGGGTGTGACGAAACGCCGACCAGCGTCGAGGACTTCGACTTCCAGCCCGACCTGAGGTCTCCCGCCTCTGCCAGCCTGGTGCTGATTGGCGACGCCCGCACGACCTTCACGATCACATACCAGGGACTCGACGGAGCCCCGCAGATTACGCCCTCGGGCGATCTTGTCACCTCGGTTGTGAGCGAGGAAGGATCGCCCCAGCGCGGTGGTACGCAGGAGCTTGAGGTCACCTACGATGGGCAGATCTCGGGCAACAGCATCGTGCGCGAAACCATCGCCATCGCCGGACAGGCCGACGGGCGCCAGATTGCCGATACGGTGAGCGTCTCGGTCGCTCCGTTCGTTGTCTCGACCGACTTCCAGCCTCGTTTTGCCGTCGTGTCCGACTACGACGAGCGCACCCGCTCCGAATCCGGAGGGGCCAGCGCCACCGTCGTGGAGTCGTCCAGCCTCAACCTGACGCGTAGCACAGGTGTGAACTCGCTCGAAATCAGTGATCCGGGGACGGGAGGCAGCGTCACGTTCGAACGTCGCGCCAGTGCGCCGTCCGCCGATCGCTTCTCCTTTATTGTTCGCCCGGATCCGAGCACCGACTTTAACCTGACGCTTACCTTCACCGAGGAGACGGGTGGCGGCACCGCCTCGTACGACTACACGATTCCCGTCGAAAGCGGAGACGAATGGGTCGAATACGGCATCGGTTTCGCCCAGATCAACCCGTCGTTTGACCCGGTCGATAGCCGCGCCGGAGGATCGGGTGCTCTCGAAAGCGTGACCCTTTCCGCCGACGCGAACGTGACCTACGCCGTGGACGACATGATGCTGTCGACGGCCGAACTCGATGTCATTGAAATCCACGACTTTGAGGCCACGACCCTTGAGTACTCGTGCGTGACGCTCGAAGGCTCCAGCGACGTCGCCGACGAAAGCGCCGGCTTCACCTCGCGCCGCGTTGACGGCGGAGGGTGCTTCGGGTATAACTACAACGGCCTGAAGGTCAACCTGCCTAACAACGGCGTGCTTTCGCTGCGCGTGAAAGGCTCCGTGGACGGCGATGCGCTCTTCGCCTTCCTCGAGACGCCGAATGCGGCCGGTGGATACAACTTCGACAACGGTACGGAGATCGCTCTCCCTGCCGCGACGGAGTGGACCACCGTCACGATCCCGCTGTCCGCCATGGGGGATGAGCCGTCGGCCATTTATTCCGAAGGCCTTAACAACGTCGGTTTCGAGTCGAGAGGCTCGGATCCGGATTTCCTCATCGATGACGTTCAGTTCCAGCCGACGGGGAACTGACGAACACAGCCGCGCTTGCGTCGCTCCATGCGATGCTCTGCGCGCACGGATACTCTTGCAACCATGATCATCATGATGTTGTGAGACGGTAGCTCAGGCGCACCGGCTCCGCGCAGCCGGTGCGCTTTTGCTACACCGGGGTTCTATGATGTAACGTGGCCCTTTTGATGTCCCAGGGCCCCTCCCGGAGAGACGATTGGCGTCCGTCGCCCGTCTCTCCGAGAGGATGGCCGTGTTCTCATTCGCGCCGCCTCCGCACCTCGCAGCCCGCCGTCTGTCCCCGCGATCTCATGTCCGAAGCTACTCCCTCTCGCACCTCGACGCTTCTGCGGCGAGTGCTGACCGTGTTCGTTGGCGTCGCCACCGCGGCGTCTCTCGCCCTCGCGCCGCCGGCCCTCGGGCAGAGCAGCAGCCCGGTCGTGGAAACCGAGCCGGTCGTTCCGTCTGAAAACGGCTCGGTTACGGTGTTCTTCAACGCGGATGAGGGTACGCAGGGCCTCATTGACTTCGACGGCCCCGTCTACGCGCACACCGGGGTCTACACCACGAGCAGTCCCGACACGTGGACGTGCGTGAAGAACTACTGGCCTACGGAGTCGCAATTTTCCGGCAATCGATCCGATACGGAACTCACGCGCCTCAGCGCGAACCGCTACCGGCTCGACGTCGCCAACATCCGATCCTTCTATGACGACGCCGAGGGGCCGGGCTGCTCCCTCGGGCCGGACGACGACATCACATCGATGAACTTCGTCTTCCGCAACGAGGACGGGTCCCTGGAGGGGAAGGCGACGGGAGGCGACGACATCTTCGTTGAACTCGCCGATCCGAACGCCAGTGTGACGGTCGCTTTCACGTCCCCGAGCGCGTCGTACACCAATCCGTTCGTCACGAACACCGACCAGACCGTAAACGTCGAAGCGGCAGCCACAACGGGGGCGAGCACCTCGCTGGCGGAGATGCGTCTCCTTGTCAACGGGACCGAGGAAGTGAGCACAACAACGTCCCCCCTCACGTACAGCCTCTCGCTGAACACGCCGTCGCGATTCGATCTGATTGTTGAGGCGGAAGCACAGGATGGATCGGTCGCCCGCGACTCCCTCTATGCCGTACGGGTTGCGCCGACAACCGAGCAGGCCGTGCCCGCCGGGCTGGAGGATGGCATCAACTACACCGGACCGTCCAGCGCCACGCTCGTGCTACAGGCGCCGAATAAGGAGTTCGTCCACGTGATCGGCGAGTTTAACGACTGGCAGATCGATCCCAATTACCAGATGCGGCGGGAGTCCAATACCGCAAGCACCGGTCAGGACAGCACCCGCTACTGGCTCGAACTGAACGGGCTTTCGACAGGGCAGGAGATAGCCTTTCAGTATCTCGTCGACGGGGACGTCCGCATTCCCGACCCGTACTCAGAGAAAGTCCTGACCTCGAACGATCGCTTTATCGAAGACGAGACCTACCCGAATCTGAAGCCGTACCCCGCGGATGAGACGCAGCAAATGGTATCGGTTCTTGAGACGGGACAGACGCCGTTCAACTTCTCGAGCTTCGACCGGCCGGAGCAGAAAGACCTGGTGATCTACGAGTTGCTGATCCGCGACTTCATCGAGAACCACGACTACCAGACGATGCAGGATACGCTGGGCTATCTGAAAAACCTCGGCGTGAATGCGATCGAACTGATGCCGGTCTCAGAGTTCGACGGCAACTTGAGCTGGGGATACAATCCTGCGGTACACTATGCCGTCGACAAGTTCTACGGGCCGCGCGAAGAGCTGAAGCGCTTCATCGATCTCGCCCACCAGGAAGGTATCGCCGTCATCCTCGATGTGGTGTACAACCAGTCGACGGGGCAAAGCCCGCTCATCCGTCTCTTCAATGAGGGTACGTTTGGTTCACCGACGCCCGATAACCCCTGGGCCAATCCGGAGGCCACGCACCCGTTCAATGTCTTCAACGACATGAACCACGAGAGCGTCTTTACGAAGTACTGGCTCGACCGGCTCAATGAGCACTGGTTGACCGAATACAACGTTGACGGCTTTCGCTTCGACCTGTCCAAAGGGTTC
>JAAAOT010000121.1 GCA_009908725.1 Bacteroidota bacterium | reverse complement strand
AAAATGAGCGGGCCATCGAACGGGCCGGGTACGAGCGAGGGGCACGCGCCGCGATCACGTTTGCATACTTTCTGCAGCGCAATATCGCTATCGAACAGCGAACGGGCCTGTCGTGGGACAGCTCCTCCATGCCGGTCGAACGGGCCCGACGACGCGGCGTGGACGCCCCTCTGATTTCTCGACGCCTGCTTTGGCGCACGGTGGTGCCTAACGAGGTTATCTTTCCCGTTGCGCGAAAAGGCTGGGGCATGTCCTACCGCCCGCGGTTCTACCCCGGTCCGCGACGCATGCCGCGTGTCCCGCTCCTTCTCGGCTACAATAAGTACGAGGATCAGCCGGGACTTTTTCTCGCCGGGATCGGCCTGCAGCAGCCCATCTTCACCGGAGCACGCCGCCTGATCCTGAGCAGCATCGAGGTCGGCGTTACGCAGGGCATCGTAACAACCGGCACCGGTAACGGCTCACGCTACACCGGCCTGAATGCCGGCCTGTACGTTCTGGGTGGCAAGATCCGATTCGGCATCCTGCTCCCATCCCTGTTTCGCCATCCGTCGAACAACCGGTACTCCGAGCACCAGACGTCGGTGGGCATTTCCGATGTAAACGGCCTGCTGTACTGGATCGGAAAGTTCATCCGTTAAAGGCCAACCGCCGAACGGGCGACGGGCCGCACACGACGGGCATCGTGTCTGACGGGCATCCTGCCCGCGGCATTAATCGCCGAACGCGTATCCCATCAGGCGGATCTCGCGGGCGCAGACAAGCTCGATGCGGTCCCGGGCCGCCTCATCCATGAGTTCGGCGTACGGCGACCGGTCCGGACGGAAGCCGCCCTTCGCCTTCGGAAGCTCGATGTCCCCCGGCAACCCGACCTCATCCCGCACCCGCGCCAGCCCCTCGTCCAGCGCCTCGTACTTGCCCAGGAAATCGAGCGGTACGTGGCCGTTGATCGTATACAGCGGCCAGTTCGTCAGGCGACTCTCCCGGCACTCGTGAATCCAACTGTTGAAGTCCGGTCGCGGCGGGCGGGTCTTGTAGTAGTAAAAGCTGACTGCTTTGTCGAACGGATTGCGCTCGAACGAAAAGGTGTAGTAGTCCTGCCAGACACCCGGCTCAAGGTGGTCGCGGATGAAGTCGGCCGTCCGATGATTGTAGAATTGCTTGCGCCGTCCTCGCAGCATAAGAGCGGCCCAGTCGAATCGATCGTAGTATTTCATCGGGATGTGGAAATTCTGAGGGCCCCGATAGCCCCGCTCCCTCCGCTGGGCCTCTCCGCTCTCGTCGATCGGCGTGATGATGTCCTCCGGCCCGCAGTACTTCGACAGCGCGATCTCGATACTCGTACTGGCCGTCTTTCGCGTCTTGACGTAGATGAACCGGTGCTTGTGACTGATGATCATGCCGCGAACAGCGGGTTCGTGAGAAGTGGATTCAGGAGAAGAGAGGAAGAGAGCGGCCTTGTCTCCGGTTTACAGCGGGGCCGTCTGCCGGTGAAACCGGATCGTGAGCCAGATAGATGCGGCGGTGAGGCCGGCCACGAGTCCCCACCAGAGGCCCGGCGCGCCAAATCCGAGGTGGACACCGAACAGGTACCCGAGGGACAGGCCGATCCCCCAGTAGGAGAAAAAGCCGATGACCATCGGCCCCCGGGTGTCTTTCAACCCGCGCAGCGCCTCGGCGGCCGCAATCTGGAGCCCGTCGACTACCTGGAAGATGGCCGCGATCCCGATCAACTGGACCGCGAGGGGGATGACGGCGGCGTTCTTGGCGGCGTCCATGTCCAGATACAGCGACACGATCCACTCCGGCACGATCAAGAAGACGACCATCGTGATCGCCATGAAGGTCGTCGCGATGCTGATGGAGGCGTATCCGGCCCTCCGGGTTGCGGCCCGGTCCTTTCGACCGGCGGCGTGGCCGACCCGAACCTGTCCGGCGATACCCACACCCATCGGCACCATGAACGTGAAGGCAGCACACTGGATGGCGACCTGATGCGCGGCCAGCGAGGTTGCCCCGATCGCCCCCACCATGAGGGCCGTGATCATGAAGAGGCCGGCTTCGATACCGCGGGCCACACCCATCGGCCAGCCGATATCGACCAGCTCGCGGAGCGTCTCCGGATCGGGAATGCGCAACTTTCCGAAGATCGTGTACTCGCGAAACGGTCCGCGGAGAACGACGAGGAGACCGAGGAGCCCGAACATTGTCCAGAAGACGATAGTGCTGGCCAGCCCGGTACCGACCAGGCCGAGGGCGGGCAGTCCCAGGGCACCGAACATGAGGACGTAGTTGGCGCCGGCGTTCAGGCACGCAGCGAAGATGGTGATCAACGTTACCGGTAGCGGACGGGCCAGCCCTTCCACGAAGCTGCGGAGGGCCGTGAACCAGCACGCGGGCAGAAACGCCCACATGATCGCCCGTAGATAGGCCGAGGCCCCGTCCACTGCGACGTCCGTCTGGCCGAGCAGGTGCAGAATCGGCTCGATGAACCAGAGCAGCGTCATCACGGGCACGCTTAGGATAATGCCAAGCCAGAGCCCCTGCCGGACGCTGCGCTCGATCGTGTCCGGTTCCCCCGCCCCGACCGCCTGCGATACCATGGGGCTGACCGCCTGCACCATTCCCGTACACAGGATGAGCAGGAAGAAAAAGAGTGTGTTGCCCAGGGCGACCCCGGCAAGAGCGTCCGGGCCCAGACGGCCGACCATCACCGTATCCACAAAGCCCATCGACATCTGCCCGAGCTGGGCGGCGACGACCGGTCCCGCGAGGCGGAGTGTGGGCGGGATTTCTCCCCAGAACCGGCTCCAGGCCGAGTCCTCCGGGGTGCCCTTTCCGGCCGTCGGAGCCGCACCCGTCCGATGCGACCGGGACGATGCCACGTCCGGCTCGCCCGACACACCGGGCGATGCCCCCGTTTCCGCGGGTGAAAAAGCATCGGAACGATCAGGCACGTGGAAGACGGATTGTCGAAAACGGGAAAAGGGGCGAACCGCTATCAGCGGTCAGAAGAGCCACGGGACTAGGCCCTGGGCGAACCGGAAAGATAGAGCGCGTCCGTGTACGTTCACGCAAATGCGACGTTCACCGCCCTGCAAGAATATCACGCGACCGGACCCGTCGTGAAGCGACTCTGCGCCCCGATCGCGTTCCCGCACTCGATCGTCCGGTTGTGGCAAAGAATCACCGAATCAAGGTCGCCGATGACCTTCCGGTGGGCAGATCCGTTGCCTTTCCGCCTCTGAACACTCATCTTGGGGCTACCGTTGCGTGAACGGCGGGTCGAATCGGCCCGCACTTGCGTTTTCCTCACCTTCCTGACCGGTCATGGCCGACGACACCTACCTGCTCGACTTTGAAAAACCGCTCTACGAGCTCGAGCAAAAGCTCGCGGAGATGCGCGAGCTGAACAAGGACAATGCGGACGACCTTTCGAATGAGATCAGCGCGCTTGAAAAGCGTGTCGAAACGCTGCGGACGTCGATTTACCGCAACCTGACGCGCTGGCAGCGGGTGCAGATTGCGCGCCACCCGCAGCGCCCGTACACGCTCGACCACATCGAAGCGCTGACGGAGGGCTTCGTAGAATTGCACGGCGACAGAAAGTACGCCGACGACCGCGCCATCGTCGGGGGCCTTGCAGAGTTCAAGGGAAGCCGCTTTGGCGGGAGCGACCGATCGGTCGTCATTCTCGGGCACCAGAAGGGCCGCGACACGAAAGAACGCAAGTTTCGGCGGTTCGGTATGCCGAACCCGGAAGGCTACCGGAAGGCTGCCCGGCTCATGGAGATGGCCGCCAAGTTCAACAAGCCCGTGATCACGCTCCTGGACACACCCGGAGCATATCCCGGCCTCGAAGCCGAAGAACGTGGTCAGGCGGAAGCCATTGCCCGCAACCTGATGGAGATGGCCCGACTGCCCGTCCCGATCGTCGTCGTCATCATCGGCGAAGGCGCGTCCGGCGGTGCGCTGGGGATCGGCGTCGGCGACCGCATTCTGATGCTCGAGAACGCCTGGTATTCGGTGATCGCCCCGGAAAGCTGCTCGCAGATTCTGTGGCGCTCCTGGGATTATAAGGAAGATGCCGCCCGCGCACTGAAACTGACCGCGACCGACCTGCTCGACGTGGGCATCGTGGACGAGATCGTCGACGAGCCGGTCGGCGGCGCCCATCGCTATCCGGATCAGACGTTTGATCACACCGGCCGCGCCATTGCCTCTGCGCTGGACTCACTGACGGAACTGGACACGGACACGCTCCTCGATCAGCGGATCGAGAAACTGGACGGCATCGGCGCCTACTCAACGGCAGCAACGCCGGCGTAAGCCGCCCTCAAGCGATCCCCGGCATCTCAACCGTCATTTTCGACGCCGCATGTACACCTATCAGCACGAACACCGCGTTCGGTATCGCGAGTGCGATCCGATGGGCGTCGTTTACCATACCCACTACCTCGATTACTTCGAGGCGGCACGCACCGAAGCCCTCCGGGACCTCGGCGTTCGGTACCGCGATCTGGAACGGAATGGCATCATCATGCCGGTCGTCTCCGCAACGGTCGACTATAAGCAGTCGGCCGAGTACGACGACGTCGTCATCGTGGAGGCACAGTTCCCGGAAATGCCAGAGGTACGGGTACCCATCGACTATGTCGTGCGCCGTGCCGAGACCGATACGCTTCTGGCCACGGGCCATACCGATCTTTGCTTCATGAACGCGGAGCGACGTCGGCCCGTGCGCATTCCGGAGCCGGTCCGTGAGGCATTTCTCCCGCACCTCCCAGCGTCGTCCTGACGCATGTCCATCCACGCAGTGCCCCACCGGCCCGCGCGGCGTGACGATTTCTCTCCTTCCCCTTTGTCCTGATGCAACTCCCACCCTACCTGACGTCCGACGCCCTCGATGACGTGATCCGCCGGTCTCTGCGCGAGGACGTGGGACCGGGCGACGTAACGACGGAAGCAACCGTCGCCCCGGACCGGGAAGGCCGAGCCACGATTCGCGCCAAAGTGCCCGGCGTCGTCGCCGGTCTGGCCGTGGCCGAACGTGTCTTTACCCATGTGAACGGCTATACTCGATGTCTGTGGTCCGTTGCCGACGGAACTGTTGTGGAGCCGGGCGTCGAGATCGGATCCATAGAAGGCCCCGCGCGGGGACTCCTCGTCGCGGAGCGGCTTGCGTTGAACATCTTGCAGCGAATGAGCGGGATCGCGACCGCCACGCGGCACATGGTCGACGCCACGGCACCGCATTCGCCCGACATTCTCGACACACGGAAGACCGCCCCCGGCCTGCGGCGACTCGATAAGTGGGCGGTCCGCCTCGGCGGCGGCACGAACCACCGCGTCGGGCTGTTCGACCTGATTTTGATCAAGGACAACCATATCGCCGCGGCGGGCGGCGTACGCCCGGCACTCGATGCGGCCCGGGACTACTGCGAGGAAAACGGCCGCGACGATCTCTACATCGAAATCGAAACGCGGACCCTGGACGAGGTCCGCGCGGTGATCGATCACGGCGGTGCCGACATCATCCTGCTGGACAACATGGCTACGGCCCGATCGGACGGATCCGTGGACGTTTCCATGCTCGAGGAGGCCGTTTCACTCGTCGGCGATCACTGCCGCACGGAAGCGTCGGGTAACGTCACGCGCGATACCGTCTCGGCCATCGCCGCAACGGGCGTTGACGCCATCTCCTCCGGCGCCCTGACGCACTCGGTGACGGCGCTGGATATCTCCATGCAGATGACGGTGAAGTAGCGCGCGCTCGCCACTGTCCGTATTCGCAACTGCGGCGCCGTGGCCGACCTGTTGATTCAGATCGACCGCCGGCGGATGGCGTAGACCGTCCGGAAGTAGTCGTTGGCGAACCGCAGGCGGAGCTGCTTTGCGTGGTCTCCTGACTTGAAAAGCAGACGACGAACGTCGTCCCAGTTGACCGCTTGATTCTCGCCTGCAAGGTGGCGCGACGCCCACTCGATGAACGTCGGGAGCTGGCCGTTTCGCGCCTCCATCATGCGCGTGAAGCGCTCTTCGGGCCAGTCGGTCCGCGCGAGTGCCTCGCCGAGCGGGACCGTCGGGTCGTGTAGGCCGGCGCACATCGCCATACCCTTCAGCAGAGCCGCCCACTTCCGGTTCCACTGTTGCTGCTCAATCCACCCCGGGCTGTCGGCCAGTCCGAGCGGTCCGAGGACGCGATGAAGTGCACGTTCGTCCGGCGCATCCAGAGACAACCCGCGAAGGGCCTCAATCTCGTCGGACGTCAGACGATCGTCGGCGGCTCGAAGCATGGATGCACACGTGGCGATCGCTGCACCCATGGACTCGTGTTTCTCGGCCGCCGTGTCGGAGGCGTGCGCGGAGGGTGTGGTGTCCGCAGCAGGGGAAATCGTGGTGGAACGCAGGCTCATAGGGGGTGGGGATGAACCGTTCGGGGGAAAACAGTGTCAGCACCGCACGATAGCCGACCACCAGGATGAACCGTGACCCGGTTGTTCGGCGATGCCGGTCCGTCGACCGGTGCGGGTACTGTCGTGCCCTGCGCGCGCTGCAGCAGGAGCAGGCCCGATCGTCCCCTTCCGGATTCATACCCGGTCGCGGGACGACGACGCGGAGATGCTGTAACCGGCACAGGGGCGAAGGCGCGGGGATGACCTCGGGCGTGGGGGGCCTTCGATTGGATAGACGACACCGACGCCGACAACACGACAGCCCTGCACGACCACGTCCCGGACGTTACATTTCCGTCAGGAAAAACGTCGCTCCGTCCGGCAGACCGTTCGGATATGAACGAAAAATGGCTGCCCTCCAGGAAGGAAAGGCAGCCGTTCTGTTTCTACGTCGCTCGCCGCGAGTAGAGCGACGAGGTGGTGGCTCAGGAGGTCGGCAGATCGGGCTTTTCCACGTTCGTCCCCGCTTCTCCATCACCGGCCGATTCCGGAAGTTCGTCCGAGACACCGTCCTCAGCCGACTCGTCCTCTTCGTCCCATTCTTCGATGGCTTTCAGGACGGCATCCACGATCTCGTCTTCGTCGACGGTGCCGACCACTTCGCCCCGCTTGAAGAGGTGGGCTCGCCCGCGTCCGAGGGAGACGCCGAGATCCGCTCCCGACGCTTCGCCGGGTCCGTTCACCGCGCAACCCATCAGCGCCACGTTCAGGTCCTTATCGAAGTTTTGGGCCGCAACGGCTTCTTCCACCTCTTCGACGATCGTGAAGAGATCGCCGACGAGCCGTCCGCACGTCGGGCAGGCGATGATGTTAACGCCGGGGCGTCCGATGCCGAGGGATTTGAGAATGCGGTGGCCTACTTTCACCTCCTCGACGGGGTCCGTCGCGAGGCTGACGCGGATCGTATCGCCGATTCCATCGGCAAGCAGGGTGCCGATGCCGACGGAGCTCTTGACCGTCCCCGTGGCGAGCGATCCGCTCTCCGTGACGCCCAGGTGGAGCGGGTACTTCGTCCGCTCCGCGACCATGCGGTACGCCTGAATCATGTAGAAGACATCGCTGTGCTTCACCGAGATGACGATGTCCTCGAAGTCGTTCTTCTGGCAAATCTCGACGTGACGCATCGCGCTTTCAAAAAGCGCCTCCGGCTTCGGGTAGCCGTACTTGTCCATCAAATCCTTCTCGAGCGATCCCGAGTTCACGCCGATGCGGATCGGAATGCCTTTCTCTTTGGCGGCGAGAAGCACCTCGCGCTCCCACTCCGGCTTGCCAATATTGCCCGGGTTGATGCGCACCTTGGCGACGCCGGCGTCGATCGCCTTGAGGGCGTACTGGTGGTTGAAGTGGATGTCCGCCACGATCGGGACCCGGCTGCCCTGAACGATGTCGGGGAGGGCGTCAGCGTCTTCCGGGCGAGGAACGGCGACGCGAACAACGTCGGCACCGGCATCCGCGAGCCGGTGTATCTCTTCCAGGCAGGTCTCCACCTCGTGCGTTTTCGATACGGTCATGCTTTGCACAGAGATCGGCGCGTTGCCGCCGATCTGTACGTCGCCGACCTGGACGGGGCGGGACTCGCGACGGGGACGTTCCATAGGACAACCAGTCAGTCGATGCGGGCGAAGGGGAGGCTACAGGTGGTTATCGTCTGCAATACGGCTCCTTTACAGAAAGGCTCCCAAAAGGGTTTAGCGATTTGGTAAAGGAACGAGAGGACGAGGAAGCACCAGCGATCAATCCTGCGAGGCTTCGTACAGCGTGCGCTTCTCTTCATCCGTGAGCGCGTCGTACCCTTTCTCGCTGATCTTCTCAAGGATCCGGTCGATCTCCTCTTCCCGTGTGGACGTGCGCGTGTCGGTGGAGCCC
>JAAAOT010000062.1 GCA_009908725.1 Bacteroidota bacterium | reverse complement strand
CTCTGGTGTTTGTCCGCCGCGGCGGTGATCGTACGGTCGCGGCATGCGTGGATACTGCCACTCGCCGCGATGCTCTCGTTCCCATGCCGCGGGAGCCTGGTGGCGGCGATGGTGTATCATGGCCCGTGTACGGCAGCCGGGAAGAGGCTTCCTGGGTAGGTCGGCAAAGCCATCGCGCAGTCCGTGGGGCGTGGGTGGACGTAAGGAGGTTCAGACAATCACCGATTTCGAGAGGTCGATGATGGGTACAGAGACGAGGCTTTTCAAAAGCGAAGAGCGAAAGACGCGATCCGAACTGAGTGACTTCGTCCACCAGCTGGCAGATAAAATCTCAGAAGGTCAGGTCGTGCTGCGCCAGGGCCAGGACAATATCAAGCTTCAGCTCCCGGAAACGTTGATCCTCGAAGTGCAGGTCGAGGATGAAGACAAAGGGTCGAAGGGAGTCCAGCATAGTCTAGTCTGGAAGTGGAAATCAAATGGTTTGACGAGGAGCACGGTGGACCGCTGGAGCTGGAGTAGAGCCCGCTGCAAACCGGCCGCTGGGTGAAGCCTCGACGCCCGGATGCCAGGGATCGTAACGCCATCGCTCGGCCCGAGCCACGGCTGGTGCTACGTCCGCACAGTGTCGCCCGACGGACGAGCTTCGTTTGACCTAAGGGTAAAGTGGTCGTTTTTAGACAGCGCCAGGATAGGGAAGACCCGTCATGTCGCCCGTTGGACTGCCATGTTTGACCGAGTTCTGGCCGCGTTGACCCTGTTAGTTTTCCACCGTATGTTCCTGGCTACTTTGGCAGGTATTCCTCGACGACCCGTCCGATCTATGAGGCCCATGCATGACTGCTCGCTCTCTGGTAGCTATATTTTATTTTGGTCTCCTGCTGCATAGTGGTAGCACCGCTATCGCACAGCCAGTGGACGGTGATCGGAGCGATGAGGTCGCTCCGGTCGTTTCGCTGGAAGGACGTCACAGTCTGTCGTTCGGCGTCGGACTTCTGTCCAACGCACAAGTGACACCCGGCAACGCTTCAGCCACCGGGGTTCTTGCTTCGCTCTCCTACGCCTACTGGCCGCACGCTGAATGGGGAATTGAAGCCAGCGCGTCGCTGCACGAATCCGACGTCACGGGAGGGAATGCCGCGTCGGTGTCATCTCTTCTGTTCGGGGCGAGCTACCATCCCGAAGCCCTTGCGTTCGGTTCATCCTTTCGCCCGTATCTCAGCGCCGCCGGAGGACCCTACATCGGTTCGGAAGCGCAGAGCGGGTTCGGGAGCTCAGCCGCGGGGACGCAAACGGTCGTCGGCGTACGCCTGGGCTCGGGAATCGATGTGTACGCGTGGAACTGGTTGCGGCTTGGCTTGCGCGCAGCGTATCATGCCGTGCCGGCCTTCGACGACGCAGTCGGGACGATTGAAAACGTGAGCGGGGCGCAGCTATCGGTTGAATTCGGCATCTCTCTCGGGAGCAGGTGACGCGGCCGATCTCGCCGTTTCCTCCTGTCGCTAGATCGCCACGTGTTTCTTCGTTCTCCTGCCTCGTCAGATGATGGCTATGATCGACGGCCTCTATGGGCTGCATTGCTCTATCCGTCCGATCTCGCTCCTGGCGGTCGATCTCTCGTGACACGTACGCCGTGAGCGTCGGGGTCGGGTCGTAGTTGAGTTCAGCCCCGGCACATCGCTCGCTTTTATCTGCAAGGATTCCTTACGTGATGAAACTAGGCTACACGATCCTCTACGTTTCGGACGTAGAGCGTACCGTTTCCTTTTACGAGGAGGCGTTCGGCCTGTCGCGCCGGTTCGTGCACGAGTCCGGCTCGTATGCGGAACTGGTCACGGGCGAAACGACGCTTGCTTTTGCCGCTCACGACCTGGCGGAAGCGAACTTTCAGACCAGCTACCGCCGGACGGATCCGGGGGAGCCACCCCCGGCGTTCGAGATTGCACTCGTGACGGAAGATGTAGCTGCCGTCTTTGAGCGCTCGATAGAGGCAGGAGCCGAGCCCCTCGCCGAACCGGAACAGAAACCGTGGGGGCAAACCGTCGCCTACGTCCGGGATGTCGATGGGGTCGTCGTCGAGCTTTGCACAGCCGTCGACCGGTAGCGGGGGCGACTGAACACGCTTCCAGCTAGACGCGCCTCACCGTACGGGCTCTGTCCCTGTCGAACGTCTGCATGCGTGGGAGCCTCGAAGCGGGAAAAATGCACGCCTGCGGCAACGAACCCCCTTGCGTGATCTCACGATAGATCAGAAATGCCCCGAGCCGTTTTTGCTGCTACCATCGTCGTGTCGCTGCTTGTTGGCGCTGCTGAAGCTCAGCCTATTCCGTACGACGAAGTTGACGACGTCGACTTTGTCTACATAATGAACCGCGTTCAGGTGCTTGGTGAGGTCGCCAACGACAGATTGGCGGTTCGCGTACTGAGCGTGGAAAACCTGCCGGGAAGTGCAGACTCACCGAGCGGTGAGGTCACCTCTGCGGTGTATGTCGGCGTGTCCGAATACGACGAACTGCCCGCCCAACGTCTCTTTCGGTTCGAAGACCTGATGGCACCGGAGGTCGAACGGATGAACGAGGGGAGTCTCGGCGTGTCCCTGACCTTCGGTCCTGCCGACGCACGCCGATCGGTATGCGTCGAACCGTCGTTAACGACTCTGAATGTCACCGAGAAGGCCTGTCCTCGATGAGACGGTAGCAAAACCCACGGCGGCCGATACCGCAGACCGAATTCGCCGGCCGTACGCGCTCTCCTTCGGCCCGATGTGCAGTCGCTCCCGTCGTCTTGACCGGATTCGTTGCCGGCATCTGTAAACAGTTCGCGACATCCAAGGAGACGCTTCTGATTAAGCGCTGCACGTCGACTCGTGTAGTACTTCTGACGTCGTTCTTCTGATCAGTCCCTGACGTACATGTCGTTTCTTTCGTTTACCCGCTGGGCTTTTCGCGTCGCGTGCGGATCGACCCTGATTTCGCTGGCCGTGAGTATCTACGCGTGGGCTCGCTCGCTTTTCGAGGCGGAATTCTGGCTCGGCGTGTTCGCAATGAAAGCCGGCCTGCTCGGCATGGCCGGCGTGGCCGCCGTCCGGCTGTTTTCGACCGTAGTAGGCATCGACGGAGTCGAGGACCGTCGAACCGAAGGACTTCTTTGGGGTGGTGCCCTCGTCGGTGCCGGATTTGGAGTCCCGGCCGTCATGGGAGGTTGGATGTTTATCCTCGGGTACCCCAACTGGGAGCGCTTTCTCGCGATCGGGGCCCTCGGTTTGCTGTTTGCGGGTGCTATTGCCGGAGTGGGTGTGTCGCGAAGGTGAGCTTTCCCATCTGCAGTAGCGGTCCCGTTTACCCGTAGAAGAAAAAGAGGACTGTGGTGGAGACGGTCACGAAGAGGAGGGAGAGGATGCTGCCGGCCTTCAGGTAGTCTGCCACGCGGTATCCGCCGGGCGTCATCAGCAGCGCATTCACGTGGTGGGTTGGCAGGATGAACGAGTTCGCCGCGCAGAGACCCACCTGGAGGACCAGTGCCTGGGCGCTGAGTCCGCCGATCCCGACCATTTCCAGGACGAGCGGGACCATGAGCACGGTGGCCGCCACGTTCGACATGATGAGCGAGAAGAGCGTCATCAAGACGCCGAGGATGAACAAAATGCCGAAGGCAGGGACGCCCTCGATCCATGTGACCAGCGATTCGGCAATGAACGCGGCCGCGCCAGAGCTTTCCATCGCGAGACCGATCGGGATGAGGCCCGCGATCAGGAAGATGACCTTCCACTCGATGGCGCGATAGGCCTCCTCGATGGTCAGGACGCCTCCGAGGACCATCGCTACGGCACCCGTTAGAAATCCGATCGAGATCGGCAGGCCCAGCGTCAGCACGATGAGGATGGCACCGATGAAGCTGCCGACGGCGATCCACGCTTTCTCCGGCTGCTTCGGCTCATACTCGAAGGGCGTCACCGTGATGAAGTCTTCGCTCTCCTTGAAGAACTGCAGGCTTCTCCATCGGCCCTGAAGCACGAGCGTATCACCCGCCCGGATCTCCCGGTCGGCCAGGTCTCCTTCGACGACCTCGCTGTTGCTGAAGAAAAGGACGACCTGGGCGTTGTACTGCTCGCGCAGCGGGACCTCGCGGATCGTTTTTCCGACGAGACTGGAGCGGGCCGGGATGACGACTTCGAGGTAGCCGTCTCGACCCTCGGGGACCGATTTCTCGTCTGCCTCCAGCAGCTCCAGTCTGTTCGCTTCGGCGAAGCGCCACACGTCATTTTCGCGCCCCTGCACGACGAGGTGCTGGCCGGCCTCAAAGTTGTAGTCTTTCCAGATGTCGTAGTCGGCCGCCTCCGAGTCGAACACCCGGAGAAGATTCACGCTGTAGGTGGCGCCCATTTTCGATTCCTCGACCGACTGTCCGACGAGCGGACTGTCCTTCGGCACGCGAAAGGTAAAGATGGAATCGGACAGACCCCAGATGTTGAGTAGCTTCTGGCCGGGCGACGTGTCCGCCTGGGCTGCCGGTTCGTCCGGAAGGACGGCCTTCCCGAAAACGAAGAAGTACCCGATTCCGACGAGGAGGAGTACGATGCCGATCGGGGTCACGGCGAAGAGGCCGAATGCCTCTACGCCTCGGGCGGTGAGGAGGTCGTTGAGGACGATCAGCGAACTGGTACCGACCATCGTGAGGGTGCCGCCGAGAAGGGCTGCGAAGCCCATCGGCATCAGGAGACTCGAGATAGAGATCTCTTCTCGCTTCGAGATGCCCATCATGACCGGAAGGAAAAGCGCCGCGGCCCCGATGTTCTGAATGAATGCCGAGAGCAGCCCGACGGTGACCGACACCGTCGAAATGATCCGTCGCGTCCCGTGTCCGGCTACGCGAAGGATGAACTGGGCGATGGTTTCGGTGATTCCTGAGCGGTACAGCCCGCGCCCCATGATCATCACCCCGATGATGGCCAGGACGGCGTTGCTGGCAAAGCCGGAGCGCGCCTGGTCTGCGGTGATGCTGCCTGTCCAGACCAGCGAAAGCATCGCCAGGAGTGCGACCACATCGATGCGGACCACCTCGGTGATGATCAGTACGACGACGAGGGCGAGAATGGACAGAACGATGAGAAGCTGCGGATCCACAGTCTGGGGGTTCTCGAAAAGGGGACACGATTCCTTCGGCGCATCGGATAATTCACAGGAGCGCCGTCAGCAAGGGACTGGCTAGGTTAGAGTATACCCTTCAACTCCATCGAGATAAAACTCGTCTGTCGATTCGTTACCACATTCATTCCTTGGACGACTGAGCACTCCTTCGGCGACTTGCTCTGTCGAATTCAAAATTGTCAACGGGACCGAGGATCGATGCGCGCGGGCTGTAAACGCGGAATGTGTGGGGCATCCAATGCAGTACGGCGGAATGCGTTGTCGCCGTCTCGCCCGTTGCACCGCGTGCACGGAAGCCGAAGCCTTTGTAGGTTAGCTGCGAAATGGTCCGGCACATGCCGGTCCGCTGATTGGCGTGTTCTCGCCGAACCATACCGGCCGCTGTTCATCCCGGTCACCGCGCGACACGTCCCGCCATCCAACTACGTCATTTCACTGGTACTCGTGATCGGTCCCCGAATCTCCTTCGTCCTTGTCCTGATCCTTTCCTTTCTGGTTTCCCCTGCTGCGGCGCAAACCGCGCTAAACCTCGCGGACGACGCCACACTTACGCTCACCGGTGGCATCCAGCCCCGGGTCGGATTAGGCATTGAGGGGGCGGACGACACCGAACGGCTTGGTCTCGGGCTCCGCCGCGCGCGGCTTCAGTTTCGCCTGACGCTTCTCGACCGCGTCGGCATGGAGTACGACGTGGACACGACGCCGGGCGACCTCCGGAGCGTCGACCTGTTTGCCTTCTACGACGTCAGTGAGACCGTTCAGCTGCGCGCAGGACGCCTTCCTCCGGCGCAGGCGCGCGGCTTCATTCCGACGTCCTACACGCGGATTGATGCGGTGGACCGTTCACCCACCGATGAGCGATGGGCGGCCGGAACGCTTGGATCGTCCGGGCGCGACATCTCGCTGGATCTGACGGCCGAGCTGGGCCGGACCGAGGTGCAGGTCACGCTCCACAACGGGACCGGCGGCTTCTCCCGCGACACGGACAACTTTCGCGAGAGCGGATCGGCGTCGTCGGTCACACGAGGGACGGACGATACCGCGCTGGCGATGAGTGCATCCGTTCACCACGGTGGGCCGACAGGTCTCTCGTTCGGCGGATTCGCGAGCGGAAATGCGCGGGGGAACGAGCGCACCGAGCTCGGCGACGTGCGTCGCGGCTACCTGAGCGCCGGCACGCACCTGTACTACGGAGAGCGCCCCGGGAGCCAGCCCGTCCGCCTCAAAGTCGAGGCGGTCGCAACCCAGTACGAGTCCGTTGACGGGTTTCGTCAGCAGTCGGCAGGGACGGGCGTATTCGGGGCGATTCGAGCCTTCGATCACGGCGAGATTTTTCTTCGCGGCGACCGGTTCTGGCAGGATGTGGACGAACAGGGTGAGATGTACGGTACGTTCGGGGCGAGCTACAGCCCCGGTGCCGCCATGGGCCGGGACTACCGCGACCTCCGCATCACGGCATCGTATCTGGTGCGCAGGAACGCGGACCGCGACATCGGCCATCTCTTCAAGCTACAGGGCCAGATCGTGTTCTAGTCAGAATGTGAGCCGGGGCCCGATCCCTTCGTCTCGCGACGGCTCCCTGCGGCGCACTTCGCGTCGATAGACGATCCATCTTTCTCCGCGACAGCAATTCCCCTACTTGCATGATTCTGACGATCCACACGATATTCGGCATTGTCGCGGTGGTAGCCGGCGCCTGGAATCTTGCCGCCATGAAGGGGACGCGCCGGCATCGCGTGGTGGGCTGGGTCTACACGGGTTCTATGGCCGGTCTGATCGTCACGTCGTTCGCCATCTTCGAGTTGTTCGACGGATTCGGCCCGTTTCATGCGCTTTCTCTCGTGAGCGGAGGTACGCTGGCCGTCGCCATTTACTTTCCGCTTCGACGCGAGCACCACGAACACTGGTTGCTCCATCATTACTACTGGATCGCCTACTCGTACGTCGGTCTGGTGATGGCAACGGGGTCGCACTTCTTTGAGTATGGGCCGCCCGGATGGCCCTTCTGGGCGCTGGCTGTTCTGTACTGGGTCGTTCCCTACGTCGTCGGGTCGGCGCTCATCTTCAGCCGGCGCGACGCGATCATGGAGAGACTCCACGAGCGCAGCTAAGGCGGCGATGCGCTGTCTGACAGCCCGTTGCGGAACGAAGGCGCGTGTAGATTCATCCATGGGCGTCCGGTTGCGAATATCCTTCGATCAGACGTGTTCACGATCGAGACCACAGATCCGTATTCCAGTCCTGCAGGAACTAAATCGATACTCGGCACAGAGCCGAGGGGGTTGCTGGAGTTCCATCGACTCCGACCCCAGCTCTCATCGCTGTAGCCCTCACACTCGCTGATGGAGGTGTCGATGTAGTCGTTGAGGCTCGTGTGGATCTGCTCCAGGTACTGCTTTATGCGTATCGCGCCGGGCGGGCTGCTCTGGTCGACGACTACGCTTAAGTAGTCCTGGTTGATCGAGGTCCCCGCTGTGTCTTCTAGCCGCTGGAAGAAGGCCGCGTCGTCGAAAACGCCCTGTTCCTGCAGCGCAGGCTCGGTGTTCAAGCGGTTGAGCACGGACTGTGGCACCTCTTCGCCCACCACATGCTGCCAGGCCGGGATCTGGTCGCAGGGCACGTGCAAGATCGGGTTCGGACTAGCCTTTAGACTCCCTTCTAACGAGTCGTCGGTGGAGGGATCCAGGCAGGCGGTCTCATAAAGTACCTGAATGTAGGCGTTGTCTCGTTGAAGCGTTTGAGTCTCAATTTACGATTTCGCTCCGTCAACAACGTCTCTTCTCGCTACTATCCAAACGCCCGAGGACGTCTTAACGAGGTATAGTCGATGCGCAAAGAATGCGTCATCCGCAATCTCAACAGCATATACCGTCGGGCATGAACTTGTCCTTTCTAGCTCGGAATGCGAGACGTACAACGTATCGCCCGGGCCTTGCCTTTCTAGAATATTCGCGCACGAATCGTGATGCTGAATTGCACTAAATGCAATACTCGCAAACCTGGGGCGACACCGTGCAGGTGCCTCTTTAACTTTACCAACACCTGTAGAGTCGATCGAACGGAAGTCGATCGCAGCAAGTCCTGCGGTAGATTCGCAGGCCAAAAGGTCAGCGAGAATGTCTGTCGTTTGAATCCCCAGGTCGGTCAAGATCCTTGTTCGATGAGCAACCGAAGCTCTGTCGTACGGCGAGAGGCTTTGCTCATTTAGATAAAGCCTGGGGTGGTCTTCCGAGACAAGTCGAGGATCGATCCGGATCTGCCTGCGATC
>JAAAOT010000088.1 GCA_009908725.1 Bacteroidota bacterium | reverse complement strand
GACGGCACGCAGGGCACCGGTTGTTTCCGGGAAAAGCACACGGTCGAGCCCGAACCCTACCGGTTGCCCGGCATAGGAATATCCGGTCCACTCTTTTCCACCGCTGCCCGCCCTTTCCTGCATGGAGAACCTCGTCCACGAGTCGTCCAACGGCGACGGGAATACGCTCTACCTGATTGATGCGATGGCGCTCGCCTACCGGGCGCATTTCATCTTCATCAGTCGGCCGCTGGTCAACTCCAAAGGCCAGAATACGTCCGCGTCCTACGGCTTCACCAACTCCCTGTTGAAGCTGATCAACGACCAGGAGATCGACCATATCGCGGTCGTGTTTGACGCCGTCGGCGCGGGCGGTACATTCCGGGAGGACATCTACGAAGACTACAAGGCGCACCGCGATCCGCCGCCGGACGAACTGCTGGAGAACCTTCCGTTTATCAAGCAGATCGTTCAGGCGATGGACATCCCCGTCGTCGAGGTGGAAGGCGTCGAAGCCGACGACGTAATCGGTACGCTCGCCCGCAATGCGGAGGCAGACGGCGCAGAGGTGGTGATCGTCTCGCCGGACAAGGACTTCAAGCAGCTTCTAACCGAGCGCGTCCGCATCTACAAGCCGGCACGGGGAGATCAGGACTTCGAAATCATCACCGACAACGATTTCCGGGAGGAATACGGCCTGGACCCGGCGCAGTTTGTCGACATGCTGGCCCTCTGGGGCGACAGCTCGGACAACGTGCCGGGCGTGCCCAATATCGGGGAAAAAACGTCGATGAAGTACCTCAAGAAGTATCATGACGTGGAGGGGTGCATCGAACACGCGGAAGAGATCGGTGGAAAGCGCGGCCAGAACCTGGTCGACCACGCCGACGATGCGCGAATGTCGAAGGAACTGGTCCGCATCAAGACGGACCTCGACGTTGCGCTGGACTGGCACACGCTGCTCGCGGCCGAGCCAGACATGGACGAGATCAAAGTGCTCTTTTCTGATCTCGAGTTCGAATCTTTGCTCGATCGCTTCGACGTCGATCCAGAAGAAGTCGATGAAACGGCCGAAGGAGAGAACCTAGAATTCGATTTCGGGCCGTACGAGGAAGTCAGAACGATTGATCTGGACGAGGCCGATTATTCCTTCCTGCAGCACCGGGATGAGCTTGAGGCCTTTGCCGAGACGCTGAAGGCGAAGGACCGGTATGCGTTCGACACGGAAACGACGAGTACCGACCCCCACTACGCGTCTCTGGTCGGGATGTCGTTCGCCTGGGAGCCCGGAACGGCGGTTTATGTACCGACGCCGATGCCGGACGGCACATCCACGGAGGACGTTCTGGAACTGCTCGGCCCAATTCTGGAGCGCGAGACCACCAAAATCGCCCACAACATGAAGTACGACATGCTCGTCATGCGCCGGCATGGCGTGGAGGTCGGCGGGCCGGTCGTGGATACGATGGTCGGGCATTACCTCTTTGCACCCGAAGAAAATCACAACCTGAACGACGTCGCCCGGTCGGTGCTGAACTACAAGATGGTTCCGATCAGCGATCTGATCGGGGAAGGGGCTAACGAGCGGTCCATGCGCGACGTAGACGTCAAAGACGCCGCGCCGTACGCCTGTGAAGACGCCGACATCACGCTGCAGCTCGCGGAGGCGCTGGAGGAGAAGCTCCAGGAGGTCGATCTGGACGACGTAGCCCACGACATCGAGTATCCGCTCGTTGCCGTGCTGGCCGACATGGAGCATCTCGGGATCCGGGTCGACACAGACGTACTGGATCGGATTTCCGCACGACTCGCCGGCGAGCTGGACGAACTTGAGGAGCGCATCTTCGAATTGGCAGGGGAGGAGTTCAACATCAACTCCCCGCAGCAGCTCGGCGAGATTCTGTTCGAAAAAATGGGAATGCCCGTGCTTTCCAAAACGTCCACGGGCAATCCCTCGACAAAGGAAAGCGTACTTCAGGAGCTGGCCACAGATCACGAGATTCCCGGCCTGGTCCTCGACTGGCGAAAGACCTACAAGCTGAAGAGCACGTACCTGGACAGTCTCGGAGAGCTGGTCCACCCGGAAACCGGGCGCATCCACACGAGCTTCAACCAGACGCGGACGGCCACCGGGCGGCTCTCGTCCAGCGACCCCAACCTTCAGAATATCCCCGTTCGGACGGCCGTAGGACGCGAGATCCGCGAGGCCTTTATTCCGAAAGACGGATGGAAGCTCCTCGCCGCCGACTACGCCCAGATTGAGCTTCGCATTCTGGCGTCCATGAGCGGCGATGAGGCGATGCGCGAGACGTTCCGCACGAACGGCGACATCCACACCGATGCCGCAGCCCGCGTGTACGGCATCGACCCGGAGGAAGTCACCCGCGACCAGCGCCGGAAGGCGAAAGAGGTAAATTACGGAATCCCGTACGGCGTCTCGCCGTGGGGCCTTGCTCAGCGGCTCCGCGTGCCCGTCGATGAAGCGCAGGATCTCATCAGTCAGTACCAGAAGTCATATTCCGGCGTCTCGACCCTTCTGAACCGGCTGGTCGAGCAGGCGCGGGAGAAGGGATACGCCGAAACGCTTCTTGGCCGGCGACGCTACATCCCGGAAATCGATAGCTCGAACTCCAACCGCCGGTCCTGGGCCGAACGCGTGGCGGTCAACATGCCGATCCAGGGAACGCAGGCGGACATGATCAAGATTGCCATGAACCGGGTGCACGAGCGGCTCGCCGAGGAGGGGCTGGAGGGCCGTATGCTCCTGCAGGTTCATGACGAACTCGTCTTCGAGATGCCGCCGGAAGAGGAAGACGCGCTTCGCGCTCTGGTCGAGGAAGAAATGCGCGATGCGCTCCCGCTCGACGATGTCCCCGTCGTGGTCGATATCGACAGCGGAGAAAACTGGCTGGCCGCCCACTGATCGCCTTCCACGCCTGGACCTGCCCGTTGTCGGTTGTCGCTCCCGCGCGCCGGCAGCAGGCTCCAGGCACGCCTGAACATCGTCCTTTTCAGCACCTGTGACTGTACCCGAACGTATGGCGTCTACTCCCTCAACTTCTCCGTCCGACCTTTCCAGCTCGTTTGAGCACGTGGAAACGCTCGGTGGCATTCAATCCTATCGCCACGCGAAGAACGATCTCGAAGTCCTCATTCTCCCAGAGTCTGCCGCTCCGGTCGCCACCTTTATGGTGACGTACCGCGTCGGCAGTCGTAACGAACCGATGGGGCTGACGGGAGCGACCCATTTCCTCGAACACCTAATGTTTAAGGGGACGGAGCGCTTCCACAAATCGAAAGGCACGTCCATCTTCCACGAATTACAGAGCGTGGGAGCGAAGGTCAACGCCAGCACATGGGTCGATCGGACGAATTATTACGAGATGCTGCCCGTGGAGCATCTGCCCCTCGCCGTGGAAATTGAGGCGGATCGGATGCGCGGTGCCCTGCTCGATCCGGCCGACGTGGAGTCCGAGCGCACGGTCATCCTGAACGAGTACGACCGCGGGCGCAACAACCCGACCTCCCGTCTTTTCGACGAGGTCTGGGCGTCGGCCTACCTCGCCCACCCTTACCGGCACCCGACCATCGGTTGGCGGAGCGACATTGAGGGCGTCGACGATGACGGTCTGCGGCACTTCTACGACCAGTATTACTGGCCGAACAATGCCACGCTGTCGATCATCGGGGACGTCGATCCTGAGGAGGTGCTGTGGACGGTCGGTGAGCACTTCGGCGGGATCCCGCCGTCGGAGCACGAGATCATGGATCACCCGGTCCGCGAGCCGGAGCAGAGCGGGCCGCGCCGCGTCGAGGTGCGGCAGGACGGTCAACTGGGCGCGCTACTGCACGCGTACAAGAGCCCGGACGGCCGCCACGACGATGCCGAAGCGCTAGACGTCCTCGGTCGCATCCTGGCGTCGGGGAAGGGGAGTCGCCTCTTTCGGAATTGCACGGATCGGGGACTGACCACCGATGCCTACGCCATGAACTTCCGGCTTCGCGACCCCGGGCTGTTCTGCCTTCTCACGTTCCTGGCACCGGACCAGACGCATGACGACGTCGAGGAAGCGGTCAACGAAGTCATCGAGGAGGTACAGCAAAACGGGGTGACCGAGGAGGAAGTGCGTCGCGCGCAGACCCAGATCCGGGCCAGCGAAGCATTCGATCGCGACGGGCCGATGAAGGTTGCCTCTCAGCTGAATGAAGCCATCGCGATCGGCGACTGGCGCCTCTACGTCCAGTACCCCGACCGGATCGACGCCGTCACGCCGGAGGACGTGCAGCGCGTCGCTCGGACGTACCTGCAGCCCGAGCGGTTGACCGTCGGGCGCTACGTGCCCACGGCTCCGCCGGCCGGGGACGGCGCGCCTCCCGCCCAGGCCGCCGCCGGACCCGTCCAGTAGCGATCCGCCGAGCTCAATCCACCCGTTCATCGATTCGCTCTTGACGCCACGCCGCAACTTATGAGTCCCTCTTCATCATTCGCCTCCCGTGTTCTCGACCGATCCGTCGGACCGTGCCAGCTTCTCACGCTGCCTACACCCGTCGAACGGTTCGTTTCGTTCAAGGCGTCCTTTATCACGAATCCCAACTTTGCGGCGGGGGACGACATCCGCCAGGACCTCGCTGTCGCTCTCCTCGACAAGGGGACGCAGTCGCGCGACCGGTTCGAAATCGCGCGTGTCCTCGAAGATCGCGGCGCCAAGCTTAGCATCTCATCCGATGGTCTCTACATCGACATCAGCGGAAAGGCGCTGACAGAGGACGTTCCGGTTGTGATGGACGTACTCTCGGAAATGGTTCGGGAGCCGCTGTTTGACCCCGGCGAGTTCGAAAAGGCCCGGGCATCTACCATCGCCGACCTTCAACGACAGCTCGAGCAGACGGGAAGCCAGGCATCGGGCGCGCTGTCGCGCCGGCTTTTCTCGGAGAACCATCCGAATTATACGCCGCCGACGGAGACGCTGATCGAACAGGCGCAGGCCGTTTCTCTCGACGACGTGACGTCGTACTACGGAGCCCACGTGGGCGCGAACGAGTTTCGGATGGCGGTTGTCGGCGACCTGGAGCACGACGCGGTCGAAGAGGCCGTGCAGGCGGCGTTCGGCGATTGGCAGCCGCACGCCAGTGAGGCCGTGCACGATCGAGATGCCGATCCGCAGTCTCCCGGGCGCAGCCTTGTGCCGATGGCGGACCGATCCAATGTGGACGTGCGCATCGGTCACGCGCTGGATCTGTACCGGGATGCCTCCGATTACGAGGCGCTCTACGTTGCCAACTACATCCTGGGCGGAAACTTCTCTGCTCGCCTCATGAATGAGGTGCGCGACGAGCAGGGCCTGACGTACCACATCAGCTCCAGCCTCAGCGGGGTGTCGACGACGCATCAGGGCTCGTGGCGGACCGTCGTCACGCTCAGTTCGGAGACGTTCGAAGCCGGCGTGGAAGCGACAATCGATGTGATCCGGGACTTCGTCGAGGAGGGTCCGACGCAGGATGAGCTCGAGACGGTCAAGACGACGATCACCGGATCGTTCATTGTAGGCCTCGCAACGACCGGAAGTCTGGCGCAAACCCTCCTGACTAATGCCGAGCGTGACTTCGAGGTCGCGTACATCGACCGCTTCCCGGAAATTATCGAGGGTCTGTCTCTCGAAGAAATTGCCGACGCCACGCAGCGCTACCTGCACCCGGATCAGCTCCACGTTGGGGCTGCCGGCACGCTACCCGAACCGGTGGAAGCCGAGTAGCGAGGACGCGGTCTTCTGGAAAAGCAAAACAGCCTGACCCGATCGGGTGAGGCTGTTTGCGTTTGGGGCTGCCGGGCACCGCAGACGGTCTTTCGCGTCTGCCGGAACGAACCAGGGAACGGGTAGCAAATCGGGACGTCACCGTCAACTATCGCGGATGATTCGCATGCGCTCCTCGTGCGACAATTCCGTGTCCTTCGGCATCGCCCATCCGAGGCCGATGTACGCCAGGATGAAGGGTCCGCCCGTTACGATGACGCCGATTACGAAGGCGATGCGAACGAGCGTTGGGTCAATGTTGAAATAGTGGGCGATTCCAGAGCACACGCCCATGATTCGTTTGTCGGACATCGAGCGCCGCAGCGGAATCCGCTTCTTACCAAACGGATTCCAGGACGTATCCGACTTGAGGCTCTCCGGCATCTCGAACGTGGACGCGGACGCGGCCTCCTCGGAGGCGTCCGACGTCTTGGTCGAGCTTCTTTCGGATGAGACCCGTTTCGATGACTTAGACCGGCGACTGGACCGGGACCGGTCCGCCGCTTCCCGTTCACGGCGCGTGTCTGATCGCCCGCGCGAAAGCAGACCGAAGCCGAGCACGACCACGAAGACGCCGGCAAGCCAGGGGAGGAGAGAGATCATGGCCGGGAGGGCGATGCCGGACAAAATGCCCATCTCAGCCATCAGGTAAACAAACCCGATGACGATGAGCGCGATGCCCGTCAGCGTTGGCGCATTGAGCCAGCTCTCTTCGTCACTCTCCTCGTCGAAGAAGAACGCGTCGAGCTCCTCGTCGCTGATGTGATCCAGGTTGAGCGTGGTTCTGCCTGTATCGAACGCCTCCTGCGGCGTCGGCCCGGACGCCCGTCGGTCCGCGGCGTCAAGATTGGTGCGCATCTCCGAAATATCGATCTCGGAGTCCGATCGACGCCGCGATCGGTCGTCGGACTCGGGACCCGGAGTACGCATCTGAGAAGAAGACCCGGAAGAAGCCATCGTCGATTCCGTGTTCACTTTGAAAGACGTGAGGGTGATGCAGGGAGCGGGGGAGCTGTCACTCGGCCTCCGTGCCGGCGGGCGACGCTGCTGTGCTTACGCTGTGGACGCCCGTCTCGGTCACGATCACGTCGACCGGTACGTCGTGCGACTCGCAGGGAACGTCGGGTCGCACGCAGGTATCGAATGCAAGCACGATGCGAGGTATATCGGGTGAGAGTTTTGCCAGAAAGGCGTCATAGTATCCCCACCCGTGGCCGATGCGATGGCCGTTCAAGCCGGCGCCAAGCGCGGGGACGATGACCGCATCGATCGAGGCAAGCGATACCGGGTCGCCTTCTACAGGCTCGGGAATCCCCCACGCGTTCGTCTGCAGGGATGCCCGGCTCGTGAAGCGTCGATGCGTCATTTCCGGCGTTCCGGCCTCGAAACTGGTTACGACCGGAAGGACGATCGCAAGGCCGCGCTCCCGGAGGTCGTCGATGAGCGGGCGCGTGTCAACCTCGTTCTGATCGGTGATCGGCCAGTACGTGTGCAGAGTGGACGCCGTTCGGACGGCTGGCAGCTCGATAGCATGCTGCGCAATCTGCTCACTCAAGCGGCGTACCGTTTCCGGGTCCATGGATCGCCGGGCCCGGTCGAACTGGCGGCGGATCTGCGATTTCGTAAGGGGGGAAGTCATAAGCGCTATAAGATCGAAAACGCTATGCGTCGGCAGGTGGTACCGGGGCGAAACATCGAACGTTGCTCTCGGTGCACGCGGACCTGCACACTCCGGATGCGATCCGCGTTTTCCAACCAATCATTGACGTATCAAAGTACGCGCGTACGTCAATAAATGTTACTTGGAGCGTCGCGTCGTACGACGAGCATCCACGTATCGGGACCGTCCGCTTCCCAGATCCGGATGTCTGCAGGGCGTCAACACGTGAATCGGTTACTTCTCTGGCGAATTAATAATGAACACACCTGAGCAAACGGATCGTTTAGAGGCATTTCGGGCGTATAGGGACCGCATGAATGACCGGATTCTGGATGAAAAAGAGCATCTTGGGATAAAGCGGTTTTTTAATCTCGACAAAGCGGCGTATCGCGACGGTGCGCTGGACGGCGGGACGAAGGAACTTCTTGGCCTCGTCGCCTCGATGGTGCTTCGCTGCAACGACTGCATCGATTACCACTTGCAGCAGTGCATCGATCACGGCTATACCGACGACGAACTGGATGACGCTATGAATGTCGCACTCGTCGTCGGTGGCTCCATCGTGATCCCGCACTTGCGTCACGCGGTGGAAACCATCGACCTGCTTCGAGCAGAAGCAGCGGAGGACGGGGCGAATACGCCCTCGGATGAAGCTAGCACTGCCGCGTCGTGACATCCATGCGATCTTCGTGACGCTCGCGTGCTCTCGCATTGTTGTTGTGCGCGAGTGTCACTACGTTTACCAATCTGCCTGAAGCCCGGCGCCTCCATCCGATGCGTCGGGCTTGTAGCGGCTGTCCTGTAGAATCAGGGTGGCCCTGGTGGCGGAGCGCTCGGGGCATGTGCCCCGCAACTTCGCCGATTTCTCTAGCCTCGTATCATCGCACGCTCCGCGCTCATGTTTGAGAGCCTGTCTGAAAAACTAGAAGGTGCCCTGCAGTCCGTCACGGGTCAGGGGCGGATCAACGAGCTCAATGTGGCGGAAACGATGCGTGAGATCCGCCGGGCCCTCCTGAACGCGGACGTGAATTAC
>JAAAOT010000190.1 GCA_009908725.1 Bacteroidota bacterium | reverse complement strand
GGCCTCGGGCGGTCCGGCTTCCCTCCGGGATTTCGAAGGGGCGGAGCCAGTAGCACTGGCCGTGGTCGGTGAAGAAGAGCAGGACGTCGTGCGAGTGGCACACGAAGAGATGCTCGATGTAGTCGTCGTCGCGCTTGCCGGAGCCGCGCATACCGACGCCGCCGCGACCCTGCGACCGGTAGGCGTCAACGCTCGTGCGCTTGACGAGGCCCTGATGGGTGACCGTGACCACGACGTGCTCCCGCTCGATCAGGTCCTCGATGATGATGTCGCCGCCGGTCTTGTCGATCTCGGTGCGGCGCTCATCGTCGAACTGCTCCTTAACGGCGAGAAGCTCGTCCTTGATGATCTGCATCCGGAGCTCCCGGCTTCCCAGGATGCTCTGGTAGCGCTGGATCTCCTGGATGATGTCGCGGTACTCGTCGGCGATTTTCTCCCGCTCCAGTCCCGTCAGGCGGCTCAGGGTCAGACGCAGAATGGCGCGCGCCTGGTCTTCGGTCAGCCAGTGGCCTTCCTGTGGGCGGCGGGCCAGCGTTTCGTACTCGTCGTCCAGCATCTCCTGGACGGTGGTCTGCGACCGGTCCGCTTCAACCGGCGGAATGAGCGGGACGCCGAGCTCTCGGAGGTCGTCTTCCGTCAGATCCGACGGATAGCGTCCGAGCATCAGGTTCTCGCGGGCCGCTTCCGTGTCCGGGGAATGCCGAACGATCGTAATCACCGCGTCGAGGTTATCGAGCGCCAGCGTCAGGCCTTCCAGGACGTGGGCCCGTTCCTGCGCCTTCCGCAGATCGTATTCTGTGCGGCGGACGACGATCTCGTGGCGGTGATTGACGTAGTGCCGGATCGCATCCTTGAGCGTGAGCACCTTCGGGCGGCCGTCCACAAGGGCGACCATGTTGACGCCGAAGGTATCCTGCAGGCGCGAGTTCTTGTAAATCTGATTCTTGACGATGTCCGGCACCGCGTCCTGCTTCAGCTCCACGACGATGCGCATGCCGTTGCGGTCGCTCTCGTCGCGCAGGTCCGCCACGCCGTCGATCCGTTCCTGGCGGACGCGGTCGGCGATCCGCTCGAGTTCGGTGGACTTGTTGACCTGGTACGGGATCTCCGTGATGACGAGGGCTTCCCGGCCCTTTCGGATCTCTTCCACGTGCATCTTTGCCCGCATCACCACGCGGCCGCGGCCCGTGTGATAGGCTTCGTAGACGCCCGCGTATCCGTAGATGATGCCGCCGGTCGGAAAGTCCGGCGCCGGCACGTGCTCCATCAGCGCGTCGATCGAGATCTCCGGGTCGTCGATGTAGGCGACGGTCGCGTCGATGGCTTCGCCGAGGTTGTGCGGCGGAATCTTCGTCGCCATCCCGACCGCGATGCCGTCGGCCCCGTTTACGAGCATGTTGGGGAAAGCCGCCGGAAGCACCGTCGGCTCCTCCAGCGTGCCGTCGAAGTTCTCCCGCGTGTCGACCGTTTCCTTGTCGAGGTCGGCCAGCATCTCCTCGGCGATCTTCGTCATGCGGGCCTCCGTGTACCGCATGGCCGCCGCGGAGTCGCCGTCGATCGAGCCGAAGTTGCCCTGGCCGTCGACCAGCGGGTAGCGCATGGAGAAGTCCTGCGCCAGCCGGACGAGGGTGTCGTAGACCGAGGAGTCGCCGTGTGGGTGGTACTTACCGAGCACCTCCCCGACGATTCTCGCGCTCTTTTTGTATGCGGCCCCGGCCGTCAAATTCAACTCGCTCATGCCGAAGAGCACGCGGCGGTGCACCGGCTTGAGGCCGTCGCGCACGTCCGGTAGCGCCCGGCTGACGATCACCGACATGGAGTAGTCGATGTAGGAGGACTTCATCTCCTCCTCGATATTTATCGGGATGATGCGGCTTTCTTCCGCTTCCATGCTCGCTTTTGATTATTTCAGACACTCATCCACGCACGGCAAACGCCCGCACGACAGCACGGCCTCGCTCGTCCCGAAACGATCTCGGGCCGAGGCAGGACCGCGCGTCTAAACCGGCCAGCATGCGCATTTCACTATCACAGTAAAGTACCATAGAAACGGGAGAAACGCCACTTTTGAAGCACGGGAAACCCTCCCTCGCGAACACTCCGTAGAGGTTTCACAGGGCACTCCTCGGGCCTTCCCGGGACCGCTTGCAGAAACCCCGAAACCCGGCGTTGAAACCCGAAGTTGAGACGGGACGTGAAGGCCGGGGTCGCGTACGTCACGGTTTGATCATGCACGCCCCGGGACCGCCACAGCCGCATCCGGGTTCATCGCCATGCCCGCCGTGGCCAGTAGCGGATCCCCTCGCTCGTCCCCGATCCATGTCCCGCCCGATCATGCCGCTTCGCCGTATCTCGATCGCTCTCCTTCTCCTGCCGCTCGGGTTCGTCATGCTATCTACTACGTCTCACCGCGCATTCTTTTCACCGTCCGAACCGGCGGCATCGGCCCCGGCGGATTCCTCTGCTCGGGCACCGGACGGCTTCGACCTCCAGGGTCACCGGGGCGCGCGTGGACTGGCACCGGAGAATTCCCTGCCCGCCTTCCGTCGCGCGCTGGAACTGGAGGTGACGACGCTCGAACTCGACGTCGTGATCAGCGGGGATGGCAAGGTCGTCGTCTCGCACGAACCCTGGATGTCCGATGTTATCTGCACGACCCCGGACGGTGAGCCGGTGCCGGAAGGGTCGGAACGCGAGCACAACATGTTTGAAATGACGTACGACGAGATCAAGGCGTATGATTGCGGCTCGCGGGCGCATCCTCGCTTCCCGGAGCAGGTTCAAGAGCCCGTGCATAAACCCCTCCTGCGTGACGTGATCGATATGGCGGAGTCCTACGCGAGCACGCACGATCGCGGGCCACTCTTTTACAACGTCGAGACCAAGATCCGGCCGAAGTGGGAGGGCACGTTTACGCCGGCCCCAGAAACGTTTGCCGACGCGGTGCTGCAGGTCCTGTATGATACCGGCGTGATACGTCGATCCACCATCCAGTCTTTCGACCCCCGCACCCTCATCGTTGCGAACGCAAGCAAGCAGCCGGTTCGGCTCGCCCTCCTGATCGCCTCCTCCGCGGACAACGGGGTGGCCGAGAACCTGAAGATGCTTCCGTTCACGCCGGACATCTACAGCCCCGATTACACACTGGTGACGGAGGCAATGATTGCCGGGGCGCATGATCGCAGCATGGACGTCATTCCCTGGACGGTGAATGACCCGGACGAGATGGAGCGCCTCGTCGCCCTCGGGGTCGACGGCCTCATCACCGATTATCCTGACCGGGCGGTGTCTGTGCTCGACACGTGGAGCCGGTGAGAGCCGGAGGCATCCCGTCGGCGACGCCTCACCCGTTCGCCGCCAGCGCCTGATCGATGACGGCCAGGAGCTGGTCGGCCGTAAACGGCTTACCGAGGTAGGCGTCAAAGCCGGCCTCCAGGAACCGCTGCCGATCTCCGGAGAGCGCAAACGCCGTCATTGCGACAATGGGCGTCCCTGCGTAATTGGGAAGCGATCGCACCTCAGGAAGCAGGTCTAGCCCGCTGCCGCCGCCTTCGAGGTGAATGTCCATCAGGATGAGATCGTACGGAGTCTCCCCCACCGGACGACGCTGTCGCGCGGCGGCGATCGCGTCCTCGCTGGTGGCGACGATGTCGATGTCGTGGTGCGGCTCGAGGATGCGTTCGACGAGCACCTGCGTCTCCGGCGTGTCTTCCACGACGAGAATGCAGCGCCCGGGGTGGTGTCGATGGAGCTTTGGTCGTGGCTCCGGTTGGTCTCCGGCCGGGTCGTGGACGGCCGGAAACGTGACCACGAACGTACTGCCTTCATTTTTCTGGCTGCTGACCTCGATCGTCCCGTCGAGTTCATCCACGAGATGCTTGGTAATAGCCAGGCCGAGCCCGGAGCCTTCATGCGTCCGCTTGAGGCCCGCGCTCTCCTGCTTGAACACGTCGAACAGGTGGGGGAGAAACTCCTCGCTGATCCCGACGCCCGTGTCGCTGACCTGGATCGCTACGCCGGCGCGCGGTCCGACGATGTCGGTTTCGCGAGGTCTGTCTACCTGCTCGGGTGCTTCTGCCGCCCGCGGAAGCAAGACCTGGCGAACGGTGACGGTAACGTGTCCCTCGTCTGTGAACTTGATCGCATTGCCAATCAGATTGGACAGGATGCGGTCGAGTGCGCCCTCGTCGAGTCGCGCATAGCATGGCCGGACCGGCCGATCGACATCCAGGTCGAGTCCCTTATTGTCGGAGAGGGGATGCATCAGGTCCACATGGTCCTCGACATGTTGCGCCACGTCGATCAGCGTCCGGTTCAACTCCATCTCTCCGGATTGCAGCATGGACAGATCGAGAACGGAATTCAGCGTGTCAAGCAATCGTTTGCCGCTCTGTTCGATCAGCTGCGGGATCCGCCGATGGGAGACCGGCAGTTCGTCGGTGAGAATGTCCGCAAACCCGATGATGGCTGTCAGCGGCGTTCGAATCTCGTGGCTCATGTTCGCGAGGAAGGCGGACTTCAGGCGATTCATCGTTTCCGCCTCGTCCCGGGCTCGGATCAATTCCTGCTCGTGGCGCCGCCGGTCGGTGATGTCCTCGACAATGCCTACGCCGCCCAGTACGTCGCCGGCCTCTGATCGAATGCTATTAAAAAGGACCCGCACCGGCGTCACCTTGTCGGCGGTTACGGAGGCATAATCGCCTTCATACGTCCCACTACCATGTTCAAGCGCGTCGATGACCGCCCGGATCAGCGCTTCGTCCTCTAGGTCTTCGATCATATTCAACCCGATCAAGTCACTGCGGGACGATCCCACAATGCGGACCAGGTTATCGTTGCACTGCGTGATGCAGGATTCGGCGTCGAAGTGTAGAATCCCGAGCGGGGACTGGTTGAAGATGTGCTTGTACTTGATGCGATTCGCCCGCATGGCCCGATCGTAGTGCCGGGCATGCGTGATCTCGCGGACCGCTCCATGAACTCGCCGGACGCCACCGGAGGCGTGGACCGGCTGGCCATAGTCGCAAACCCAGCGATCGCGTGCCGACGAGGTTTGAATCCGGTATTCGGTCACCATTCGGGAGCCCGCCGCGAGGTGCTCGCGATGCCGGTGCACGAGAGAACGGTCCACCGGATGAACATGCTCGATCCAGTCCTCCGCGGCCATCAGCCGGCCATGAGAGATGCCGATCAACCGAGAAAAGGATCCGGACGCCCACGTGAGGGCGAAATGCGGTGCGTCGCCATCCGCATCCGACACGGTGAGATCGTACGCGGCATCGGTCGTTAGATCGATCAGCGAGCGATACCGGGTTGCCGCGTCCCGGAGGCTTTCGTTCTCTTCCCGAAGATGCTCGATCTCCTTGCGGAGCCGGACGCGTTCGGCGTCGTCCTCGTGGTTCGGTGGAAGTTGTCCCGGTGGGTCTACGGGCGGTTCATCAGGGGGCTCGTCGGGAGACTCGGAGGCGGGATTCGCCGCCCCGGTCCGCTCGGTCGCCCGGGAATCTGGGTTGGGCGCGCGCGTATCCATGGCAGCACGGGTTCACGAGGGGATGGCGGGATCGGAACCACAGCGCATAAGGTCGACGCTCCGCCGACCCGGACAAACGTACTCGTTGGCGCGCTCTCCATTCATCGAATGTTCGAAATATAGCAAAGGGCTGACCGAGAGTCACATCCCGCCGTCCGTTGACGACGTCATTACAGGTTTGAAAAAGTTATACCGTCCCGCGACGATCGAGCGTCAGGCCGAACGAGCGATCGGTACGCAGGGTACAGTGCGATGTCCGTCACTCGTACTTCTTTTTACGTCCTTATGCCCGACCGCACCACTGAAGACGTCCTCCGCCACTACCGGACCTGGAAACGACTCGCGCCGCTCGGATTGATCGGCGTCGGGTTCGGGGTGAGCCTGGTCGGCCATGCGACTCTTAAGAAAGCATCCTCTGACCGCACGTGGCCATGGGTCGTGGCCGGCACGCTGGGGCTGGTCGCGCTGAATGCCGGACTCAGCATGTTCGGCGATGCCGTGAAGCACCGCACGCTGTACGAGATCAACGCAGAATCGTAGGGACGTTACCGGATGCACTGACCGCTGCTGCCGATGCCAGTTGATGCTGATTCAGAGATACGAATGGGAGTCCTGCCACAGTATGGATGCGTCGGCTCATGTCAGAGCCCGTCGGCGGCATCACGCCAGTTCGTGTGTCTCGAAACGGATTGGCAGCACCGCTTTGCGGGTCGATTTACTCTCCTGCTCGCCATGGTGATCATGCTGGCGTCGACTGCGCCTGCGATCGCGCAGCCCGACACCTCCGCGGTTATCGCCGGCGAGGTGGTCGACGCCCAAACGGGCAGCCCGCTGCCGCTTGCGAACGTAATCATAGACGGGCAAGCGCTCGGGGCCACGACCGATCAGAACGGACGGTTTCGCATCGAGGAGGTGCCTCCGGGCCGGCAGACGCTTCGCGTCTCGTACGTCGGCTTCGAAACAGAGAACCGGGACGTCACCGTCCGGTCCGGGTCCACCATGAACGTGCGTTTCGGTCTCGTCCCCGTCGACATGGAGGTGGAAGGCGTCACCGTGACCGGACGGCGGGTGGAGGAGCAGGCCCTCGGCACCGAGACGATGACGCCGCAGGAGGTGCAAGACTTGCCGACGATCCTCGAGCCGGACCTCTTCCGATCGCTGCAGCTTCTCCCCGGCGTGAAGGCGGCGTCTGACTTTTCCAGCGGCCTCTACATCCGCGGCGGCTCGCCGGACCAGACGTTGATCCGCCTGGATCAGGCGACCATTTACAATCCGACGCACGTCTTCGGCTTTTTCTCGACCTTTAACCCGGACGCTATTGGTGATGTGGTTCTCTACAAAGGAGGCTACCCTGCGCGGTACGGGGGGCGCCTCGGGGCCGTCGTTGACATTCAGAACCGACGGGGCGTAGACCGCCGCATCGAAGGCGGCGTCAGCCTCGGGCTTCTGGCGTCACGGGCGTATGGCAGCGGTCCGTATGAGGTCGGAGGCCGGTCGGGGACCTGGATGGCAGCAGCCCGTCGGTCGACCATCGAACCTCTGCTTTCCGGCCTGCAGGCGGCCGACGTCGGAGACATTCCCGAAGGGTTTTATTTCTGGGATGTGAACGCAGCCACCCAGCTGAACGTGACGGACCGCGATCGGCTGTCGGTTTCGTTGTATGCGGGCCGCGACCAGCTCGACTTTCCCTTCTTGAGCGACGTCGTCTTCGACATCAGCTATGGCAACCGGGCGGGAACCGTGTCATGGCAGCGTGTGATCGGCGACAACCTGACAACGCAGATCTCCCTCGCCGGGTCTCACTACTTTGCCGATCCGAAGGCAGACATTGCCAACACCCAGTTCGTTCGCGACAACGACGTGTTCGATGTCGCCGCCGACGCGCAGGCGACCCTGTCCGCCGGATCGCACACCCTGGAGGGCGGCGTTCGGGCCGGTCGGTTCGTGTCGCGGCTCCGAAACTTCTTCAACGGGGACCGAAACTACAGCCCCAGCTTTCGTGCCGTCTACGGCAGTGCGTACGTGCAGGATACGTACCAGGCTACCCAAGACTGGACCGTGACCGGCGGCGTCCGGGCGAGCTACTTCGGAGAAGGGACGAACGTGCGGGTTGCCCCCCGTCTGACACTTGAGCATCGCCTGACCGACCGGGTGCGCCTCCAGGCGGGGTACGGTCGGTACTACCAGTACCTGACGGCCGCATCGACGGAGCTCTTCTCAGCGTTCGACTTCTGGCTAACGACAGACGATCAGGTCCCGCCGGCTTTCGGTGATCAATTCGTGGCCGGCATCAAGACGAAGCCGAAGGAAAACCTGCGCGTGGACGTTGAGCTCTACTACCGCACCCTTCGAGACCTGTTTGAGTTCGACCGCTTGTACACCGATTACACCGGTCTCGATTATCCGGAGGTATTTCGGTTCGGGGACGGTTACGCAGCCGGTGCCGAGTTCATGATCCGCCGACAGGAGGGGACGCTGAACGGGTTTATCAGTTATGCCCTGAGCCGGACTCGCCGCGAGTTCGACCGCTTCGAAAACGGTCAGGCGTTCGCTCCCAAGTACGACCGCCTGCACGACCTGACCGCGGTGCTGCGGTACGACTTCGCGGAGGACTGGCGCGCAACGGCGGTGTTTACGTATGCAACCGGTCAGGCCTACACCGAGCCGAGCGGGTATTACAAGTTGGTGGACGACCCGACGCTGAGCCGGCCGCGGGACGTGCTGCAATCAGATTATAACGCGTCGCGGCTGCCCGCGTACCATCGCCTCGATCTCGGCGTCCGGCGGAAGGGCGATTTCTTTGGCATCGGCACCTACGAAGCCCGCATGCAACTGGTCAACGCGTATGGCCGCCGCAACATCTGGTTCGTCATTTTCGAGCCGACGCAGGGGAATACGATCGAGCGCAACGTCGTGCCGCAGATCCCGGTCCCGCTTCCCAACATCTCGCTGACGATCA
>JAAAOT010000189.1 GCA_009908725.1 Bacteroidota bacterium | reverse complement strand
CACCAACGAAAGTCAGGGCTTCATTGAAGCCACGGTCGATTACCGGATCGAGGTTCAGAGCAACTAGTCGCTAGGTCTCTGGCCCATCAAACGGCCCTGTAGAAACGGCCCGGCCGGAGCATGTCCGGCCGGGCCGTTTTTTTGTCCGGGCGAAGCTCGACGCCCGTCCTTCGATAGCAGCTGCAGGCCACCGTCCACATGGACGTCCACATTGAAATGTCTGGGGGCAAGCCTACAAAGCCTACATTTGCGTGCGGCCGGTTCGACGCCCTGAGCGCCACCCTCCCTCCTCTCCTGTGGTGAACCAGACGGTTTCAGGAATACCCGGGCGACTCATCGGTGTCAACGGTATCCAGCAAGACGTGGTGCCGGATCCAGTCGACGACGGCGCGCCCGTCTGCAACGGCCTGCCGGGCATCTGCGTCCCGGTCCGGCAGCCGGCGACGAAAGAGCGCACCCGGCTCATAGAGAAGTGAAATGTCGAGCCCGGATAGCGAATCGAGCGTGTTGACCATCTCCGCGGGCCATTCCGCACCGGTTCGTCTCGCCAACTCGATCAGATTGTGGGTAACGGGCGGCGTTTCACCTGTTAAGCCACGCACGACGGCTTTCAGCGCTTTCTCCACCGCAAGATGGGCGAAGGCGACCGCCTGCGGCTCAAAGCCGCCCTGCAGCAGGTGCTCAGCCGCTCGCAGGTCACGCCGGGACTGCTCCCACCATTCGGACGGGGAAAGACGACGGTGCGGCATGGCAGAAGCGGAGGGTACGAGGGGCGCAGAGGGCGTTTCGGAAATGGCGGGCTACTTCGACTGATCCTGCAGCCAATCGGTGACGAGCGAGAGCACCTCGGGCGAGACGGTCCATTTGATCCGCCCGTACTCGCCGGGACGCCCGGACGTTGCCGGCTGAAGCAGGTGATTCAGGCCATCCATCTCACGCACCGTCACATCCGGGGAGGGACTCTCGGCGAGCGCTTCCTGAAGCGCTTCACGATTCTTCGCCGGCTTAAGCTGCGTGTCTTTCGTGCCGTACACGGCGAGAACCGGCTCGTCCACCGATCGGAGTGCCGGAGCCGGATTGTACCGTATAAACGAGCGAAGCCACGGCGCGGTCAGGCGTTGGATTTCCTGCTGAATGAGGTCTTGGCCCTGGATGCCCCGGGTGTCGATCATGATGCGGCGGAGCTCGCTCGCCATCTGGCTTGAGTCCGGATTCGACCGGATCGCCTCGAAGATACGGTCCTGTGTGCCTCGCTGCATGGCCCGTGTGCGCTCGTCCACCCCGTTGGCGTCGGCACGGATGTCGAGTTGATCGCTCAGAATTTCGTCCCCGGACAGGGCGGGCGTCGCCAGCAGGACGAGAGCCCCCACGCGGTCGTCCCGGTTGGTCACCATCGTCGCAATCGTGCCGCCCTCGCTGTGCCCGATGACAGCGAGTCGCGACGCATCGACCCACGGTTGCCCTGCCAGTGCGTCCATAGCGGATTCGGCATCGACGGACAGTTCGGCGGTCGTGTGGCCCGTCGGTGTACCGCCGGACGCTCCCACGCCCCGCTCGTCGTAACGGAGCACCGCGAATCCGGCCCGGGTCAGCGCGTCGGCCCACACGCGGAAGGGGCGATGTCCGGCTACGGAAGCATCGCGATCCTGCGCGCCTGCACCGGCAACGAGTAGAACGGCCGGATGTGGTCTTCCATCTTCGGGGAGCGTGATCGTGCCGGCAAGCTTCGTCCCGTCGCGGGCCTGAATGTCGATCGTGCGCTCGCGGTAGGGAAGCGGTTCCTCCGGCTCCTGCGGCCGTTCGATCGCCGGAGCGGCGTCGGTCCGACGGAGCGTCAGCGAGAGCCGTGCCGGTCCCTGTGCCCACTGGCCGTCGATCGACTGGCGGTCGTCCTGGATGACGCCGGCGAACTGCCCGGCAATAGCACGAACGCCGATCCGAAGCGTGTCGGCATCGCGAACGACCTCAGACAGGCGGATGCCGGTCGCGCCCTGGTCCGGACTGTCCATCGTACCGGTCAGCGTGCCGTCCTGCTCGCGACGAAGGTGAAAGACGACGCGGAACTCGCCGTCGGGCACGGAAAGCGTGCCCATCCAGGAGCCGGTTATCGACGTATCGGCAACGGGCTGACCGTGGACCATCGCCGTCGCGCCGAAGAGAGTACAGAGAAATGCAACCAGAAGGCGAGAGGTGCGGGACATCAAGATCGTCGTGCTGTTCGGGCTATTTCCTGAGAAACGCGTGACCGATGCGTGTTCATGTAAGGCAAGAGCGGAGTTCACCGGGATCAAACGATTGGATGGTGCCGCCCAAAAGGCCACGGATTACTGACGGTGCATCCGGCGTGTCGATGCACAAGAAATGAGCGGGACACGCACAGTCGGACGCTCCGGCCCCGGCACACGGCAGCTTGGCCCACGGGTTCGAACGGAGCTCCTCCACCCACGCGCATTCGTGACGGTCATCGTCCGTCGACAGCAGAATGTGCTCGACCGTAAGACACCGGCGCAGATAGTCGATGTGCCAGTGTGGGGACGACGGCGCGCGGCCGAGGTGCCGACGCAGCCGCGCCGGGAGGCCGCCGGGGCCAAAGGCGCTTCCGATGTAGACGTACTGTCCTGCGTCGAGGCGGACCGTCCCCAGCGCACCGACCTCCGTCTTACCGGGCTCCTCCGACTGCAGGAGCAGGAGATACGTGCCGGTGGGTGTCTCGGCCGCCATGAACCGTCTCTCAGAATTCAGATGATGTCCGGGCCGTGATGCCGGCGTTACATCGGTCGCCGACAAGCTTTTCGACTGGATGTCACCGGCTTGCAGCTTCGCCCGCCTGCATCTTCCAGAACGCAATGCCGCCCGCCTGCGCGCCCACGTCTGCGTGGGCCACCTTTTCACCTGTAGACAGATCGATCACGTCGACCGCTCCCGGCTCGCCTCCGACCCCTTCCGCGGTGACGAACGCGTATCGGCTGTCCGGCGTGATCACAACACCATGCGAGACGCCGCGGGTATTCTCCACGAGTGCCCGGCGCGTTCCGGTTTCAACGTCCCAGATGCCGGTTTCCCCCGATCCCTTGTACGTAACGACAAGGGTCGAGCCGTCCGGTGTCACGTCGAGGTTGTACGGGCTCGTGCCCTCGCCGGTCGCGAAGCGCTCCGTCACCTTCCAGGCGTCCAGGTCGACGGCTACCACTTCGTCGGCCCCGTTGTGCGCGACGTAGGCGACCGGTTTCGACGGATGCGGCTGCACCCACGTCGGTTTGGTCATGCCCTCACCCGTCTTCAGGGTCCGCGACACCTCGCCGCTCACCACGTCGATTTCGTAAAGCGTGCCGTCCATCATGCCCACGGAGTAGTGCTTCTGGTGGTCGGGACTGAGTCGTGACCCGTGCGGCATGATGCCCGTCTCAATCGTCTGGACCTCCGTCATCGACTCGGTCTCCACGACCGACACGGTGCTGGGCTCCGGCTCGCCGTGAAGGTTGAAATTCACCACGTAGAGGAGCCCGGTCACATCGGAGATCTGCATCGTGGCGGGGAACAGCCCGACCTCCGCGGCTTCGAGTTTCCGGTTCGTGCCTGTCTCGTACTTGACGACGCGGCCGAACGGTTTGCCGTGCGCGATCGAGACGAACCAGTGCTCGCCGTCCGGCGACACCGTCATGCCGTGGGCGCCTTCGGTCTCCACCGGAATCTGTCCCACAGGGACCGCTTCCTGCACAACGGCCTCCGTTCCGTCGAACCGGATCAGCGAGACCTCATCGGCCGATTCGGACGCGACGTAGGCAAAGTATTCCTGGGCCTGTGCCGGCGCGTGGGCGACGAGCACGAGGGCGAACGTTAAGAGAAGTACGCGAGCAATGCGCATAGGCGGAAGCATAGCGGTCGAAATGAGTGGAGTCCGGTTGATACGGTTATCGCGTCGCCGACACGCGATCCTTCTCGGGGCGGTTCAGCTTGACGACCCAGAGGCCGGAGTTCCAGTCAGAGAAGAAGATGTGGCCCTTGTGCGGCTGCGGGCCCCAGGCCATCGGTGCGTTCGCCACCCGCCCCTCCGGGTCGAACGAGCGGAAGCGCGCAATTTCGCGGCCCTGTGCGTACAGATCCCCTTTCAGGTCGCCCGAGAGGTCGACGACGCGAAGGCCGGCGTTGTAGTAGGCCACGTACAGCACGTCGCCGTCCACCCAGTAATTGTGCGTACCGGCTTCCGGGACCTGGTAGCGAGCGTCTTCCGTCGGATTGTCAGGGTCCGTGAAGTCGACGAAGTGGAGCCATCCGGCCGGAATCGTCGGCTCGTTGTCGATGTTAAGGCCGTTCGGGAATGCTTCATCGCCGGCGATCACCCACTTTTTGCCGGTTTCGCTGTCGTCGTACGGAAACGCCGCGTGGTTCCATCCGCTCGGATATGCATAGCGCCCGATCTCGACCGGGTTCGACGGCGATCCGCCCTTGACGCCATTCCCGACATCGACGAGGACGACGCCGTCTTCCCAGTTAGACGAGTAGGCGATGCCGTCCATCACCCAGACGTCGTGAATCGACGCGCCGGGCGAGTCAAGTTCGAACGTCGCGACATGCTCCGGGTTGGCGCGATCCTCGATGTTCAGAATCTCGTACCGCTGTCCGGCGCTCAGTGCGTACACGTGATTCTCGTAAATGAACAGGTTGTGCACGCCGCCCGTCAGCCGCTCGGTGTACTCCGTGATCACGGACACGTTGTTCGGATCCGTGCAGTCCAGAATCACGATGCCGTTCTTCCGGTCGGAGGCGCCCTCACGACTGATGATACATGTCCGTCCGTCTTCGCTCACCTTGACGTCGTTGACCGTCCGCGCGTCCACGGTCACCGTGTCGACCGGCGTCGGATTGGCGGGATCGGTGACGTCCCAGAAGTAGGCCTCGCCGTTCCCTCCCCACGTGCCGGTGATGACGTAGTCGCGCCCGTCGACCGCCTCCCAGACCCACAGGTCAGACGTGTGCACGCTTGAGACCTGCCCACGTCCGACCAGCTCGATGCTGCCCTCCGGATTTCGCTCCGTGACCGTTATCGTCGTCTCTGCGACATGGGCGCCGCTCGTGGCAACCACCGTGTAGGTACCGGCGTCTTCCGCGACGAAGCGTCCGTCGGCGCCGATTTCAGCGGAGGCGCCGGGTGCGATCGGCCCCGTTTCGTCAATCCGTACGGCATAGCGGATCGGCGCATCGGTTACAGGCTCATCCGCCTCGTCGCGTGCTGTGGCTGAAAACGCGAGTACATCTCCGGTGCGTGCCGTCTCCGCACCTCCGGTCAGATCGAGCGAGACGACCGGATTCTCCTTCACCTCGATGGTGTGCGTCGCCTCAAAATCCTCAGCCGAAGCCGTCAGTGTCACCGTCCCCGGGGTGCGGGCATGGAGGCGGTTCAAGCGATCGATTTCGGCAACGGACGCGTCGCTACTGGTGACCGATACCGAGACATCGTCGCGAGCAGTGCCGTCTTCCGTCTGCGCCTCGACCGTGAGCGGCATCATCGTCCCCGCGTAGATGGACGCCGGCGCGTCGACGAAGGCGACCCCGTCCACGGGCTTGGGCGCAACCTGTACGGAGAAGCGGTTCATGATACGCTCCTGCCCATCCTGAGCCGGACGAAGAGCGATCACTTCATGCTCCCCGGCCTCGATCGCTGTCAGGAGCCCGTCGCGCGAGGCGGCCACGGCTTTCGACGGGGAATAGAAAACGACGGTCGTGTCAGCCGCACGCGTCCCGTCTTCCGCTACGAAGAACGCTTCCAGCTGAAGCTCCTCCCCGACCTGTACCGACGGCTCGGCGGGCTCGATGTCAATCGATTGCCCGACGGCAGGATCGGCCAGGACACCGGCCAGGAAAAACAGCGTGACACAGAGAGATCGAAAAGTCATGAGGCGTATTTGCGTGAGGAGCCCGGAGCGAAGTGACAAGGGATCCCTTAATAAAAGACTCCGAGCGGTCCAACGCAACGAAGCCACCCGCAGCCCCGTCACAGGATCATCGGTCCGGGTGGCTTTTTGATCGATGAATGCGGAGTTCCGCCTAAATAATGCGCTCCGGGTCCGGCTCAATGACCGGTCCGCGGTATCCGAACACGGTCTTCAGCGCGCGTGTGAAGGTGGGCGATTGCTTCTGGACGTACCACTGATCAGCCACCCGCTTGACGCCTTCGCCCCACGCCGGATACGGGTGAATCGTGTCGCCGATGTTGCGAAGCGTAACGCCATTCCGCATGGCAAGCGCAAACGTACTGATCATTTCCCCGGCGTGCGCCCCCAGAATGCTCACGCCGAGGATCGTGCCGGTAAGCCCCTTCGAGTACACCTTGATCCAGCCGGTCGTTTCGCCCTCGGTGATCGCGCGATCCAGCTTGTCAAAGGGGAACCGGTAGGTCTCATACTCAACGCCTTCGGCCTCTAGATCCGCCGGAAACGCCCCGACATGTGCCAGCTCCGGATCGGTGTAGGTCACCCATGGCACATGCGTCGCATCGATCGTGGACGGTAGCTTCAGCAGCGCGTTCGTCAGGGCTACTTTCGCCATGTGGCCGCTCATGTGCGTGAACTGGTACCGCCCCGTGACGTCGCCGACGGCGTAAATGTGCCGCTGGTTTGTCCGGCACTGTTCATCCACGGTGACGCCGCGAGGAGAGTACGCGACACCTGCCGCGTCGAGGTTGAGTTGTTCGACATTCGCGGTCCGCCCCGTGGCCAGAAGAACGGCGTCGGCGTCCACCTCCACCGTTTCCCCGTCGACCGTCGCGGTGATCGTCGTCACGCTGTCGCTTCGCGTCACGCCCTCGACGTCTGCGTCCAGGAGGTACTTCACGCCCTCCTTCTCCAGGACCTGTTGCAGTTCGTCCGCGAGGTGCGCGTCGTCGTTCTGCAGGATGCGGTCGCTCATATCGAGAACGGTCACCTCCGTCCCGAGTCGCGTGAAGGCCTGCGCCATCTCCGTCCCGATCGGCCCCGCACCGATGATAGCCAGGCATTGCGGCTGCTCGTCCAGGTCGAACAGATCCTCGTTGGTTAAAACGGGGACGCGTTCAAGGCCGTCGATGGGCGGGACAAACGCCCGGGCGCCCGCGGCGATGATGATGAAGCGGGCGGTCACCTGCTCCGTCCCCTCCGAGCCGGTAATGCTGACGGTGTGGCTATCCACGAAGCGGGCGGTACCGGAGCGAACGTCGATTCCCATGTTCTCGAAAATCTCCGGGCGGTCGGCGTCCTCGTACACCTCCCGCCGAACGGTCCGGACGTGCTCCATGACGCCGGGAAAATCAACCTCGAAGGGCTGGTCGGTGAGTCCGTAGCGGCTGGCGTTTCGGGCCTGATGAACGACCTTTGCGGCTTTCAGCAGTGTTTTACTCGGGATGCACCCCGTCCAGGTGCAGTCTCCGCCGAGAGCCTCGCGCTCGACCATAGCCGTCTTCGCCCCGAGATTGGTCGCGATACCGGCACTGGAAAGACCGCCCGCACCGCCACCGATGACAAGCACGTCGTAGTCGTACGTGGACATAGCAGAAGGTGCTGAGACCTGGAAAAGGATAGGGACATGGAGATAACCCGGATCTCTTCTGCGTCTCCCCAGCGTCGGGAGGCGTTACGCTGGGCCCGGGCTGTGTCGCAGCGCTCGCGGATCTACAACATTTTATGACGCCATATGCGCTTCCTCCGGCGTGGCACCGTTCATCACGTCGGCGGGTGTGCTTCGGCTCTCCAGAACGACCGCCGATTCCTGCGGGCGAATGGAGACGGCGTCGCCGGGCTGGTACGACATGCGATTGTGGGTGTGCACCAGGTATTCCGCGCCCTCGCACTCCACCCGGTAGGTGATGTCGTGCCCCTTGAAGGCGCGCTCGATGACCGTTCCCGTCGGGCCGGCCTCTGTGTCGCCGGCCTCGAGAGTGAGGTGCTCCGGACGAAGCGAGACGAGCACGGTGCCGGTCGCGTCTCGGTTCAGACCAATTTCCCCGAGCGCGGTCTGCGCGTGCCGCCCGCTGGCCTGGGACAGAAGCAGATTCGTCCGCCCCAGAAACTGAGCCACGAAGAGCGTACGCGGCTGGTAGTACACCTCCTCCGGCGTGCCGACCTGCTCGATCTGGCCGCCGCGCATGACGGCGACGCGGTCGGCGAACGAGAGCGCCTCTTCCTGATCGTGCGTGACGAGCACGGCGCTCATGCCACGTTCCTTGAGCAATCCGCGCACCTCCTGGCGCGTGCCTTCACGGAGGAGGGCGTCGAGATTGGAGAACGGCTCGTCCAGAAGGATCAGTTCCGGACACGGAGCCAGTGTTCGTGCGAGGGCGACGCGTTGCTGCTGCCCGCCCGAAAGGTGATGCGGTGCTCGATGCTCGAAGCCGGAAAGGCCCACCATCTTCAGCGCCTCGCGGGCCTGCTCGGCGCGCTCCTTTTTCGGTACATTCGTCAGCCCGAACATGACGTTTTCGAGCACCGTCAGGTGCGGGAAAAGCGCGTAGTCCTGGAAGA
>JAAAOT010000137.1 GCA_009908725.1 Bacteroidota bacterium | reverse complement strand
GAGCGGATTGTTCGACGCGGCAAGATGGTCGCCGAAAACGCCGTTCAATGCTGCGACGACGGCTTCGCGCTTCCGGGAAACGGCGTGGCCCGCTTCGGATTCCCTCAGCAGGGGTCGGACGCTCCGTAGCAGCGCGCGGGCCCCCATTCCGGTGAGCCGGGACACGACGCGAATGCTTCGATAGACAAACCCCGTAATGCCCCGCGTTCGCCCCTTACGCCCCTCGCCGACGATCGGAGCCAGACCGGCGATGTTGCGGTGGATGGCTTCGACGACGTCCGTCATGCCCAGAACGCCCTCCACCGCCAGCTGTCGAGCCCCCTGCAGGTCTGACAGATGCCGCTTCAGGATGTCGTCCGAACGGCGCTGTCCGGCGGAACCGTCTGCTGGGCTATGGACGCGCTCAGGGTTTTCGGGCATCGTGGAAGGGAGAGGATGATGGGCGCATCGACCCTCTCCGTCGATGGGAAATGTTGGAAAGTCGGGCCCGTCCGGCGCCTCAGACGTCGAACAATCGGCGACCGCTCGTTTAACCGGTGGACCCTGGCGCGGCTCCATCTGGAATCGACTGCGCCGCGGATGTACGAAATTCTCTCATCGATCGACTCAGCGTGCATGAATCGCGATCGCAGAGACCCGCCGGAATCGGACGCCCCGGGAAAGAAGCCTGATCGGCGGCGATGGGGGCAGCGGGTCTACACATACTTTCAATCCCTTCAGGATAGTCCGCAGTTTCGCCTCCTGGTCGCCATTGCCGTGCTGGCCGCCGGAGTCATGGGATTTGCAGCCGTGGCGGATGCGGTCGTTGAGGGCGAAACCCGGATGATCGACAAGCAGATCTTGCTGGCGTTTCGAACGGCGGGCGACGTCGGCGACCCGGTCGGGGGACCGGCAGTGGAGGAGGCGGTCCGCGACCTCACCGCCTTCGGTAGCGTGCTGCTCACGTCGACGTTCACGCTGATCGTGGTCGGGTTCCAGTTTCTCGACCGACGCCCGCGGCGGGCGGCGTACATTCTAACGTCCGTGCTCACGGGCGTGGGTGTCATTTTCGCCCTGAAGATCGGATTTGACCGTCCCCGTCCCGACCTGGTACCGCACGCGATGGAGGCGCTGTCCCCCAGCTTCCCGAGCGGCCACGCGGCGACCTCTGCCGTCGTTTACCTCACGCTGGCTGCCCTCGGGGCCGACGCCCTTTCGCGGACGCGGCTGAAAGTGTTCGCGATTACGATCGCACTGTTGATTACCGTGGGCGTCGGCTTCAGCCGGGTGTATCTGGGCGTTCACTGGCCCACGGACGTGCTGGCGGGATGGACCATGGGGGCGACGTGGGCGCTCGTATCCTGGCTTCTGGCGCATGAATTCAGCCAGCGGGGATGGATTGAAAGCGGAAGCCGAATCGTCCGGCGAGAGGAATCGGAGGACGCCCACTCCGAGGACGTATAAAGACGACAGACCGGACTTATCGTGTGGATTCAGTGTCTCGCATCCCCGCCTCATATCCGCGCTGATAGGCTTCTCGCAATCCGTCGTAGAACTCGGGGCCAGCAAGGAGTAAGGAAGCGACGATCGTAATGGCACCGGTCGCCGCGACGGACCAGCCCCACTCCGTGTCACGCTTGAGAACGCCCACGGTGATCATGATGAGCCCGGCGATAATGAGAGGGTCCCAGATCATGTCATCTCGATACATTGAGAAAAATATCCGTGAGGTCCTCAACGTCCGCACTCAGGAGCGACGAACTGAATCGATTCCACGATTTTCTCCCGGCGACGCCCTCTAGTATATGATAATCGCCGGCAATATTTCACCTGATAACCGGATCCGCATAGACACATTGTTTTCAGGCATTGTTCGACCCGTTTTTGCACCGTCGCGACGCGTTCAGTCCGCGCGCGCTGCTGCAGCCTCCAGCAAGACATCCCAGGCCGGTTTCGGCGACCCGTCCGACCGCACCACACCGAGGAAACAGAGATAGTCGGCAAGACGCTCCGCCACGTCGTCCGGGAGGTCGTCCAGTTCATCGCCGAAGATCAGATCTCGCACCGTTCGGCAGGTCGACTCGTCGAAGTCCTGAAAGGTAAAGACGGAGGCAAAGCGAACCTGGTCGGAGGCTTCGATCTCCGAGAAAAGCCGCTCAAAGCAGTCGCGCTGCCACGCCTCCGAGGCGCCCATGGAGGCGGGGCTCGGACACGTCAGTTCCTGAATGAGGATCGGCCCGTCCCCGTAGGCGGCGAGGACGTCGCGAACGTCCGGCACGATGTCGTCCCGGTCTTCGACAAAGAAATCGTCCCGTATCGGGGCGTAGTTGATCGGCACGACGTCGCTCACGGAGCGAATGGACCGGAAGGTTCGGGACTGTTCGCGTACGGCCTGCGTGGTGAGCGTGACACCCACCGCCAGTAGCGGCTCGATAGCGTGGACACGCTCGCGTGCCGCCTCCACAAACTGGACATAGGCCTCTCGCTCGCCAGGGAAATTTCCGTCGAGGCGGGCATCGATCTCGTTCCCAACTCCGAGAAAGAAGCCCCCGTTCTCCATGAGCACCGGCACGACGCGATCCAGGAGTGCGCCAAACCGATCGAGGACGGCCGGATCATCCAGGGCAATGCCGTCTGCCAGCCCGCCACTCCCATCGGAGAGTTCATCGGGAAGGTTATACGACTCGATGTCGCCGACGGTGATATTGACGAACGGCCGTACGCCCAGACGGTCGAGTGTGCGGAGCGTCGCGGTAAACGTGTCGAGCGTATAATCGCCGGGGCTTGCCTCGAGGTCGGCCCAGTCCACGTAATAGGTAAAGGCGTTCAGACCGCGCGCTACGGCCGTGTCGATGAGTGCCCGCTCCTCCGCGTCGAGGTCATCCACGTTGGCGCCGCCGTAGAGCGTCGTCCCGATCGTGAGGCCTGGATCGAGCAAGGGCAAGGAGGCGGCTTCGGTCGACGGAGGCTCTGTATCGCGGGGATCAACGGCTGTCGTCGAACAGGCCAGTCCGGTGAAAAGAAGGGCGAGGAGTGCGGCCAATCGGAGCGGGATAGGCATGGCCCGGCGGGTCGATACGTCTGAGTGCGTTTCTCTAAGAGCCGCTCGCCTATCCCCGGAGGTAACGGAAGCCGCCCGATAGATTCGCGGTGCGGTGCACCGGTCCTCGACGGACGGTCATGGGAGAAAGGCAGACCAATTCAGACGCATCCCCACCCCGAACTCCACCAGCGTGCGGTCGTCGCAGAACGCAAACCAACCGTCATTGCCGCACGCATCCAGTTGCGGGGCCAGCACACCGACCCGGCCCGTGAGGCCAACGAGCGCCGTAACCGAGTAGTGGACCTGCGCGCCCGCGCTCCACCCGATCGCAAACCCATCCGGCGTGATGGGTCGAAGCCGGGCGTCTCCCTCCTGCTCGGGAAACACGGCATCGACGTCGGTGCCCGTCACCAGAAGGTAGAGCTCCGGCTCAAAGCCGGCTATCGCCGGTGTAGGCCGCACAGCCAGTCCTGCCCCGAGGACCGTCCATTGTGCATCCCCTTCGAACGACCGAATCGAGCAGTCCTCCCCCGGTCGCGCGAGACCGGTGCACGGCGACCGGCGAATCGACGTCGCCTCGGTCTGATGTGACGCGGTGAGCCGAACGGCAAACCGATCACTGACCGGCAGATCCAGGTACGCCCCGAGTCCGGCTGGATCCTGGAGCGCCTGATCGTACCCCGCACGGGTCGTCCCGTACTCCAGACCGAGGTCCTGCGCACGAGCGTCCGCATGCAGGCCGGCAACAAGGATAAGAAGCGCGGCGATAAGGTAGCGTTTCATCGGGACGTCAGAATGGGTGGCAGAGGCAGACATTTAGCCGAGATACATGCAGTCATTCAAACACGCGAACGACCCATAATACACATACATGAATGTCAGTGTGGCGAATCTTACCCGACTGGCGATCTTTGGGCTCTACCCTGCCGGCCCGATCAGTTGCAATCCGCAAGCGGGTTTCGCACCATGAGGAACGGCCGCCCCGTCCCTAACGCTCATTCCCATGCGCTCCGTCCCGCCTGTAGCCGCCGCCCTCCTTACCGTCCTGCTGATTGTGCCCGCGCTGTCGCCCGACGCCACCGCGCAATGGACCAACCGGTATCCCAAAGTCGACGGATACGGGCACCACGTCTATCTCGAAGGCTTCGAGCTGCCCCTTCTCACGTCGGGCCCGATGGACCCGGCGCCCTCCCCGGACGGTGAGCACGTCGCCATCGCAGCGCGCGGGTGGATCTGGCTGCTGGACCCCGAATCGGGTGTCGCCACGCAGCTGACGACGGGCGCCGGCGTGGACAGCCGCCCGGCATGGTCTCCGGACGGCTCCCGGCTCGCCTTTGTTCGGGACGATTCGGAGGACACCGACCTCGTCGTTCGCTCCATGACGGATGGCACGGAGGAGACGGTCGTGTCGACCGATGCAATCGACCTCGACCCGCGCTTCGGTCCCGACGGCACCTCGCTCTACTACGTGTCGGCGGACAGCGGGTCGATCGACCTCTGGCGCGCCGATCTGTCGAATGGCACCCGAACCCGGCTGACCACGACCAGACAGCTGGCCCGTACGCCGGTCCCGACGCCGGATGGGTCGGCCGTCGTGTTCGTCGAAAAGACGACGGGCACGGCACCGGACGAAATTGTTCATCTTGCCCTGAACGACGACGGGCGTCCGGGCGAGCGAACCGTCCTAGCTACGGAGCACATCGCATCACAGGCAGACCTGACGCTGGCGCCGGACGGTCGCACGCTCGCCTACACCTGGCCGCACGAGAGCGGATTCGAGTTGCGCCTTCTCGCCACGGACGGCCCGACCAGCTCGGTTCGACTGGCGGGCGACGAGACCCGCCCACTGGCCCCGGCCTTTTCGGCAGACGGCACCCACGTGTGGTTTGCCGTGCCCACGGAAAATGAATCCACCGCCCTCCGCCGGGTCCCCACGGCTGGTGGCCCGGTTCAGGACATCACCGTAAGAGCCTGGGAGTGGCAGCAGGCCCACGGCACCGTCCGGGTTCGGACCCGGATCGACGGTGAAACGGCGCCCGCACGGCTCTCGGTGACGGACGCATCCGGTCATCCCGCCGTCCCCGATGCTGGAATGATCCGCTTCGATGGATCGACCGGGCGTGTGTTCTACTACTCACCGGGCGTCATGGAGGTGACGGTCCCCGCCGGCGAGGCCACCGTGTCGGCCGTGCAGGGGCTCAGCACGCCGGAAGCATCCGCCACGGTCACGGTTGAGTCGGGCGAAACGACCGAGGTCGTACTGGACCTGGCGCCGGTGTGGAACGCCGGCGGTGCCGGCTGGGCGTCCGCTGACCACCACTTCCACCTGAACTACGGCGGCCCGTACGTGCTCGCGCCCTCCGACCTCCAGGCCGATATGCGCGGGGAAAACCTGGACATTGGCAGTCCCCTCCTCGCCAACCTGCACGACCGGTTCCTCGACCAGCACCTCTGGGGGTATGAGGACGATCCGGAGCCGCCCATCATCGAGTTCGGCCAGGAAATCCGGTCGCATTTCCTCGGCCATCTCAAGCTCCTGGGCACGGACGACCTGTTCTGGCCGTGGGTCTGGGGGCCGTACTACCAGGTCTACGGCGACGACGATCGGACGAACGCCCAGGCGCTCAAGCACGCGCATCAGCAGGGCGCTCTCGGAGGCTACGTGCATCCGGTCGTCGTCCGCGACGCTTTCACGGAGCAGGGCGCACGCACCGTCCCGATCGAGCTCGTCGCCGATGCCGTGCTGGGTCACGTCGACCTCATCGAGGTCGGCTGCATGTGGACGGATGAGATCGGCACGGCCGGCCTCTGGCACAGGCTTCTCAGCCTCGGCCTCCCGACGCGCGCCTCAGCGGGGAGCGATGTGATGAACAACTACTACCGGACGATGGCCGTCGGTGCAACGCGCGTTTACGTCCGTCATGACGGGTCGGTGAGCTACGACACGCACCTGGAGGGCCTGCGCGAGGGACGGAGCTTCGTGACGAACGGTCCGATGCTCGACGTTCGGTTCAACAATGCACGCCCGGGAGAGGTCGTCGACCCGGGTCCGGCCCAATGGTCGCTCGACCTGCACAGCGCCGTCCCGGTCGACAGCGTGACCGTGTTCGTGAACGGAAACGCTGCGTGGACCGGCACCGGGCTGGACGCGGCTGGAAGCCGAACCTACAATGGACAGCTCGACCTTCCGGACGGCGGATGGATCACGGTTCGAGCACACGGCGGGGAAAGCCGCTGGCCGATGATGGACAGCTACCCGTTCGCCGAAACGAATCCCATCTGGATCGGTGCCATCGGGAGTACCGACCCGGATGCCCGGCAAGGCGCGGCGCGCGACCTTCTTCAGGTGCTGAATGCATCTGAAGAACGCCTCCACCGCGGATACGGCGACACGCCGATCCCGGCGCTTACCCGCCACTTCGATGAGGCCCGCGAGGCCCTGAACCGGCACATCCGGGAGTAACCGCTCCGCACGATGTGGCCGGTGCCGGATCGCAACCATCCGGCGCCATCGACCCGACCGTTTCTCCAGCCATTCGCGCTTTCGTGCCCGAACCCTCTGACTCGCCGACCGGTGGCCCCTCGCCGACCGATGCCCCGCACATCGTCGTTCTCGAAGATGACGACAACCTCCTCCACACGTACGGAGCGTTCCTGGAGACCTTTCTGTCGGCCGACCCGGTTCGGCTTTTCGCAGCGCTTGAGAAGGCCTCGGCATACCTACGTGACGAATCCCCGGACGTGATCCTGACGGATCTGTCGCTACCGGAGGTCGACGACGCCAAGGCCGTGGAGGTCCTCCGAGATGCAGCGCCCGACGTGCCGATCCTGGTCATCTCCGGATCCGCGTCTGAGCGGCTCGTCCGAGCTGCGCTCGACCACGGCGCCATCGGGTACGTCTTGAAGGGCAAGCGCACCGAGATCGTCGACGGCGTGAAGGCCGCCCTCCGCGGCGAGCGGTACCTCAGCGACGAACTCGGCGTGTAGACGACAGCAGACCGGTACCGACCGTCTCACGACCTTTTCTTTCTCTCGATCCATCCACGCATGTCCGAGCAGCGCCTTCAGAACGCGATCTACCGCTTCTTTCACGGCAAGCGCCACCCCATCACGATTCCGAACTGCGGGGCATGCGGCGTGGGCAAGGCCGACCTGCTGTCCGTGACGAAGGCCCACCTCGTCCACGAGGTAGAGATCAAGCACACGGTGGCCGACTTCCACCGCGACTTCGAAGAGAAAACCTACAAGCACCACGCGCTGGCGAACCAGAAGGGATACCGGACGGCCAATTACTTCTGGTTCGGCGTGCCGGAAGACCTGATTGCCCCTGACGACGTGCCGGCGTACGCAGGTCTCCTCTACGTGAACGACGCCGGCGGCGTGGACGAGATCATCTCCGCCCCCCGCATCCACGGGAAAAAGCTGCGGGAGCGCGATCGCGCCTACATCGAGAGAGGCCTGACGCTCCGCTACTGGAACAGGCGTATGTCCTGATCGGGGCCCTGTCGCCCGACGCTAAACGTTCAGGGCACCAGCAGCACATCGACTTCGTGCACCACTCCGTTCTCTGCATCCAGGTCGATCGGTGAAACGATGGCCGCTTCATCGGAGGGATTGATCGTGATGGTGCCATTGGCGGCAACATCGAACATCAGGGAGCTGCCCTCGAGCGTCGTTGCCGTGTCTCCGTCGTCGATGTTGCCTGACGGTATCGTTCCGGGCACCACGTGGTACAGCACGATGTCTTCGAGCGCGGCATCGCTCGGGAACTCGCTTTCTTCGATGTCTCCGGAGCCGTCGGCGTCGAGCGCGTTCAGGAACGCCACATTCGGCGGGGCAAAGATCGTGTAGGTGCCAGACGCGAGGCTCGACACCAGGCCCGTACGCTCCAGAGCCGTCTCGAGGAGACGGTAGCGGCTCATAAGCTGAATTCGCTCGGTGCCGCGTGTGGTCTCGAGGAGCGCCCCGTCGAGCACGTGCAGGACGCCATTCGCCGCACGCACGTCCGGCCCGGTCACCGTGGCGCGATTGATCTGGAGCGCCGACCCGGACGCATCGACCCGCACGGTCGTGCCTTCGGCCGTCGTCCGTGACGGGCTTCCGGTCCGAAGCGCGTCGGCGGAAAAGGCACCGTCGTCCAGCAGGTGATACGAAAACAGTTCGTCGGTCAGCGAGGCGTCTGCCTCCAGCACAGGCACGTCCACATCGTCATATGCCGACGCATCCGGTGCCAGGAAGGTGAGCGACCGGCCCTCATCCTCCAGCTGCGGCAGCACCGATGAATCGTCGTTCACGAGGGATGCTGTCGTGGCAAGGTCCGTCCGCAGGGAAAGGACCTCGGCGATGCTCAACCCCGATGTCAGCGGCGTCTCGACCCGATGTAACACGCCGTTCTCGGCGATGTGATCGGTACTTGCGAGCGGAATGCCGTTGGCGGAAACGGTCGACCCCGAACGGGTGAACGTGACCGTGCCTCCATCCGGCTCCTCCGTCGGGACCGTAAGACCGTTGGAC
>JAAAOT010000214.1 GCA_009908725.1 Bacteroidota bacterium | reverse complement strand
GTCGCTGCGGGCGCAAGTCGACTCGCTGACGACCGTGAATGACGATCTGGAAACGACGGTCGACCGGTTGCGGGACTCGCTTCGCGCCGGGGTCGAGCGTCCGCCCGGCGAGCGCGGGACGACGCTCGAGCCGTTCGTCTACTTCCCGTCCGGAAGCGCCTGGCTGACGGATCGAGGCAAGCGCGCTATTGACGATCTGGCTCGGACGATCAACCAGCAGTATTCCGGGCGGGCGTTTCGCATCAAGGGCTACACGGACAGCGTGCCGATCGGAGACAGCCTGCGACGCATTTACCCGAGCAACTGGTACCTTTCCGCCCAGCGCGCTGCAGCGGTCGCCCACTACCTGAACACGGAGCATGGCATCCAGACGCCAACCCTGGAAATCGGGGCGTACGGCCCGCAGGTGCCTTTGGCAAGCAACGAGACCCGTGAGGGTCGCCAGCGCAACCGCCGCGTCGAAATCGTCGTGGACGAGCCCCGCCCGGATCCGGGATTTTAGAGGTGGAAAAACGTTCAGGGTTCAGGGTTCTGGGTTCTGGGTTCCGGGTTCCGAGTTCCGGGTTTATTGCTGATGCGATTTCGGCCACATCGTCCGAGGCCCCTGCTGAACAACCCCGATCCTCAATCCCAAATCCCCAATCCTCCAACGCATCAACGCCCGAACGCAGCAACGCCCGAACGCAGCAACGAACAAACGCACCAACGAATCAACGCAAAACCGAATCAACGCAAAAACGACAACCCCGGCCTGAGGTGGCCAGGATTGCCGTTGGAGTGCAATTAGAATGTACTGGTGCGTTGCGGTCAGGCGTGGGAGTGGGCGGCTAGGGCTTCGCCGAAGCGGTTGAAGAGGTCGGGCAGCTCGTTGGGATCCTGCAGCACGAGGTGCGCACCGCGTTCGCGGAGAAGCGGCTCGTGCTCATCTTCATCGACGTACGGCGGCACTATCCCGACGGCCCACATCCCGGCCTTCCGTGCGGCCTCCATGTCGTCGACCGAGTCGCCGATGTAGACGGACTCTTTCGGCGAGACATCGCGTCCGGCGGCGGCAAGGATCGTCAGCGAGTGATTGAGCGGGAACGGATGGGGTTTCGGCCGCTCGCCCTGCTTTTCTTTTCCGACCAGAAGGGGGAAGTATTTCTTCCAGCCAAAGTGGTCGAGCGTCCACTCGGCTTCTTCTTCCGGGCGACCCGTGACGATCCCCATGATGCGTTCCTCCGTGTTCAGGGTCTGGAGTGAGGCTTCGGAGATCAGCGGCGTTTCTTCGGTGATGACGCCGTCCCAGTTTTCCCCGCGATACCGGTTTTGAAACTCCTCGATCACCCGGCTGAGCGGCACCTCCATCGCCGTGTCGGTGATGATTGCGTGCGTCAGCTTCCAGTCGTCGTTGAAGCCGCCGTAGTTCTTATATCGCTGAACCGTGTTCGCCCCGATCTTTCGTCCGGTGAAATGCTCGACCGTCTCCTCGATGGCGCGTCGATACGAGCGAGAGACGTCGACGAGGACGCCGTCCATGTCGAACAAGATGGCAGACAGCTTGACGTTCTGGGACATGCCGGGACAAAGAAGTTAGGTTCCAAAATGCACTTAAGACCAATCGCTTACCACACGGATGCAGCCGTACGGTTCCCTCCACAGGAGATCCCGCCCGGGGAGGGATTCGGCCGGGTGGTGGTCGACTACCGGCCGGAGCGGCCAGTGTCCGCATCGCGGCGGTCCGGGGTGCTGGACGCCTGTTCGCCGTCGATCCCTCGCAACAGCTCCTCGACGGTGCGTCGGAGCTGTGCGTCCGTCCCCTTCGCGCGGTGGTCGGGAGCATTTTCAACCGTGATATCCGGCGTGGCGGGCGTTCCTTCCATATTGGCGTTCGTTTCGTAGACCCACCATCCGCGGAACGGTAGGCGGACGAACGAGCCGTCGATCAGGCGGACGCCGCCCGTGGAGATGACGGCGCCGAAGGTTGGCGTACCAACGAGAGGGCCGAGGTCGGACTGCTTGAACGCGTGGGAGAAAATCTCGGCGTTCGAGTAGCTGTTCTGATTGCAGAGCGCAGCCACCGGTTTCGTCCAGGCGGCATAGGGCAGGCGTTCACCGAACGGATAGTGCTCGCGGAACTGCTCGTGGTTCTGAATGTCGCTGACCGCGCCGCGCGGAACGGTGTACGCATGCCGGCGAACCGTCAGCACCGTCATGAGATAGTCCGTCGTCCAGCCGCCACCGTTGAAGCGAACGTCGACCAGCAGCCCCTCCTTGTCGCCTGCGCTGGCGACGAGCTCGCGCTCGAAGCGTTCGAAGCTTTCCCAGTTCATTCCCTCGATGTGGATGTAGCCGAGACGCCCGTTCGAGTACTCCTCCGTGAGGGCGCGACGGTCTTCGACCCACTCCCGGTAAAGCTGGTCGTCAAGGTCGTCGGTCGGGCGGATCCGGACGGTGCGCTCGTCCCCGTCTCTGTCCTGCACCCGCAGCAGCGTACGCTCTCCCGCCGTGCCTTCCAGCAGGGCGTAAAGGTTGCCGGTCTCCGCCACCGAGGTGCCGTTCACCGACAGGATGACGTCGCCCTCGCGGAGGCGGCTGATGGACCGGTCCGCCGGGCTGTGTGGCACGACGCGGGCGACCCGTGCGCCGGCATCGACCGGGTCAATCTCCACGCCGAGGAGCCCCGTTTCCACACCGTCGTTGCCGAACTGAGCCGCCGGGTAGAAGCCCATGTGGCTGGCGTTTACCTCGCCAAGCATGAGATTCATTATCGTGGCCAGGTCGCGCGTGGTGGAGGCGCTTCGGACCCACGGGCGATACTTGTCCTTCAGCCGCGTCCAGTCCACGCCATGGTGCTCAGGGTCATAAAACCCGTTCTGGATCGATCGCCAGGCCTCCTCGAAGATCTGCATGCGCTCCGCGTTGCGATCCACAGTCATGTGCGCGGCGAAAGGGAGCGACTCTACGTCCGAGCCGTTGTCGGCCAGCCGGGCAAGGTGCCCTCCGCGCTGTCGGAAGAAGAGGGTGGACTCTGTCGGTCCGAGAATGACGTCGGACGGGGAAATGCCGCCCTGCGAGATCTGCGACCGCTCGGAGCCGTCCCACTGGACCTTGAAGAGGTCGGGCGACTCATCGAACGTTGTCGTACGTCCTCCCTCTCCCGCTACGAAGTAAAAGGTCTGGCCGTCCTTCGAGATCACGGGAGAATCTTCGTTCCCGGGCATTGCGGTCACGCGAACGAGTCGTTCGTGGATGTCCTCGAGGTCGATCTCGACCGACACGGTCTCCTCTTCGTCCCCGTTTTCGTCGTCGTTTGCCTCCTGAATTTCCTCCCAGTCACGCTTGGTGCGCTCGAAGTCGGCTTCGCGCAGCCATGCGAACCAGATGTCCGCGTCATTGCCGCTTCGCTCGGACACGAATCCCAGCTTCGACCCGTCGGGGCTCCACACGGGATGCCCGTCCGATCGCGGATGCTGGCTGACGTTGACCGGCTCCCCGTCGCCGTCTGCTGGCAGGATGAACACTTCTTCGTTGAAGTCAAGGTCGTCCTGTGAGTAGGCGATCCACTCACCGTCCGGGCTGAAGGTGACGTCCTGCGGGGCGGCCCAGCCGTCCATCAGCACGGTTTCGTCGTCCAAGCCGTCCTCTGTCAGAGCGGCGGAGACGAGTGCGCCCTGTCCGCGCACGAAAAGCACGCGGGACCGGTCCGGTGACAGCACGAGGTGTCGTTCATCTGCTTCGGTCGACGTCAGTCGGTCGATGGAGAGGTCCAGGCTTTCGAAGAGCGTCTCGGCCTCGTCGTCGGTGGATGTGAGGCGGTAGACGTCGTACTGCCCCTCCCGATCGCTCGTGAAGAGAGCCGTTTCCTCGTCGATCCAGATCACGTCACGGTCGCGGTTGGCGTGGCGCGTGAGCCGGTTTGACTCCGGCTCATCCGTGTCTACCTCTGTGACGAAAATCTCGCCACGCACGACGTAGGCGATCTGGGATGCATCCGGGGAAACCGCAAATTCGCGTGCACGCTCCGAGATCGTTGTGCGCTCGACCGGGACGGTGCGTGCATCCCGCGGGACGTCCACGTTTAAAATACTCGGCGTTCCACCGTCCAGAGCGAGTGTGTAGATGTCGGTCTCCCGCTCGAAGGCCGCAAGGCGCCCGTCGGCGCTGATCGACAGGGTGCGGACGCCGTCGCCGTCAAACTCGGTGATTTGCTCCGGGTCGCCGTTCGTTGAGCCGTTCTCTGCCAGCGCGAGCCGATACAGGTTGCGCGTTCCGTCCCGGTCGCTGATGAAATACAGCGTGCGGTCGTTGCTCCAGGCGGCGGCGTAATCGTTTCCGTCGTATCGCGTGATCTGCTGGTAGGTCTCTGCTTCTGTGTCGTAGATCCAGAGGTCCCGGTTCGCCGGGCCGCGGTAGTCGCTGCGTGTGGTTCGGTTGCTCCCGCGCTCCATGACGATGAAGCGGCCATCCGGAGACTGACGTGCTCCGTCACCCAGGGCATCCAGGAGGCGGTCCGGCATGCCTCCGGCCATTGGAACGTGGTAGACCTCGCTTTCTCGCTCGACCTGAACGTACGTGCGCTCGGTGTTGAAGAGGATGCGGTCTTCCGCGGTAACGTCGGTGACCACGTCATCGGTGGAATGGTAGGTCAACCGTTTCGGAGCGTTGCCGTCGGCCGTCATGACGAACACATCGTCGTTGCCGTGCCGGTCGCTGGTAAAGGCGATGTGGGTGCCGGCGTCGTTCCAGCGCGGATGCCCTTCGTAGCCTTCGTGCACCGTCAGGCGGAATGCGCGGCCGCCCTCGGACGGCACGGTCCAGATGTCGCCCTGATACGAGAACGCGACGGTTGAACCGTCGGGTGAAAGTGCTGCGTGCCGCAGGAAGGGGCGATCAGGGGTGGAGGATGAGGCTGAGATCTGTGCGACAGCCGGGATCGACAGGGCGAGCGCGATCAGCCCGGCGGAGAGAGCAGAAAAGAGACGGGACATACAGACGACGAGCGAGGTGAGAGAGGCGGCTCCGAGTCAGGCACTCCATTGAGACATACGACGTTCCGCCTGCGAACCCGTCGTGTCGTCATCGGCAGGATCGTGTTTTAACTGGAACTGGACCGGTGACGCCAATCCGGATCAACCTGCGCGTTGTCGCCCGCCTGCTCCCGGCGATAAGAAACAGTTGCCGGTGGGTCGCTAGGGGGCTCGAATACGGTCGGAGGAACGGGTCACCGTGCCGGTGACGGGCGTAGACGTGCATATACGAACGGGTACAGGTATGGGCACCCGCTCATCCTTCGCCTACGAATTCATCGTGGCAAGGAAGTCGTCGTTATCCTCGGTGCCCTCCATCTTATCGAGCAAGAATTGCATCGCCTCAATGGCGTCCATGTCGGCGAGGATTTTCCGGAGCACCCAGATCCGCTTCATCTGCGGTTTGGGAATCAGAAGCTCTTCTCGGCGGGTGCCCGACTTGATGAGGTCGATGGCCGGATAGATGCGCCGGTCGGCCATCGTTCGGTTGAGCACCAGTTCCATGTTACCGGTGCCCTTGAATTCCTCGAAGATGACCTCGTCCATCTTGCTGCCCGTGTCGATCAGCGCGGTACCGATGACGGTCAGGGATCCACCTTCCTCGACATTTCGCGCGGCACCGAAGAACTGCTTGGGTCCGCGCAGGGCACCGGCCTCGACACCGCCGGAGAGCGTCCGGCCTTTGCTCGGTACGACCGCGTTGTGGGCCCGGGCGAGGCGGGTGATGGAGTCCAGCAGAATGATGACGTCCTGGCCGGATTCGACCAGACGCTTGGCCTTCATCATCACCGTTTTGGCGATCTCCACGTGCTCCTCGGCGTCCGAGTCGAACGTGGAAGCAATGACCTCGCCGTCGACGTGGCGGTCCATGTCGGTCACTTCCTCCGGCCGCTCATCGACGAGCAGCATGATGAGGTGAGCGTCCGGGTGGTTGGCGGTGACGCCGGCCGCGATCTTCTGGAGGAGGACGGTCTTACCGGCTTTCGGAGGAGCCACGATCAGACCACGCTGCCCCATGCCGATCGGGGCGAACAGGTCGATGATGCGTTGGCCGTACTCCGTCGCCCCCGTCTCCAGCGTCAGGCGCTTGTTGGGGAAGATTGGCGTCAGGTAGTCGAACTCGCGGCGTTCTTCGAGTTCGCCCGGCTTGCACCCGTTGACGGTGTGAACCTGAATGAGGGCGAAGTATTTCTCGCCTTCCTTCGGCGGGCGGACCTGGCCGAAGACCGTGTCGCCGTCCTGCAGGCCGAAGCGCTTGATCTGCGACGGGGAGACGTAGATGTCGTCGGGGCTGGACTCGAAGTTGTATTCGTCGGACCGGAGAAAGCCGTAGCCGTCGGGAAGAACCTCCAGCAGGCCGACCTTCTCGATCATGCCGCGGAGTTCGGTGTCTTCGGCGTCGTACTCGGCCATGTACTCCGGCCGATCCGCGTAAATTGAGTTCTTTTTGCGTGACGCGTGATTTTGCGAGCCGTTGCCTCCGGATCGCCCGGAAGATTGTTTACTTGAATCATTGCGTTGCTTCGAGCCATTACCCTCCTTCGCCTTCTTCTGCCCCGACCCCTTCTTTTTGGACTCTTTCGCCTGCGAGTCCTTCTGCGACGAATCCTGGCTTTTCGCCCCCCGGGAATCAGTTCCGCCGGATTGCTGCTTTCGCCGGCGGGATGAGGTGTCGTCGGACGAACGGCCGCGTTTCTGACCGGAGCCGGAGCTTTTCCCCGACGCATCGGATGACGACTCTGACCGGCGCTTTGCACGTCCCGAGGAGGACCGGCCTTTTCCAGAGCCGCTGCCGGAGCGGGAGGACGATCCGTCCTTCGAGTGGGAAGATCCGTTTGTGGAGCCGTTGCGGGACCCGGACCGCGCAGCATCTTCTGCCTGCGCCTCCAGAATGCGGTAGATCAGGTCTTGCTTGCGCAGCTTACTGAACCCACGGAGATCGAGCTCACGGGCAATATCGCGGAGCTCGTCGAGCTTCTTCTCTTGAAGCGTGGAGATTTTCATTCGAATCGATAAAATCGAGGTTTGGGCGTGCCGATATCTGGCAAAGAAGGGGGCGACGCAACAGCAAACATGCGTCGGACGACAGCGGGGCGAGGCCGATGATGGACCGGTCGTGTGGCCGTGCAGAATCGTATTACATCATGTGAACGGAAGCGCGCACCGCCGGGCCGATCTATTCATCTATACGTAAAAGTCATGGATCTGCGTCCGGACCGATCGTACCACACGGCGACCGGGGGAAGAACCCGAAAGATGGAGATTCGAACGGATCCGGCACCTCTCGTAGCGACTTCCTCGTCAGAATGCGAGGGACCGAACCGGTTCGGGCCTGACGAAACGAGAACGCCGTCTAGACCTACGGGACATCAAGTGGGACGGGGCAATCGACGATGCGATACGTTCAGGGACGAACGATGCGCTCCACGGCATTGCGGATCGAGCATATCGGCCCGATTCGTGGGTAGCCCCTCACGGTCGACATACAGTTATTCCGCCGTGCGAAAGAGACACACGACGCGTAGTGTCAAAGGGATGTAGACTAGAGCAAGGGATGTGCCGAGTGCATCCGGTTGGTGAGCGTTTCATCCGGGACGGTATGACGGGTCCTCCGCCTGCTCACCGCTTGCGCCGTTCAGGCAATCAAATTACCATTCGTACACCAATATACACTTCGGACCGCTTGTTCGGTTTCACCGCGCGCGCAGTCCCGTAGCGGATTCAGATAGAATCCCTACGATGGGTTATGATCCCGGCCCGGCTGTGTCTTAGATAAAAGGGTGGGTCGGATTCACCTCCCGGTTTCGCTTCCGCCGTTCCTCCTCGTACCCGTTACCATGACGTATCGCTGGATACTCCGCTCCGTTGACGACCCTGGTGTTGTTTCCGCTCTGCAGAAGGAGCTGAACGGGCTGCCCGAGGCGCTGGCACGTGCTCTGGCTCTTCGGAATGTGTCCTCGTTCGAGGACGCTCGACATTTCTTCCGGGCGGATCGGGACGCGCTGCACGATCCCTTTTTAATGCAGGACATGGACGTCGCCGCGGATCGGGTGTCGGAGGCCGTCGAGCAGAGTGAAACGGTGCTGGTGTATGGAGACTACGACGTGGACGGCACGACGGCGTCGGCGCTGATGGCGGATTTTCTTCGGACGCAGGGCGTGGACGCGCACGTGTTCATCCCGGATCGGTACGAAGACGGCTACGGTCTCGGGTCGCGCGGGTTGGAACGCGCTCGCGATCTCGGTGCGGGACTCGTCATTGCCCTGGATTGCGGCATCACGGCGATGGACGAGGCCGCCTACGCGAACGCACTTGGCCTCGATCTCATTATCTGCGATCATCATACGCCCAAGGCGATGCTTCCGGAGGCGATTGCCGTGCTCGATCCGAAGCGGACCGACTGCGAGTACCCGTTCAAGGAGCTGTCCGGCTGCGGGGTCGGGTTTAAGCTCGTGCAGGCGACGCTCGAGCGGCTCGGGCAGCCCCCGGATGCCGCGTTCGGCTACCTGGACCTGCTCGCGGTCTCCACGGCCAGCGACATCGTCCCCCTGTACGGGGAAAATCGGGTGCTCATGGCCGAAGGCCTCCGCGTTCTGCAGGAGAAAGAGCAG
>JAAAOT010000064.1 GCA_009908725.1 Bacteroidota bacterium | reverse complement strand
GGGTCCACACTGGCGAGAAAATCGATTGACGTCACCGACACACCATCCTGGATGGACGACTCGATTCGGTCCACATCGTCGAGCTCGTTGATGGCGTCCTCGATCGGGTCGACGACGAGCTGCTCGATGTCTTCCGGGTTCGCGCCGGGGTACACGGCAATGACGCGCACCGTCGGGACGGCGAACTGCGGGTCCTCGGACCGCGGCATCGTGAGAAAGCTCAGGACGCCCAGCAGGGTCAGCATCATGAGGACGATGACCGTGAAAGGCATCCGGCGAAGAGCGTATTCGGGAAGTTGCATGGCAGCGGAGGCGAAAGCTCAGAAAAAGAGACCGGGTCGGCGCCGTTACGGGCGTTCTGCAGGGAGACGGACGGAATCGCCATCTCGGAGTCCAGATGCGCCGGATGTGACGACTGACGTTCCGACGGCGAGGCCGCGAACGGCGAGGTTAGATCCATGAAAACCGATCGGTTCGACCTCCTGACGCCGGGCGGTCCACTCCGAGTCGCCCGTCTCGTCGACGACGACCACGACAGCGGCTCGGCCGTCCCCTTCCACCAGGGCCGATGCGGGAAGCAGGACGTGGTCGCCTCCTGTTTTTGGGAAAACCTCCGCGGTCCCGGTGAACCCCGACCGGAGCCGATCCATCACGCGGTCTGAGGGCCCGCGATCGATCCGTAGTTCGACGTTGAATGTGCCGGCAGGTCGGGAAGCAGAGCCCGCGATCTCCGTCACCCGTGCCGGAAGCGAGTGCCCGGGAAAGGCCCGGAGCCGGACCGAGGCGGAGTCGCCCGTTGCGAGCCGAACGACGTCCTCGTCCGACAGACCAACGCGCATGACGAATCCGGCGGCATCCGCGCCCACAGCAAGGATGGGCTGGCCGCCTGCGACGGTTTCACCGGCTTCCGCCATCCGCTGAAGGACGCGCCCCCTCGACGGGGCGGTGATGACTGCGTGCTTGCGGTTGAACCGGGCGGCCTGGAGTCGCGCCTCGGCCACCTCAACCGCTGTTTCCGCGTTCTGCATTTCCTCCACGGTCGCGACCGAGTCGCGCTGCAGCGTGCGTGCCCGTTCCAGGTCGCGTTGCGCCTTCGCCAGAGCGCTTTCCGCCTCCGACACCCGGGCGTTGATCTCGGAGAGGTTGAGCCGGGCAAGCGTCTGACCAGGGGAAACGCGCTCTCCTTCATCCACGAGAATGCGAGCCACGACCCCACCGATTTTGAACGCCATCGGAATCTCAGCGCTCGTAGCGAGGCGACCACTCGTGCGAATGGGGATGGGCGACGGCGCGGCTTCGGCCCGGGTCGTCTGAACGGGGGTCGCGGTCGGCGCCGGGGGCACGGGATCGGCGTCCGCCGTGCATCCGAGCAGGATGAAGGCGAGCGAGAGAACGGCGAGTCGGAGGCGTCGGATGACGGAAGGGTCGAGGTCCATCATGGCACAAGTCGGTTGTCGATAAAAAGGCGTGGGACTGGTCGGAATCACCGCGTTGGCGCGTTGGGTGGCGTCATCGGCAGGCCGGCGGCATAGCGGAGTTCGGCAAGACGTGCAAGCAGGGTGTAGCGAGTGACGGCGAGGTTTAACTCGGCCTCCGTGAGCGTCGATAGCGCGTCCGTGAAGGTGACGAGGCTGGCGCGTCCTACGTCGTAGCGCCGCTTCGTCAGGCGGAAGCTGGACTCTGCGGCCCGGAGGCGGGCCTCTGCGGTTTGCAGGGAGCGCAGCGCAACGCGGACGTCGTCGAATGCCTGCTGGACCTGTAGGTCGATCTGTTGCGACACCGCATCGCGGCGCACATCGATCTGGCGGGCGGACAGGTCTGCCTGCTCGACGCGAGCACGGTCCCGAAACCCGTCGAACAGATTCCACTGAAGCACGAGAGAGGCGAGCCCGAACCGCTGTTCGTCATCCAACCCGTAGGTCGTCCCCTGAATACCGCCTTCGAGGACGAGCGAAACCGTCGGCAGGTAGGCCGTCTGCGCGAGGCGGCGTTGGTCCTCCGTCGCATCGAAGGCTGCAGACAGCTGGCGTAGCTCCGGACGATCGGCCTGCGCTCGGTCCTGGAGCAGGTCGAGGCCGGTCCGGCCCACGAACGGGCGGACTGAAGCTGGCAGCGACCGGGTCTGTCGGTCGACCAGCGATGTCGTGCTCATGCGTGGCGACGGGATCGGGGAGTCGAGCGGACGGTCGAGGATCAGGTTGAGTGCACTGCGTGCCCGGCGGCGCCCCGCTTCTGCCTCTGTCCGGCGCTGCTCCACGGCCAACACTTCGGCTTCCGCCCGGAAGGTGGCGTCGGGCGTCGCTTTGCCCGCGTCGACGAGGCGTCGACTGGCCCGGAGGTTTTCTCGGGCCCGGTCGTAGGTTGCGTCCAGGATCTTAACCTGCTCCGATGTCTGCCGAAAACCGAAGTAGGCGATCTGCACGTCGCGTGCGATCGTTCGGCGGGTCACCTCGGTTGATGCCTGTTCGGCCCGGCGCTCGTCCTTCCGCGCACGGTATCCGTACAGCGCGGCGGGTGCGAAGAGCGGTTGCTCAAGGCGCAGGCGCGTGTCCTGTTCACGGTCGCGCAGAAACGCGATCTCCCGGTTCTCGATGGTGGGGAAGTCATCGGTGCCCGGCGGCGTCAGGGTATTGAGCGTTTCGTAGACCGGGTTCAGCAGATCGCCCACCGGAAAGTCGATGGTCCGCCCGCCCCCGGCGCGGGTGTAGCGGGCCTGCGCGTCCAGCCGGGGGAGAAAGCCGCCGCGAGCCTCGTCGACGGTCGCCATGGCCCGGTCGAGGGCAAGGTTCTGTTGCTTCAGGTCGAGGTTTCGGCTCAGAGCCTCCCGGACCAGAATCTCGACGACGGGGAGACGGGTCGTGTCGGTCGGCGTCGGGCCGACCTGCCCGTATGCGGCGGGCAGAAGGAAAGCCAGCCACGTCACGAGCGCGGTCACGCGCCGAAGTGTGGGGGCCGCGGTCAAGAAGAATGAAGATGCCGAGTCCAGCTGTTGACAGGTCATCGGTTGTTGACAAAGTGTCAATCCATGGGTAAAAAAAAGACCGGCCGTGCGAGGCCGGACGGATGAGGCGGGGGGCGGTCAGCCGCCTTCCATCATCTCCACGATGTCGGATCGGCAGATCGGGTGGGCGGCGCGTCCCGTCAGGCCCACCCCGGCGAGGTCGAGAGCGCGCTCGACCAGGTCATCCGGATCCAGACCGTGACGGACGTTCAGCATGTCGCTCTTGTGGACGGCCAGCTGGATGAGTCCGTGCGTAAACCCCCAGAGCGTCACCGCCGTCTCGGTCGGCGAGAGTTCCTCCCGGATGGATCCGTCGTCGATGCCGGTCTCGATCGCCGTCGTCATGACCTCCATGACTGCATCCCCCAGGGCAATGCACGCGCGTTCGTTGTCTGATGTCTCCTGCGGGTCTGCCGTTCGCGCCTCGAATCGAGCCACGAGGTCGAAATAGGTTGGTTCATCCCGGGCGAAGTCCACGTAAGGCCTCGCCGATCGCGCGGATTTGCATCAGGCCCGTGTCGTGGTGTCCGACCGCCTTCCGGAATCGGTCGAGGAGGTTTTGGAAACCGCGCCGGGTCACAGCCAGCACGATGTCGTCCAGGTCCTCGAAGTAGACGTAGAGGAGGCTTCGGCTGAGACGGGCGTTTGAAGACACGTCCGACATCGTCAGGTCCTCCACGCGTTTCGTCTTCAGCGCGGTTTCTGCCGCGTCGACGATGCTGTGCCGGCGTTGCTCTTTCTCTTCGCGTCGGCGCTCTTCGATCGACATCAGGACGTTGCTGGTTGCGGAAGGGGATTTACGGTGTGCAAACGGGCCTCTGGATGCCATTCTCTGACATCTGATCACTCATTGACACCGTGTCAACTACACGTTTTGACAGAGTGTCAACGGGCGAGTTCCCAGTCAGCGTTGATGCCCGCCGTAGAATTCGGAGCGTCCACCCCGCTGCGATGGGGGTCGTAAGTTGGACGATATCAACGGGTTAACGGGCTTTAGCGTCGTCAGGGCGCGGAACGAGCCTTTTGTGAAGATTCTGACGGGCGGACCGCATCCGACGTGGGTCGGTATGGACGAGTGCTTCCGGCGTCGTGCCGTTGTCCCATTGGTCGTCCTCGGTAGGCGCACGGCTCAATTTTTCTATTGAACAATGCTCTATCCATATGAAACGCATCGTGCACAGTACGTTTGCTTTCGTGATGAGTGTGCTCCTTTTCGCCGGCGTGCCGGTAATGGCCCAGGACTCCGGTGAGGCGGCGGTGGATACCGCGGCGGCCAAGGAGGAGGCCCGCACCGTAGCCGAGGAGTGGTTGAAAACCAATGACGACGGCCAGTATGACGCCAGCTACAAGGCGGCGGCATCGATGATGCAGGACCAGGTCGAGCAGAAGGTCTGGGCGGAGAAGAACGAGCAGAAGAAGAGCCAGCTCGGCGACGTTCAGTCCCGCGAGTTTGCGGCGGCTCAGTACCGCGCATCGCTTCCTCAGGTGGATGGCGGCCCCTTCATCGTTCTCCGCTACGAAGCCAAGTACAAGCCCGCGACCTTCAACGAAGTGATTCTCACGACGAAGGAGGAGGGGGAGTGGAAAGTGGCAAGCTACGCCGTGCAGCCGATGCGTCCCCCGTCCCCGCAGCAGGGCGGAAATAGCGGACCGGGCGGCGGCCGATAGCGGCACAGCCTGCAAACCTGCGGCCTGTTGTTTGCGCCGCACCGTTTTGCCCTCGTCTCCACCTGGAGGCGAGGGTTTTTTATGTTTTGAACCCTTCAAACCGGTCGTGTCTGCACCCGGGGAGGGTTGTTCTTGCGAAGATGCTGTTGGCACACGTTCTTAGGAGCGTCCACTGAAGCGCGTCCACTTCCCAAGACCAGGTCGCCCAACGTTATGCAGGAGCACGTCGTCAGCACGGATCACCGCACGGCCACGTTCAACCGACACCACAGCCCGGCGACGGAGGTCGAGCCGGATGACATCGTGACGTTCGAGACCGGCGACGTCGCATATGAACGCTTGCACACGGGGGAATCGGTTGAAGACATCGGCCTTGAAACGTTCAACCTGGTGACCGGACCGGTGGCGGTAAAGGGAGCCGAACCGGGCGATGCCCTGGTCATCGACATTCTCGACGTCAAGGTCCGGCGGGCCTGGTCGGTCTGGATGCCGGAGTTCGGCGGTCTGGGTGAACGAACGGACGCGACGCGGACGCGCGAGATCGAGATCGACGGCAACAGCCTCCGGATCAGCGACGACCTCAGCATGCCGCTCGAGCCGATGATCGGCTGCATCGGGGTTGCGCCTGCGGAGGGGGAAGGCTCGACGTTTCAGCCGGCCTATCCGTTCGGGGGCAACATGGACCTCCGCGAGCTATCGCCCGGGGCCACGCTTCGCCTCCCCGTCGAAGTGGACGGCGGCCTGCTCTCCGTCGGCGACCTGCACGCGGCGATGGGCCGGGCTGAGCCCACATGGGTTGCGATCGAAGCCGCCGGCAGCGCGCGGCTCCATGTGGATGTGGAAAAAGGCGCCGCCCCGCCCACGCCCCGGATTCGCGTCGGAAACACGACCCTGTGCATGGGGATCGGCCCGACCCTCGAAGAAGCGCACCAGTCCGCCCTCGACCAGGCGTACGAGCTGCTGATGGACGAGCACGACCTAACCGCGTTCGACGCCTACGCCTACACCAGCGCTCGCGTCGGCATGCGCTTCGGCGGCCCCTGCGGCCCCATCGTCATGGCCGAAGTCCCGGATCCGAGTTAGTTCAACGTTCAGGGTTTTGGGTTCCGGGTGCCGGGTTCCGGGTGCCGAGTTCCGGGTTCTGAGTTCCGGGTTCCGGGTGCCGAGTTCTACGTTCCGGGTTCCGGGTGCCGAGTTCTACGTTCCGGGTTTCGCCGGACCTCGATAGCACCTTGCGAACCTACACACCTTCACACCTACACACCTTAACACCTTAACACGTTAACACCTTCAAACCTTCAAACCTTCACACCTAAACACCGTCGCATGCCTGATATCCTGAAACGTCTTCGCGAGTGTATGCCAGACGATGCCGACCTGCGGTTGCCGCCGCCGTGCTATGAGGACATGGGTGCGGAGGCGATTTCCTTCGACGAGGAGGCAGAGGTGCTCGTCGTCCGGCTGCCCGTGCGCGAGCGCTATCAGAACCCGCTCCGGCTGATGCAGGGCGGCTACATCGCCGCGGCAATAGACAACACGCTCGGGCCGCTCAGCTTTCTCGTCGCCCCGCCGAGCGTCACAACGCAGATGACCACCCAGTATCTTCGTCCGGTACCGCCCGTCGCGGACTACATCGACGTTGAGGGCCGCGTCGCCGAACGTGCAGGCAAACAGCTCTTCCTCGAAGCCACCGTCCGGCTGCCATCAGGCAAAACCGCCGCCCGCGCCCAGGCCACCTGCCGGATACGGGGGTAGGTTCAACGTTCAGAGTTCAAGGTTCAGGGGTCAGAGTTTTTGGTGCCGAGTTCTGGGTTCTGGGTTCCGGGTTCTGGGTTCCGGGTTTTGCCGAACCTCGATCGCACCTGCAAACCTACACACCTACACACATACACACCTTAACACCTTCACACCTTAAAACCTTCACCCTCTCTCCTTCGCTGTTGCCTCATCCCATTCATACCCGGATGTCGTGGTGTAGGCGCCGTCCTCGCTGGCGGCATCGTCGTGGGGGAGGCTGCCGCGGTGGGAGCGTAGGTAGATGAACGGGGTGTGGTGCAGGAAATTGCTGACCCGCCCGGTGTAGACGTCGGCGTATCGTTCGACCTGTCGGGCAAACATGCTCTTATCCTTGCCGGTGCGCAGGAGCGGTCCCCAGTTCTCGTTCACCAGCCGGCTTGAGGCCTTGGCCAGGGGAGCGATTTTCTCATCCAGAGCGACGAGGTCGTCCCGCAGGTGGTTCATCTCGTTCTCGATCACCGACGGCGAACGGTGATCCCGCGGCCCGTAGTCGTCCTGCGACCGCTGAAGCTGCAGGCGAAGGGACGAGTAGTCGGCTTCCAGCTCTTCCTTCTGCCGCATGAGCCGGGAGAGCTCCTCCTGTTGATCGGCGAACTGCCGGTAGGCCTCAATCTCCTCCTCCAGCTCGCGGACGACCAGCGCCGTGCGCCAGCGGAGCACCTTCTTCGACACGTTCACGTCGACGAACAGGTGATCGCCGATGTAGAGGATCTCCTCCCCGCGCAGGCCCAGGCTTTCTTCCACGAGCGGCGCGTTGCCCCCGACGTAGACGCAGTCTTCCTGCAGCGGTCCCGACTTATGCTCGCGCAGCATGCCGTCGTCGTTGACCACGCGAAAGGCCGGCATGCGTACCGAGAAGAAGTCCGGCTTCCGCGCACCGACGATCGACAGGTCGAACAAGTCGCGCCACGTCATATCGCCCGGAAGGACGTCGTTGAACACGTACTCGAGCATGGGTCGTGCGTAGTCCCATTCCGAGTTCGTAATCAGGAGGAGCTTCTTACCCGCCCGTTTCTGATCGAGGAGCGCCAGCGGCATCTCCGGGTCGAGGTCGACGAAGCGCTCCGGCTCGCTGATGATCTCCTGCTTCAGCCGCCCCTCCATGTGGGCCTCATCGAGCGTCTGCCGGACCTCCTCGTACAGGTCGTGATAGCCCATCGACGTGGACAGCTTGCCTTCGTCCAGCAGGTCCACCAGCTGCATGTACATGCAGGCCGACGAGATGGCGAAGAGCGTATTCAGAAACTCCCACCGATCCTCGCTCAGGTCGACGAGCGTCCGCTGGTACACATTCTTCTGCTCGCGATACCCCAGCGGCTCCGTTCCGTGGAAGGTGCGCTTGACGTAGCCGAAGCGGTTGGCCTTCACCACGTTGCCGTGGTCGGTATCGATGACCAGGCCCCGAATCACGAGGTCCGGGTCGAACGTCAGGTGATCGATCGGCCATCCTTTGGCGAGGAGGCCTTCCTTGATGAAACTGTACGCCCGCTGCTCCCACTCCCGCATGTGGTAGTGAACGAGCGTGTAGTCCATGTCATAGCCGATGGCCTTGATGCCCCGGAGGTTCAGAGTCCGGTTGCAAAACAGGCCACGCAGATCGTCGGGAGCTTCCATGCAAAAGGGTTACCATCGAAAAAGTACGAACCAGCAGACGTGTGACTGCAGGATTCATACCTACGACCGCCACGCCGAATGCTTCCCAAACGCTTTTATTGATTCGGTTATGGATGGGTGGGAATGGAGAACTTCGAATTTCGAGTGGGGAATGTCGAATGTTGAATGTTCGTTCGTCCGTTGTAGCGTTGACCGTTGGCTCGTTGGATTGGGAATTGAGGATTGGGAATTGAGGATTTGGGATTGAAGTGACCAGGAGCGGACGTCCTGCCCCTCTCAAGCGCCGAAACGAATTACCTTATCAGACAGAGCCTCGTGCGACGCCGTGGACAGCCACAACCCTCGCCAGGATAACCGAAATCCAACCCGGCCGCTCAGTCGACCCACTTCGCGTTTCGAACTTCGCCCTTCGAACTTCGCCCTTCGAATTTCGTCCTTCCCCCCGGCATTTAGAAGTTCGGCGTCCTGGGAGGCGAAGAGAGCGAGTGATCGAACGAATCGTTGTTTGAGCGAAGCGAGTCCACAGGATGACCCGTTGGGCCCTTTCGATTCGTTCAACGAGCGAGCAGAGCCTCCAGCCGAAGTTCTAACAGCCGGGCGGCGACCCGAGCAGAGCGAGGTAGTACCGTTTGGTGCTTTTTCCGTCCCGTTTTTGGCCGGTCAAAAACGGGACACCAAGGACATGGAAGCCCACCAAC
>JAAAOT010000136.1 GCA_009908725.1 Bacteroidota bacterium | reverse complement strand
CGATGGAGGGGGCGTGTGAGACGTCTTCTTTGGTGTCGTCATGGTTCCTAACGTCGGGATGAGGAGATCGCCCCTACCCTCATACACAAAATCTGTTGCAGTCTCGGGTTCTGGGGGCCACAGTTCAACGGATTCCCAATCCGCAATTCCACATCCCCCATTCCGTCCCAACGCCTCAACGACCCAACGCCACAATGACCCAACGCTTCAACGACCCAACGCTTCAACGACCCAACGCTTCAACGACCCAACGCGTCAACGACCCAACGCGTCAACGCCCCCTACGCCGGCTCGAAGAGTGCGACGACGCGTCGTTCCAGGGTGTCCCGGATTTCACGGCGGAGGTCTTCCGGGTCCTGCACGTCCATCGCGTGGACAAAGAGGGCTCCGTTGCCCTCCTCCACCTCCAGGCTCAGCGTTCCCGGGGTTAGCGAAATCAGGTTGGCCAGAAGCGTGACTGATGCGTCGGACCGCGCGAGGAGCGGAACGCGAACTACAGCCGGACGCATGGTCAGGCGCGGGCTCAACACGTCGATGGCAACCCGGACGCTCGAGGCAATCAGCTCCCAGACGTAGATTCCGGCAAATGCGAGGGCTCGCCATAACCCGCCGTAGTAGGCCGAGCGGCCGAACACGGGCCGCGCGATCAGCAATACCAGGTAACCGAGACCAAAACCGGCCATCAACGTCGTTGCCGAAAACGAGCCGTTCACGGCCGCCCAGGCAACGGCGAGCGCAACGTTTAGGAAAAAGAGGTTCATCGTGGTGTTGAAACGGTCAAATATCTATAGATGCGATGTCGATGCACGGCGTCGGGGCCGCTCCGGGAATTATGCCCGCGAAGACACTACGGCAGCGACTGGTTTTCGGCCACGCCGGACCCAAGAACGGCTTCCACGTACGCCTCCGGCAGGAGAAGCTCGTCGGCGGCGCGATCGGCGACAATAGCGAGCGGCTCGGCGTAGAGTCCGATGCCGAGCGTGATCAGGGCAAGCACGACGACCGGTGTCACGGTCCAGGCCAGGGAGGGCGCGGGAAGGAGCCCTTCGTTCACAGCACGCTCGGAGTCTGCTTCGGACGTTCTGTCGGCCGACACGAGCGGCTTCCAGAAGGCCTCGTTCCAGATTTTCGTCATTGAGTACAGCGTCAGCAGGCCCACGACGAGAGCGACGGCCACGGCGACGTATGCCTCGGTTTCCAGCCCCGCACGGATGATGACAAACTTCGCCCAGAACCCGGACAGCGGCGGCAGGCCCGCCAGCGACAGAGCCGGAATCGCGAAGAGAATCGCCAGCCAAGGCTTCGACCGGTAGAGGCCGCCGAGGGACTTCAACTCGAACGTGTCGCCGAACCGATGGGCGAGACCGCTGACCAGGAACAGGTTGGTCTTTACGATGATGTGGTGGATGATGTAGAAGACGGCGCCCAGGAGGGCAAGCGGCGTGAACAGGGCAAGCCCGAGTACCATGTAGCCGATCTGGCTCACGATGTGGAACGACAGCACCTTTCGGAACTCGAACTGCGCGGCCGCGCCGAGTACGCCGGTGATCATCGTCAGCATGGCGATGCCCAGCAGCATGGTGTGCGTGTACCCGATGTCTTGCGTGAAGAGCAACGTGAAGACGCGGATCAGCGCGTAGACGCCGACCTTCGTCAGAAGCCCCGCGAAGATAGCGGAGACGGCGACCGGCGGCGTATGATATGATGCCGGTAGCCAGAAGAACAGCGGGAAGACGGCTGCCTTGATGCCGAACGCGATCAAGAACAGCATCGCGATGGTCGTTACAAGTGCAGGCTCCCCGACGCCCGGAAGACGGCTCGCCAGGTCTGCCAGGTTCAGCGATCCGGTTAGGCCGTACAGAAGACCGATCGCCGCCAGAAAGCAGAGCGACGACACCAGATTTATGATAACGTACGTGCTCGCGCCGCGGACCTGCTCCGTCTCGTTTCCGAGTACGAGCAGGACGAACGAGCTGATAAGCATCACCTCGAACCAGACGTAGAGGTTGAAGAGGTCACCCGCGAGGAAGGCCCCGCTCACCCCCATCAGGAGCGCATGGTAGAGCGGATAGAAGCCAAAACGCTCCCGTTCGCCGTCGATCGAGCCTACCGCGTAGACGCCCACGGCCGCGCCGGTGAGTCCGACGACGACCAGCATCGCTGCGCTAAGAACATCCGCGACGAGCGTGATGCCGAAAGGCGACGACCACGATCCCACTTGCAGGTGCATGATCCCGCCGTTCCACACGGAAACGGCCACCACTATCGAGGCCACAGCAAGGCCGGCGGCGCCGATCAGGTGGAGGATGCGTTGGAGACGAATGGCTCTCCAGGCGAGAAGCGTCGCCACCATGGTGGCGAGGGGAATCACGACTGGAAGGACGAGGAGATCACTCATGAACGTGAGAAACAGTGGGGGTGAAAGGGGTCACCAAAAACAGAACGTGGTAAGCGAGATCAGGAGTCGTCGCGCGGCGTGCCCGCGGCAACGGCATCGGCATCCAGTGTCCCCATCGTCTTGTACGTCCGGTATACAAGGACGAGGGCGAATGCAATCAGTCCGAACCCGATCACGATCGCAGTGAGGATCAGCGCCTGTGGCAGCGGATTGGCCGCGGACGCATCCATCACGGTTTCCGTGCCGGAGATGAGTGGCGGCTGGCCGCTCGTCAGCCCGCCTGCCGTGAGGATCAACAGGTTGACGGCGTTGGACAGTAAGATCAGTCCGAACAGCATCCGGAGGAGGCTGCGTCGAAGAAGCAGGTACACGCCGGAGGCAGTGAGTAGACCGATCAAAAGTGGGGCGGCGATATCCATCAGAACAGGGGTCTGGCAACGTGCAATGCGAGGAGGGGTTGGCGCGACGGGAGGCGCCCGTTCGAACGCTGCGTGCAGCGGTCAGGAAGCCGGAAGCTTCTCCGAGGTCTCGGGCGCCGTGGGCGCGCGGCGGGAAGGCGGTCGAATGCGCTCGCCTTGCGTCCCGGGCTCCTGAGTGCCCTCCCCCTCCCCGTCCATCAGCGGCGGGGGAGCCGTCGAAATCCGCTCCAGTGCCAGGACCATGGTCATAACGACGCCGACGACCGTGAGGAATACCCCGACGTCGAACAGTAGCGGCGTGCCGAGTTTCAGCACACCCGTGCCGGTCTCAATCCCGGCCCAGAGGCCTGTCAGGTACGTTTTCCCGGCCATCACCGCAAAGAGGCCGCTCGCCAGTGCGACGGCGAGGCCCGACCCGATGAGGACACGTGGCGCGACGCGAAGCATTCGCTCCGTCCCGGCTTGACGGTAGGCGATCGTGTACAGCACGAGAGCTGCTGCGGCAACGAGTCCACCGATGAAGCCGCCGCCGGGCTCGTTATGTCCACGCCACAGCATGAACAGCGATGCCAGCAACAGCACGCTCATCAATAGACGCGTTCCGGTCTGCAGGACGACCGACGGATGCGCGGGTCGCGTCAGACCATCGAGGGGCGCGTTCATTTTCACGAGGACGAACACGCCGAGCGCCGCAATGGCGATGACGGCGATCTCACCCAGCGTATCCAGGGCGCGGAAATCGACCAGGATGACATTTACGACGTTGCGACCGAATCCGCCCGGGACCGCCGTTTCGCCGAAGAAGTCGGACAGATGGCGACTGACCGGCGTTTGCCCCACCGACAGCAGAAGAACGGTCACGACGGCGCCGGCACCGACAGCGATTCCGGCATCCCGGATCCGTCGGCCCAGCGACGTCCGGTTCACCTCATCGGGAAGATGCTGCATGACGAGCAGCACGATCACCACGATGAGGATTTCCACGAGAAACTGCGTCATCGCCAGGTCTGGCGCGCTGAAGAGCACGAAGAGCAACGCCACGCCGACGCCGACGACCCCGAGTGCCGTCACGGCGACGAGGCGCGATCGCACGACCGTCACGGCGAGAGCCGACACTGCGACAATACCGGTCACCACGATTTCGATCGGCATTAGATCAGGCGCGGACCAAGGCACGACGATGCCGACCTGCCACAGGTACGTGCCGCCGACCAGAGCGACGAGTGTCGTGATCGTTGCCGCCAGATACGTCCGCAGGCTTCCGCCCTGGAAGAAGGATGTCTGCCATTCCGCGAGTCGGGGCAGCCCGTTCATCAGCCGATCGTAGACGGCCTCAGGACCTGCTCGCCGGAGCGCGTCGAAGTGCTGCAGCCCCATGCGGAGTGCGTCCATCTTCCAGGCCCCGAAGGCACCGAGCAGGACGGTGATCACGCTCAACAGCAGAGCCGTGTTGAGCCCGTACCACAGCGCCAGCTTGATCGGCACAGGCTCGCCTGCGACGGCATCGACCGCCGGTGCGACGATACCGGCCAGTATACCGGGAACAATGCCGAGAACGAGTCCGGCACCACCGATGATGACGGGGCCGATCCACATGGCAAACGGCGCTTCGTGCGCACGTTTCGGGCTGTTGTACCGGCCGAAAAAGGGTCGAATCACAAGAATCGCGGCCGCGATCACGGTTAAGGCATTCGCAATGACCGCCACACTGGGCAGCATCCAGCCGATTCCTTCCACGCCGAGTTTCGCCTTATACGTAAGTTCTTTTCCGACAAAGCCGAAGAGCGGCGGGAGTCCGGCCATTGATAGGCCGGCGAGGAGCGCGGCGCCGAACGAGTACGGCATTTTCGAACGCAGCCCCCCCAGCGCGAGAACGTCCCGCGTACCCGTTTCGTGATCCACGGACCCCGCGACCAGAAACAGGACACTCTTGTACAGTGAGTGCACGATCAGGAAAACGATGGCTGCTTTCAGCGCGGCGGGATAGCTGAGCCCGATTAACACGACGAGCGTGCCGAGCGCCGTGATCGTCGAGTACGCCAGCACGTTCTTGAGATCAGTGTGACGCACTGCCGCGATGGCACCGACGAGCATTGTGATCGCTCCAACCACGCTGAGCGACCAGGTCCACGCCGCGGTCCCCCCGAGCAGCGGATCCAGGCGCGCCAGCAGGTACACGCCCGCCTTGACCATCGTCGCTGAGTGCAGGAACGCACTCACCGGTGTCGGCGCCGCCATCGCATTCGGCAGCCAGAAGTGGAAGGGGAACTGCGCCGACTTCGTGAATGCGCCGATGGCGATCAGAATAAACGCCGGCAGGTAGAGAGCGTGCTCTGTGATTGGCGTCTCGGCCGCAAGAAGCCCCGTGATCGACGTCGTGCCCCCTGCGGAGGCCAGGAGGATGACGCCGGCCAGAAGGGCGAGCCCACCTCCCCCGGTTACAAGCAGTGCCTGAAGCGCCGATTTCCTTGCGTAGGCCTTCTCGTGCTTGAAGCCGATGAGGAGATACGACGTGATGCTTGTCAGCTCCCAGAACACGAACATCGCGATCAGATCGTCCGCCAGCACGACGCCAAGCATCGCCCCCATGAACGCGATGAGGCTGACATAGAAGCGTCCGATGTCCGGGTTGCCCTCCAGGTAGGCTCCGGCATAGGCGAGGATGGCTGTACCGAGCCCCGTGATAAGAAGCGCGAAGAGGAGGCTGAGGCCGTCAAGGACGAAGGCGAACTCGACGCCGAACTGCGGCACCCAGTCGACTGCGACACGCACGATCTCGCCCCCCTGGATTGCAGGGATCCACGTCGCAAAGTAGGCGAACAACCCGGCCGGTACGAGGCTGAGAATCCATCCGGTGCGTCGCCCGGCGCGACTCGCGACGAGCGGCGCCGCTCCGGCGGCAAAAAATGTAATCAGAATCGCGAGAATCATAGAAGACAGAAATATAAATCGTCAGCAAGGGGGCGGCCGAGTGCAACCGCTGAATCGTACGCCGTCGGCCTGCGGACTCAGGCGTCCGCCGGGACCGCATCGTTGGTACCGGGCGGATCGACGCGGGAGGCGCGTGCGCTGGACCGAGGCGGATTGCCTTGGTTCATCGCAGCACGATGCGCGGAGTCCTGTTCTCCGGACCCGATCGCTTCGGCCAGCTCATCCAGATGCGTCTTGTCCCAGAGCTTGATGTCGCCCGCGTAGTATGCGGAGCGAGCGATGACGTGGGAGGCAATGGGCGCGGTGAGCAGCAGAAAGACGATGGTAGCGACGGCCTTCACGGCGACGCCGTCACCCGGAACGGAAAAGGCTACGGCTGCGAGCAGGAGTCCGGCCCCGAGCGTACCGGCCTTGGTTGCGGCATGCATGCGCATGAGGAGGTCGGGCAATCGCACAAGGCCGATGGCGGCGACGAGGACGAAGCCGCCGCCGATGAGAAGACAGGCAGAAACAAGAATCGACATAGGGGTGCGGGAACGGGTGGATCGACACAGACGGATGACGGTGAGCAGCGAGCAAGCGGTGCGACCGGCGGTGGCAACGAGTGGCGCGGGTCTACCCCTCGGAGGAGGCCGCGGGGACACGTTCGGCTGACGCCGAAGCCGGCGTTGCCTTCGACTCAACCGTCTCGGCCGATCCCAGGAGCGACGGGTTCCGTTCTACGAAGCGGGCGAAGGCCACCGTCCCCAGGAAAGCGACGAGCGCAAGCACAAGCGCTGCGTCCAGCATCACTGCCGATCCGGTCGCGATTGTGTAAACCGCGATCACACCGACGGCGATGAACGAGAGCATATCCAGGGCGACGACCCGATCGGAGAGACTCGGTCCGACTAGGAGCCGTCCCGTGACCAGGACGAGCGAAATCCCAAGAAGAATGTAGGCGAGCGTAATCATCTGATACCGGGTGTAGACGACAGAGGGTGCGAGGTTAGGATTCGAGGCGTTCGACCTCGGTTCGGCGGTCTTCGTTAGCACGAGCCACGGCCCGCTCTCGATCGACGACGCCCAGAACCGAGTATGATCCCCCCGTTAACACCGCGCGGGCGACGGGGCTGAGCGGCGCCGGGTCGGGCCCCGGGGCGCTGTGCACTGCCGCCACAACCAGGTCGGCGCCACACGTCAGCGCCAGCGTCGGAATCGCGTACCACGGATCGGTAAGACTCACCTTGACGTCGACCGCGTCTTCCGGCAATTCCGCGAGTCGGACGCGCTCCCAGAGCCAGGCACGCATGGCCGGTAACACGGTGCGTTCCACGTCATCCTTCATCCACGTCGACATCCCGGACACGAACTCGCCTCCTGGCGTCCGGCGTACTCGACTCTTCAGCGCCAGATCGACGGCATGGAAAACGGTAATTCGTGTACCGAAGCGCTCATTCAGCCGACGCGCCCAGCCAAATTTTTCGTACCACAGCTCTCCCGTGTCAACGGCGACGAGCACGTGCTCGATGGGTCCCTCCGGCAGGTCCCGTAGAACCAGAACGGGCACCGGTGTTTTCTCGAGAATGGCCTCTAGATTGGGGTTCAGCGGTGATTTCGAGTCCCCGCTCCCCCGATCATCATCGACCACGATGAGGTCCGCCCGTGCGGACCAGGCAGCCTCCACGATCTCCGGGTGGTCGTCGACCGGGATCAGCTTCATCGACTCCCGGGCGTGCGCCACACGATCCTCGATCCACCGCCGGGGGGCACCATCCCGGTCTTCCGGTCCAACGGCAACAGCAACCCGCCCGAGCTCGATCGGCGCCCGGCGCCAGAACGTCGATGGGACGAGCAGCACGGAGCACGGCGCCTCGTGTATGAGGCGCGCTGCACGACTACCTTTCCAGATTCGATTCATGCCCGCACGAGCCGAGGTCGTCACGACGAGCCACTGCTTGGAGGCGATGCGCGCCCACTCGGTGAGAGCATCGACGGGGTCGGACCCGTCAACGCGGGCCCGCGAGAGCGAGACGTGCGTAGGCAGGGCGTGCTCCGCTCGCAACTGGATTGGATCCGTTGGATCGATGCCGTCCGGTGACTCCGATGGTACCGGGTCCACGAGCGTCACGTCCGGTGCCGGGCCGAGCCTCGGCGACCAGTCGGCCAGCAGATCGATCAGGCCGCGGTCGGACACCGCCCCGTCCAGCACAACGCCATAACGATTCACCGCACCCGTAATCGGCGAGCGTACAACCAGGCAGGGCACTTCCGCCGATCGGACGATTCGCTCCGCCGTCGTCGCCTGCACACGGGACACGAGGGGTGCAGACCGGGTCGGTCCGAGGACGACAAGGTCTGCATGAACGTCCGCCGCATGCACCAGGATGCCGTGAAACGGGCGGTCGTACCGTACCTCAACGGTGGTCGGCGGGTCATTCGGCAGCACGCGGCGAATTTGTGCGTCCAGTGCGTCCCGCGGCTGGTCGTCGTCGCGGTCCCACTCCGATGCGACGTGCACGACGTGGAGTTCGGCGCCGGACTGGCGCGCGAGGGAGGCGGCGGACTGAAGGACGGAATCGCAGTGTACGGTAAGGTCTGTACCTACGAGGATGGACTCAAGCTGGATCATGGCAGCAAAGGCGGAGGGCTCCGGAGGCGTCGAGAGAAACCGATGGAATGACGCAACGGGGTGTCGTCGGCACAAACCGGTCGAAGGGACCCGAGACCAGGACGACACCGGCGCGGTCGAACAGCACTCGATGGTGTTCCTCCGGCCCGGTAGTACCGGAAAACCCGGCTACCAGAACGGATGAACCACGAGCAACCAGACAACACGCCGACGACCTGTTGTCATTGAAACGATCGGACGGAGCACCGGCATACCGCTTCTACAGAACCCACCCCGCACCGCGAGAACGAATGCCGTGTACGCAAATGACTCTGCGACACGCGCGAGGAGTAGAAAGAGGGATGTCGGGAAAAACCCGGATGACCAACATGTCATCCGTGAAGGCCCGTTCATTCCACCGAAAGGGGGACACAGCGCATGAAACCAATCCGACGGGATCGGCTCACTACGCACGGGAGATGCGTTCAAGCAACACTTCGCTCACAAACAGAATCCACGCGATGATGGA
>JAAAOT010000030.1 GCA_009908725.1 Bacteroidota bacterium | reverse complement strand
CTGGACGGCCCTCTGGGACGACGGCTCTGACACGGATTTCCTTGTCCGGTTCGATGGCACGGATACCTTCCGTTTTCAACCTGGACGCGGATTCTGGCTTCTGAGCAGCTCGAACTGGACGGTAGATGAATCGATCGCAACCGTCCAGCTCACAAACCAGGCGATCACGATTCCGCTGCACGACGGGTGGAACATCATTTCGAATCCGCTCCCCATCGGTCTCGTCTGGTCAGACGTCTCGTCCGCAAACGGTGGGAATCTGCAGCCGGTGTGGGCGTGGGACGGGGCCTTCCAGGAGGCGGCAACCTTCCGCTCCGCACAGAGCGGCGAGGCCTTTTACTTCCTGAACGACACCGGACGCTCCGAGCTGACGCTTCCTCTTTCGGCGGCAAATCTGTCCGGCAGCGCCGACGCTGCGCCAACCCGTGCAGTCGCCGCTAACCGTCTCACTCTGGAGGCTGCAGCGGGTGGGTTTACATCCCGCGTCGCTGTGGGAGAATCGCCGGACGCAGAACGTGGACGTGATCCTCTGGACGTGGTTGCGCCACCCTACACGGGCTTTACCTCCGTCAGCCTTCGCGTCGCCGCGGATGGACCGGAGCGCCAGCAGTTTCTTGCCCGCGACATGCGGGCGCCGAGCGAGGACGGGCATCGGTACACGCTCGTGCTGGCATCGCCCGCGGACGAGCCGGTCACGCTGCGAGCGACCGGTTTGCCGGAAGGTCCCGACGCGTCGGCCGTCCTCGTGAATACCGTCACCGGCGAACGGCACACGCTGACAGGCGGCCCGCTCCGGCTGACGCCCTCCACAGACCAGTCGACGTACCGCCTGCTGCTCGGAAGCAAATCGTTTACGGGTGCCACCGAAGCCACCGCCGAGGAGCTCGTGATCGAGAAGCCAGCGCCTAATCCGTTCCGCGACCGGACCACGCTACGCTACACGCTGCCGGAGGCGCAGGATGTGACGATTCGCGTGTACGACCTTCTCGGACGTCGCCTGCTAACCCTGGTCGACGGCCGGCAGGGCAGCGGACCGCACTCCGTCCAGTGGGGCGGCACGGATGCCAGCGGTGCGCCCATCGCAAGTGGCATGTACTTCGTTCGGATGACCGTCGGGGACCGGCGGGTCGTCCACAAGGTCGTGCACGTCCGATAGCACCGCCCCCCACCGCTTGTTCTTCCGCCCTCCGCCCATTCTCAGATTTATGAAAACCCTGCCTCGAGCTGTATCCCGCCATTCAATGCTCCGGCGACTCGTTCTGTTCGTCGTCCTCGTTGCCCTTCTGGTGCCGGTCACCGGGTGCGACAGTGGCGGGGGGAATGACACACCGCCGCCCCCGTCTCCCGTCCGCCTGAGTGCGGAGCAGGTCTCGGCCGGCATCTCGCTGACGTGGGATTCGAACGCGCCCGACGAAACCGACGGATACAACGTCTACCGTGCGACCGATGCCGAGGCAACAGCGGACGGCACTCCCCTGAACGGCTCGCCGGTGTCCGACCTCTCGTTTGTCGACGACACGGTTGCAGACGGAACAGTGTACAGTTACGTCGTGACCTCGATCGGACCCGGTGGTGAAAGCCGGGCCTCATCGGCGATCACCGTGCGCTACTTCCCGGACCCGCCCACACGCCCGTAGCTCCGGCAACCTGAACGGACAGAGAGCTACCTATGTGCGGCATCCTCCGTTGGAGGGTGTCGCATTTTTTTGGTGCGAACATCTCCGAATGGCGGTACCGTGATGCAGTGATTGTGACGTGCACGGTGGACCCGATACAATAAAGGCCGCCCCGCACACGGCGAGACGGCCTTTATACTGGAAATGACAGGGGCCTCATTCCTCGGAGGCGTCCGAACGGTTCGGGCCGACACTCTCTTCGATGAGGTCGAAGATGCGGCGGTACTCGTCCGTCCAGCTCGACGGTTCGGTGAACGAGTGCGGCTCCACGGGGTAAAGCGCAAGCTCCCAGTCCTCCTTTCCGAGTTCGATCAGGCGCTGCGTCAGGCGGAAGATGTCCTGTGGCTGAACGTTGGTGTCGATCAGCCCGTGCGGCATCAGCAGCGGGTCCTCCAGGCCCTCGGCGAAGTAGATCGGGGATGAGCGGGCGTATGCGATGGAGTCCGTCGCCGGCGTGTTGAGGATGTTCGACGTGTAGACATCGTTGTAGTGCGCCCAGTCGGTGACGGAGCGGAGCGCCGCGCCGCCGCCGAACGAGTCTGGCGCGGTGAAGAGGCCCATCAGCGTCATGAAGCCGCCGTACGAGCCGCCGTAAATGAACGTGCGTTCCGAGTCGATGCCGAACGTATCGGACAGATAGGCGGAGCCGTCGACGTAGTCGCCGAGGTCACGCCCTCCCATGTGCCGGTAGATGGCCGTCCGCCAGTCGCGTCCGTAGCCTGCCGATCCCCGGTAGTCGATGTCGATCACCGTGTAGCCGAGATCCGCGAGCATGTTGTGAAACATCATTTCGCGGAAATAATATGGCCAGCCTTTGATCACATTCTGCGTGTAGCCGGCACCGTGGACGAACATGACCGCAGCTCCATTTGGATTGTCCGGACGGTAGAGGTGGGCTGGCACATCAACGCCGTCGGAGGCTTCGAAGGTGATGATCTCCGGGTCGCGCCAGTCGTAGGCCAGCCATTCGTCCGTCGGCGACGTGGTGACCCGCTGGGCTTCCGCCGTTTCCGACCGATCCTGGACGTACACGTCCGGCGGGCGATTGCTGTACTCGTAGAGGCTCGCCAATCGATCGGTGGGGGAGGGCGGCGTGAAGTGCTGTCCGTCCCTCCGCGTCAGCCGTGTCCGCTCTCCGCCGGAGGCGTCCATCTGGTAAACATGCAGCTGATGGGAGGAGTACTCGGTCGACTGAAACGTCCAGGTCGAGCCGTCTTTCGAGAGGCGCGGGTCGGAGACCTCGAACTCGCCATCCGTGAGCTGACTGACGTCACCGGATGCGACGTCGACCGTGTACAGGTGGCTCCATCCGGTTCGCTCACTCTGGAAGTAGACCGTTTCCCCGTCCGGCATCCACCCGATCGTTCCCGGGCCGCCGTACGAACCGACCCCCGGGCCGCCGATCCAGGCGTCGTCCTCCTGGCGATCGAGCACCGTCAACTCGCCGGTCGCAGCGTCGAGACGGGCGATCCAGCGATCCTTGTTGTCATCCGCGCGCACCACGATGACGGCGTCACTGCCATCGGCATTCCAGTACGGACCGTACGCGTAGAGCGACCGCTTCGCCTCCGACGAATCCATCTCGACGCCTTTCTCCTGCTGGTAGGCGGGCACGTCGTACGCACCCGGAAGCTGGTGCAGGTCGATGCTGTACGTCGTGTCTTGGTCGATGTCCTGGACGTAGAACGTCACGTCATCCGGTTGAATGCCGACCTTCGGGCGCGCATCCAGGGCTTCTGCGAAGCCCGATTCGGTGACGTAGTCCGCCACGAGGGTTTCGTCTCCATTTGACACATCCTCTCGCACGACAAATGAAACAAACCGCCCCGAAGGGTCGATCTGAAGCTGTCGAACCGAGCCATCGCCGTAGTAGAAGGTCGGCGGGTCGTTGTCGGCCGCGCGTTCACGCTCCCGTGCCGCTTCGGCCTTTTGCTCCTTTTCCTGTTCCTCTCGAATCGTTTCGAAAAGGGCGGTCTGCTGTTCGTAGAGAAACGCTTCCTGGGCGGTCGTGTCCGGCTCCGGATCCCGTCCAGGCCGAAGATCCGTCAACTGTCGGGTTAGACCGGTCGACAGAGACAGCGAAAAGAGGGCGTTGTCCCTCTGGTAAATGACTCGTTCTCCATCGGGGGAGAAGCGCGCTGTAGCTTCTCGAGCCGGCGTATCCGTCAACCGCGTGATTCGGTCGTCGTCCCGGTGGTAGAGGTGCAGATCGCCGTCGTGGTCGTACACCTTACGCTCCTGTGCGCGGTCGTACACGTGCTCCCCGTGCGACCATCCGGAGAACGTCGGAGGCGCGCTGCGTCGTTCCTCGGGGGTCACCTTCATCGGTCCGTCGCCCGACTCAACGTCGTATGCGAACAGGGAGTCGGAGGGGAATTCCCCCTTCGGGTTCCAGTCGAAGTACAGCGTTCGGCCGTTTTCATGCCATCGGAGATTCTCCGGCCAGTCGCCGATCCATGTCTCCGGATCCTGCATGATCTGTTCGACCGAGAGCGTCGACGTTGGCGGGTCGGCGTCGGTGGCGGGTTGGGCATACGTGATCGTCCCGCTGAGAAGGACGAGGGTGCAGAGAAGGGTGAGGAAGCGCATACCGGGAAGGAGAGTGAACGAATCCGATGGACGGGCCGGCCGGATACGGGATGGTATCAGTCAGCCCGTTCAAACATACGAGGAGCAGGCATCGGTGACAAACGAGGACGAACCGTTCGCTCAGCGTCTCGCCCGCTCGTAACAATCCTCCGGCCCGGATCGTGTTGACGGTGAACAGAGACAGACGATGGCACCGATGAAACGAGGCTCCCAAATTTTACTCCGAGCGATGGCCGGCCACGTGCGTCGCTTTCCCGCCGAGGCGGCGATCTGGGCCGTTGGCTTGATTGTGATGGCAGCGATGGATCCGGCGACGGACGGCGAAACGTGGTGCGTTTTCGCCCGAATGGGCATCGAATGGTGCCCGGGGTGCGGTCTGGGACATGCCATCGCCCTTTTGGCCCGGGGCGAGTGGGCGGCGTCGTTTGCTGCTCATCCGCTCGGCGGCGTGGTTGTCGCCGGTCTCACGATTCGCATTCTGGATCTGATTCGCGGCGCATACACCGACAGCCCGTTCGCTCTTCCCGCCGCACGCAACTAACGGCCGGCGTTCCGGTCGACGCCCCATCCATCCCCTACGATTTTCCACACAGCGTTCCGCCTACAATGTCGAAAGTTCTGAAGTATCTACCGGAAGTGGAAGGCGATGAGCAGGTCTTCGTGGCTCAGATCATCAAGCAGATGAACGAGAGCCAGGCGCTGCAATTTGCCAACCTGTACCGCGCCCGTCGCCGCGAGCCGATGACGGTCCTGCTGATGAACCTGTTCGGCTTCGTCGCGATCGCCGGTGTGCACCGGTTCTACCTTGGGCAGATCGGAATGGGCCTTCTCTACCTGATCACTGGAGGATTCTGCTTGGTCGGTACCGTGATCGACTGCTTCCGCTACGAGTCGCTGTCCTTCAACTACAATCAGGCGAAGGCTCAGGAATGCGCGAGGATCGTAATGGACACAATGCCGGACACGCCGGACGGTACGGACGATGGAGGGGAGGCCGTGTAGGTACGAAAGCGTCTGGTCGATACACAGAAAGCCGGCCTGCTCCGAGATGGGAGCGGGCCGGCTTCGTTTTGTGCACGTGACAACATGTAGACGCCGAAGGCGACCAAATTCAGTTCGACTGAACCTTGAGCTTCTGTCCCGGATAAATCTGGCTCCCTCGAAGCTGGTTCAGCATGCGAAGCTGCCCGACGGAGGTGCCGTAGCTCTGGGCGATCGTACTCAACGTATCGCCCCGCTGGACCGTGTAGATGATCGGCCGGTCGCCGGCGTCGCGGATGTCGAGCGTCTGGCCGGGGTAGATGCGTGATCCGCGCAGGTCGTTCCACGAGCGCAACTCCTGAACGGAGACGCCATGAAGGCGCGCGATCCGGTCGAGAGAGTCGCCGCGGCGGACCGTGTACGTCGTGGAGCCGGCCTCCGGAGGCGTCAGGCGAAGCGTCTGGCCCGGGTGTATGCGCGAGGAACCGAGGCGATTCCACCGTTTCAGGTCGCGAAGATCGACGCCGTGCCGGGACGCGATCGCGGACAGGTTGTCGCCCCGTCGGACCGTTACTGTTGACGGTGTCTCGGAGGACGACTCAGCAGAACCATCGCGTGCCGACTCGGTCGCGGCCGGTGCAGCACGGGACGATTCGGATGAGGACGCGTCAGAGGCGGACGGCCCGGCGGCCACCGTTTCAGACGACGAGTTCTCGTTCGACGAGCGTTCCGCGGAGGCCGTTCGGACCGGCGTCTGCGGTTCGCGGTCGGGAGAGCGCTGCAGGCCGCGATCCGTGATCACGATGCGATCGAGGGGGCGGACCGGCGGGGCCGCGCTGTACTGCACGCGCATCGGCTGCTGAGGACTCGCATTCTCAATGGCGCTCTCGTACTGCCGCACGGGCACCACCAGATTTTGCCCCACACGAATCATGGAGCCGCGGATGCCATTGGTGCGACGCAACCGACCCGTGGATGTGCCGAAGCGGTCCGCGATTTCCGAAAGCGTGTCACCGGATCGGACCCGGTAGCTGGTGGCCGGCCGTTTTTTCGACTCTGGAAGTTCCGCGTAGCCCCACGCGAAGGTCGGGTAGCTGCCGAGCGGGATGCGGATGTAGTATTTCTCACGCGACGGCGGAAGCGTGCGCTGCCGGAGCTCCGGATTCAGCGCCCGGATGACATCCGCATCCGTCTCCGCGAGTCTAGCGATTTCGTGCACGGTCAGCATCGAGCCGTGGACGGCGACGTAGTCGTAAGAATATGCCGGTGCTGCTTTCGGCGCCTCGATACCGTGCGCTTCCGGCTGCGAGGCTAGGATTGTCGCTGCGATAAACATCGGGACGTATCCGCGGGTCTCGCGGGGGAGGCGGTCGTAAATCTCCCAGTAGCCGGGATCTTGAATGTTATCGTACCGCTCGGTTCTGCGAATCGCCCGCCGGACGCAGCCCTCGCCGCAATTGTACGCCGCGAGTACGAGGTGCCAGTCGCCGAGCGAGTCGTACAGGTCGCCCAGGTGTTGGGCGGCTGCCCGCGTGGCCTTCTCCGGGTCCCGGCGCTCGTCGATCCAACCGTCTACCTTCAGGTCGTACATCCTACCTGTCCCGCGCATAAACTGCCACATGCCGACGGCCCCGGCCCAGCTTCGCGCTCGCGGGTTCAGCCCGCTCTCGATCATGGCCAGGTAGCGAAGCTCGTGCGGGACGCCTTCTTCGGCCAGGATGTGGTCGATCATCGGACCGTACGTTTGCTCCCGCTGCAGCCACCCGTTGACGTGTTTGTCGGGGTCGCGCTTCAGGTAGTCAAGGCTTTGCTTGACGAGCCGGTTCATCGTCAGCGGGATGACCGTCTCGATATTTTCGATTGCTTCCGGCGCCATGACGTCTTCGAGGAGCGGTTCGTTCACGCGCTCCAGCGATGCGAAAAGCCCGGCCCGGACGGAAAAGATGTCGCCCTGCGCCGTTTTCATCGAGTCGACCGGCCCGTCGTATCGGTGGTACCGGCGATATTCCGTCGTGAGGCCCCGGTACACGTCGCGCACGGCGTCCTGCTCGATGACCGTCGGGTCGCGGTCCAGAAGGCGCGCAAGTTCGCCCATCGCCTGGTCGAGAAGGTGACCGGTATGCACGCTGTCTTCCGCCGTACTATCCGGCGCGGCAAGAATTCGGGCCTCGAGCGCGTAAAGACGGCGCACCTGCTCCGCGATCGGGGTCTTTTTCTCCGATAACGTATCGGCCTCGGCGACCGTCTCTTCTTCGGGCGGCTCGTCTTCGTCGGAGCCCGTCAGGGATTGAATCGTGGAGCACCCGGTGAAGAGTACAGTCAGGCAGAGAAGCGAGAGGAGAAGACGAAGAAATCCCGGCATAAGGAGATACGGGTGAAGCGTGCGTGGGGAGGTCGCGCTTGGTCGTCCGGACATAGGCGCAAAAACCAGGCGCCGCTCCCGGACATCCATTCAGTAAAGGCAAGATCGGACGGAAAGTCACGCACTTTCGCGCTCGACGGCACATTTTTTAGAAAAGCGACGACCTGGGCTATGATCGCCCGTCGCCGTTCACTGTGCAGGATGAGACATGGGACGGCTTCGATGTCTCATCCCCGTGACACTATGCCGTGGCTGATGCCGTGGCCGCGCCACCCTGGGCGCGACGGGCGATCGAACGTGCCTCGATGAACACGTACTTCACCTCCGGGTGCAGCTCGCGGACGCCCCGCTCCAGGCGGTCCACAGCGGACTCCACCTCACCCGTCGAAAGCCCGTCGCTAAACTCCAGGTCCATGTTCAGCACGAGCGTATTCGGACCCATGTGCACCGTCAGAATGCGACCGACGTTCGACACCGCGTCGTCCTCGTCTGCGAGATGACGGACCGAAGTTCGAATGGCCGGATCTGCCGCTTCACCGATGAGGAGCTGCTTGCTTTCCCAGATCAGGAATACGGCGACGCCACACAGGATGAGCCCGATGACGATCGACGCGATGCCGTCAATCACGGGCATCTGAAGAGCGGCGGCGAGGTGCACACCCAGGAGTGCGACCACGAGGCCGGCCATCGCTGCGCTGTCCTCAAACACGACGGTAAACGTGGTCGGGTCCTTGGCCTCTTTGATGGCTGTGAAGAACGGTGTGTCGCCCCGCTGTTTCTTGAACTCCTGCAGCGCGGTTCTCAGCGCCAGGGCCTCGAACACGATCGCGGCGCTCAGCACGATGGTGTTGAGGGTGAGGCCGGAAATGGTCACGCCGGCCACCGTCACGGTCCCGGGTCCCCCATGACCGGGCTCCAGCACATGCATCAACCCCTCATACATGGAAAAGCCGCCCCCGAGTCCGAAGATCAGGACGGCAACGATAAGCGTGTAGAAATAGAGCGACTTCCCGTATCCGAACGGGTGGTCTTCGTCGGCCGGTCGCTGGCTGCGTTTGATGCCGAGGAGAAGCAGCCCTCCGTTCCCCGTGTCAACCAGCGAGTGGATGCCCTCCGCCAGCATGGCGCTGCTACCACTGATCGCCGCTCCGATAAATTTGGTGACGGCGATGGCCGAGTTGCCGGCGATCGCGGCATAGATAGCTTTTTTAGACGAAGCCATAAGACGGGGTTATCCGGAATAAGATACGATGCCTACGAT
>JAAAOT010000046.1 GCA_009908725.1 Bacteroidota bacterium | reverse complement strand
CCGGGGATGGCTGTCGTCGTTCGCTCGTGATGACCACGAGATCGTCGAGCAGGTGCTGGCGGACGTCGGACTGGAGGGGTTCGCCGATCGATCGATCCAGTCGATGAGCGGGGGGGAGGTCCAGCGAGCCTTCCTCGCTCAGGCACTGGCCCAGGATGCGGACGTGCTGCTTCTGGACGAGCCGACGACGCATCTCGACATACATTACCAGTTCCGGCTGCTGGATGCTGTCCGCGAGCAGGTGAATCGTGGGAAAACGGCGATTGCGGTCGTCCATGATCTCGAAAGCGCCGCCCGGTACGCCGACCGATTGCTCTTGCTTTCGGAGGGGCGGCCCGTCGCAATCGGTTCCCCTTCGGATGTTCTAACGCCCAAACGGATTGACGACGTCTTCGGAATGGAGGCCGCCGTTCGTAAAGATTCCCCTCTTCGCATTGACTACCTGGCCCCGCGATCGGCCAGGTGAAATTGCCCGGTTTGTGTCGAAACGGTTCCTCCCGCAGCGCGTGTTCACCGCTCCCATCGCCTCTTCTCAGTCCGACACCAGCAGACGATGAATAAAATATATACGCGTACCGGCGATGACGGCACTACGTCGTTGTTCGGCGGCGACCGCGTCGGCAAGGGAAATGCCCGGATCGACGCGTACGGCACCGTCGATGAACTGAACTCGGTCGTCGGCCTGGCGCGTGCCCACCTCGACGGGGAGCCTGGCGAAGACCGGCTGGATCCGGTTCTCCAGAACATCCAGGATGAACTCTTCGTGCTGGGGGCCGATCTCGCCACGCCGATGGATGCCAAGCCCGTCGTGCCTCGCGTAACGGAGGACCACGTCGACGAACTGGAGGCGAGGATCGACACGTTCGACGACGACCTTAAGCCGCTGAAAAACTTCATTCTACCGAGCGGCACGCTGGCGGCGACGCAACTGCACTCCGCGCGTACCGTGTGCCGGCGGGCGGAGCGCATTCTCGTCAAGGCCGGGGCGACGACGACCTTCAACGAGGTCGCCATGCGGTACCTGAACCGGCTCTCGGATCTACTCTTCGTCCTGGCCCGCTGGGCCAACAAGGCGGCGGGAATGCGAGAAGATACATGGTCGCCAACGAAGGTCCGCAATGCCGACGAAGACGCATCCGAGTAACCCGCGCCTCTGGCGCGATTGAAACGAGCCGTTCACCGCGGGCACAGGGCCGAATATTGTCGTTGCCATACTGATTCACCGGCTTCGCACCCGCAAGGATGGCGTCCCCGTTGATTTTCATAGATCACGGGTCGTTTCTTGTTGTCAATGACTCGCGTGCCTCGTCAGTATCGTTTTCCGCGAACTCTTTCCTCTTTATGGCTCGCCGTTCCCCCACGGGCCGTCTGCCCGTAGCCGCCGCTTTCCTTGTTGCTGCCCTCATGGGCATGCTCCCTCCGCCGGCAACACACGTTCACGCGTCGACGATGACGACGGCACCGACGTCGGCATCTGCACCGGCGGCTCCTAGCAGCGCCCTTTCGGAGGACGCGTTCGGCATCGACCGGCAGAAGTATACGGTCCGCGAACACCGGGTGCGTCGAAATCAGACGTTCGCCGATCTGCTCTTGAAGGAGGGCGTTCGGTATGAGGCGGTTGTCCGTCTGGCGGATCGCACTCGAGACGTGTTCGACGTTCGCGACATTCAGGCCGGGCGCTCATACCGGGTCTACCGGAATCCGTGGCTCGACCGCGCACGCTACCTCGTGTACCGCCCCGACGCCGTCCGGTATGTCGTGCTCGATGTGCGGTACCCCTCTCGCAGCCGCGTCGGGGAGCGTCCGGTGTCGCTGGCATGGCGGACGGCCGGTGGGACCATCACGTCGTCGCTGTACGAGACGTTGATCGAATCCGGAGCGCGGCCCGAACTGGCCATCCGCCTGTCCGAAGTGTTTGCATGGCAGATCGACTTCTTCCGGATTCAACGGGGCGATCAGTTTCGCGTCGTGTACGAGGAACGCACCGTTGACGGGCGGACGATCGGTCCCGGCGACATCGTAGCGGCCTACTTTGTCCATCGCGGGCGCACCTACTACGCCTACCGATTCAATGATGGTGAGGGGAGCGAGTACTTCGACGAAGACGGTAACAGCCTGCGCCGAGAGTTGCTGAAAGCACCGCTTCGGTTTTCCCGAATCAGCAGCCGGTTCACGAATCGACGGTATCACCCGGTTCTGAAGCGATACCGCCCGCACCACGGTACCGATTACGCCGCCCCCACGGGAACGCCGGTGCAGTCGGTCGGGGATGGGACGGTCCTCTTCGCGGCCTACAAAGGCTACAACGGGAATTACGTCAAAGTCCGGCACAACGCGACCTACACGACGGGCTACCTCCATCTGTCCCGCATCGCGGACGGCATTCGGCCGGGGACGAATGTGAAACAGGGCGAAACGATTGGATACGTCGGTAGCACCGGCCTATCCACCGGTCCACATCTCGATTACCGGTTCTGGAAGAACGGCCAGGCCATTGATCCTTACAGCGTTGAGTTACCGCCGGCCCGCCCCGTTCCGCCTCAACACATGGCTGCGTTCACGCAGGTCGTAGACGGTCTGCACGACTTTCTGCTCAATCATGCGCCGCGACAGGCGTTTGCGGATTTTCGAAGCTAAGATCGACGCATCCAGCTCTTCACCCGTACGTCGCCCTGCACATGCCTGACGGTCTCGTCCGTAGCGCGTCCCTCTCCATCGACGGGCCTGTGATTCTTGTTCACGGAGGGGCCTGGGACATCCCTAACACGGCGACCGAAGACCATCGCGATGGATTGAAGACCGCAGTGGCGGCCGGGCGTCGGTCCCTCGAGTCGGGCGAATCGGCCGTGGATGTTGCCGCTGATGTCGTCGCGGCGATGGAGTCGCACGGCGCGTTCGACGCGGGACGTGGGGCGATGCTGAACCAGGACGGCCGCGCGCAACTGGATGCAGGCATCATGGACGGCTCCAGTCTCGATTACGGTTCGGTCATGGCGGTGGAGCGACTAGCGGACCCGATTCGCGTCGCTCGACGCCTCATGGATGCGGGCGAGGGTCAGGTTCGGATCCTGGCTGGGGAGGGGGCCGAGCGGTTTGCCGTCGCCGAGGGCTTCACGTTGATCGACAATGACGAACTGATTTCGGAGCGTGAACGCGAGCGGTTTGAGGCGCTACGGGGTCAGGTTGACGATGTGCATACGAGCCAGTCGTTTCTTCCCGGCGTCACGAACCGTCGGTCCGGGGGAGGGCATGACACCGTCGGGTGCGTCGTACGCGACGAAAACGGGCACGTAGCAGCCGCCACGTCCACAGGTGGCACACCGTTCAAGCCGGCAGGACGGGTCGGGGACTCACCCCTTCCCGGGTCCGGCTTTTACGCGGATGGCGAGGCTGCGGTCAGTTGCACCGGGTGGGGCGAAGCCATCGCCGCGGTCGTCCTCGCACATGACGTGGTTCGACGGATCCTCGACCATGGAGACCTGGAGTCGGCGGTGACGTCCCGGCTCCGCGCCATGCACGATCGCATCCGCAATCCGCACGGGGAGGGAGCACGGGGCGGGTTGATCGCTCTTTCGGAATCAGCCGTCGGCTGGGCTTACACGACGCCCCGGATGGCTCGCGCTATCTGGGCACCCGGGCCCGGGACTGTGCATCTGCAGCTGTCGTGACGATCACCACCCGATGCGTCGAGTCGATTCTTCTTCCTTCTCCCGATTGTCTTTTCTCTCCTGCGGAGGGGGAGAGGTTGCGAGCGGTCGGTCTGGCACATCCAGCATGTCGCCGTCCGCTGATCGGATTTCGACTCCGGCGTAGTAGAACCCCAGCATATCGCGGTAGCTTTTTCCGCGGTCGGACATTTCGTGGATGCCCCACTGGCTTAGCCCGACGCCATGGCCAAAGCCGCGACCGTTGAACCGGTAGGTGTCGCCGCGCCGTGAAGCGTCGAACCACGTACTTTTCAGGTCGGCGTCTGGAAGACGCCGGGTAATTGCCAGGCGGAAGTCATTTGCACGCACGGTCATTCGGCCGCCGGGCGTTAGGAGCGTGACGGTTTTCAAGCGACCCTCCTCGCTTCGCTTCCCGAGCACGAAGCCGGTGATGCGCGTACCGAACTCGTTCGACAGGGCGTTGAGGAGCTGCGATCGAGAGACCGTCGTTTTCCATCGGTGATGGGGCGAGTTGCTGTCGTACGGGTCCCGCCGGCCGCGCAGGTAGGGAAGCACCTCCTTCGCGTCCCACACGTCTTCGTTGTTTGCGGTATGGCCACCGCTGGAAGAGAAGTAGACGGCTTCGATGAGCGTCCCCTCGTGCGTCAACACCTCGCCCGCGGTTGCCTGCGTGGCACGGCGGGACGTCGGGGTGATGGCTCGAACCCCACGATACACCTGTGAGACGGTGTTGTCGACGTGGTCGTAGTCGCCGGTGTCGAATTTGGTCGATGCACGGATGCCATAGGTGCGTGCGACCACGGCCATGGCTTTCGAGCCCTCCAGATCTTCGAAGCCGTACTCCGCAGCAACCACGCTTGCCACATAATCGTCCAGTGGGGCATGGTTTACGAGTTGCAGGTGTCGGCCGTCCGCTTCGACGTGAAGGGGACCTGTGTACGTGCGCGTTATGTCCCCGCTCGATAGAGTCCACGCGACACCGTCATCCGGCTGAATATCGAGGCTTGAGGCGTAGATGCCGTCGGCGTCTCGCTTGATGGCGACCTCCGGACCGCGGAGGGAGAGCGTGGCCGATTCGCCGGGGCGAAGGCGCATCACCGGGGCGGAGGTCTCGGGCAGATGAACGCGAAGATCGCCACCGGTCGCCTTCACGGTCACGGACGTGGACTGCTGGCTGTCCAGCACGCGCACCCGCACCGGCGACGACGACTGAGCTACCGCAGCCTCTGTCCAGCATAGAAGCAGAAACACCGAGAAGAGAGCCCGGAGGGTCATAACGTCGGAAGCACGTGAAAAAAGGGACAATGGGTTTCGGGTGACCTGAAGTCGTGGCATGTTGGGCGGGGAATCCCGGCAGCAGGACACGAGGCATCCGCCTGTACGGGGATCCTGTCCACCTGTTGCCTGCATTCACAGTATACAGCCGCGTTCGCTGTGATGCACGTCACGTCGCGGGTAACCGTTGGGTGCTTTCCCGGTGTCGCGCGGCCCTTTTCCATCATTGCACCGAGTCACATGCTTATCGACACGCACGCTCACATCTACGTCGATGCGTTTGACGACGACCGCGAAGAGGTGGTCCGTCGTGCGTTCGACGCCGGGGTTGAGGAAATCGTGATGCCGGCGATCGGCGTCCCCTCGATCCGGCAGGCCATGGACCTGTCCGAATGGTATGACGGGTTGCATACGATGGCTGCGCTTCACCCCTCGGAGGTGAAAGAAGCTTCTGACGCCGATCTGGAAGCGGTGAGGGAGTGGTGCGAGGATACCCGCATCGTCGCTGTGGGCGAAAGCGGGCTGGATTATTACTGGGATCGGACGTTCGATGAGAAGCAGAAAGAGTATTTCCGGTGGCACATCCGTCTCGCGATCGAGTCCGACCTGCCGCTGATCATCCACAATCGGGAGGCGACAGACGATGTGCTGAGAATTCTGGAGGAGGAGAAAGAGAATACGCGGCATCCCGAACGACTCCGCGGCATTTTGCATTGTTTCGTCGACCCGCCGGAGGTCGCGGAGAAAGCGTGGGATCTGGGTTTCTGGGTCGGCCTCGGCGGCATCCTCACGTTTTCCAACAGCGATGTGGATGACTATGCGGCCGACATTCCACTGGAGCAGATTGTCGTAGAGACGGACAGTCCGTATCTGGCCCCGGAACCGCACCGCGGCGAACGGAATGAACCTGCCTACGTCCGGCATGTTGCGCAACGGCTGGCAGAGGTGAAGGAGCGGAGCCTTGAACACGTCGCCAGCGTGACATCTGCCAATGCACGCGAGATCTACGGGATCTGAGCCACCGGACCGGCGTCCCCGGAATGCACATGTTCGTCGTGTTCGCCGGCACCGCGCGCGTGAGACCGCAAGCGCGAACGCTGGGTAATAAAAAACGCCCCGACCTCTGAGAGGCCGGGGCGCTTCTTCGTTGCGAGGGTGGATCGCGAGGATCCGTCCGTTCTCGCAGACGCGGTGTAGGCGAAGGCTTACTTGTCGTCGCCTTCGTCAACCACTTCGTAGTCTGCGTCGCGGACATCCTCGTCCGAGGACGAGCTGCTGCTACTCGACGACGAACTCGAGGAGCCGTTTGCGGCACCGGGCTGCGGCTGACCCTGCTGGGCCTGCTGCTGTTGCGCCGCGTAAATCTCTTGGCTCGCGGCGGCCCATTTCTCGTTCAGCGTTTCGAGGGATTCCTCGACGTTGCTGACATCCTGGTCCGCGTCGACGTCCTCCAGAAGCTCTTTCAGGTTGTCAAGCGCTGTCTGGATTTCTCCGCGCTTGTCTTCCGGAATCTTGTCGCCGTACTCTTCGAGGTTCTGCTCCGTGGTGTACACCATGGAGTTGGCCTCGTTGATCTTCTCCGCACGCTCCTTCCGCTTCTTGTCTTCTTCGGCGTGCTGCTCGGCGTCCTCGCGCATCTTGGCGATCTCCTCCTCGGTCAGACCGCTGGAGGCTTCGATACGGATCGACTGCTCCTTGCCGGTCGCCTTGTCGGCGGCCGAGACGTTGAGGATGCCGTCGGCGTCAATGTCGAATGTGACCTCAATCTGCGGCGTACCACGCGGTGCGGGCGGGATATCGGTCAGGTGGAAGCGACCGATGGTCCGGTTGTCCTTCGCCATTTCGCGGTCGCCCTGCAGAACGTGGACCTCCACGGACGTCTGATTGTCCGCGGCCGTCGAGAAGACCTCCGACTTCTTCGTCGGAATGGTCGTGTTCGCCGGGATCAGTTCGGTCATAACCCCACCGAGCGTTTCGATACCGAGTCCCAGCGGCGTCACGTCCAGCAGCAGGACGTCGTCCACGTCGCCGGAGAGCACACCGCCCTGAATGGCGGCGCCAACCGACACGACTTCGTCGGGATTCACGCTCTTGTTCGGGGCGCGGCCGAAGAACTCTTCGACCGTCTGCTGAACGAGGGGGACGCGCGTTGAGCCACCGACGAGAAGCACTTCGTCGATGTCGCCTTTGTTGTACCCCGCATCGTCCATCGCCTTCTTCATCGGCTCGATCGTGCGATCGACCAGATCGCCGACGAGCTGTTCGAACTTGGCGCGGTTGATGTCCAGGTTCAGGTGCTTCGGACCTTCATCCGTCGCCGTGATGAACGGCAGGTTGACGGTTGTGGTCGTCGAACTGGAGAGCTCGATTTTCGCCTTCTCGGCGGCCTCTTTGAGGCGCTGCAGGGCCATCGGGTCGTTGCGAAGATCGACACCCTGCTCCTTCTTGAACTCATCGGCGATATAGTTGATGAGCTTCTGGTCGAAGTCATCTCCGCCGAGGTGCGTGTCTCCATACGTGGCTTTCACCTCGAAGACACCGTCGCCGAGCTCCAGGATGGAGACGTCAAACGTACCGCCACCGAGGTCATACACAGCGACGACCTGCTCCTTCTCATCGTCGAGCCCGTACGCAAGAGAGGCAGCCGTCGGCTCATTGATGATCCGACGAACATTGAGGCCGGCAATCTTGCCCGCTTCTTTCGTTGCCGTCCGCTGGGCGTCGTTGAAGTAGGCCGGAACGGTGATCACGGCATCGGTTACCTCTTCGCCGAGGTACTCTTCGGCCGTCTGCTTTAGCTTCTGCAGGATCATGGCCGACACCTCCTGCGGCGTGTACTCGCGATCGCCAAGCTTCACGCGAGCGGTATCGTTGTCGCCCTTGATGATTTCATAGGGAACCTCATCGACCTCGCCCTCCACTTCGCCGTACTTCCGGCCCATGAAGCGCTTGATCGACGCAATCGTGTTCTCTGGATTCGTAATCGCCTGACGCTTGGCCGGTGCGCCGACCAGGCGCTCCCCGTCCTTCTTATAGGCGACAACGGACGGCGTCGTCCGGGCGCCCTCCGCGTTTTCAATGACCTTCGGTTCACCGCCTTCCATGACGGCAACGACGGAGTTCGTCGTTCCGAGGTCAATCCCGATAATTTTACCCATAGTCGTCGAGTCCTGTAATTCGAAAGTCGGATAGCGAAACAGATCAGTCCGGTGCGTATCGCACCCTCGCAAGTCACCCATTATGTCTTCAAGAACGATGCCTGCCGGTGCGGACGCGTGATTCTATGTCAGTGTGTCAGTTGATGGATGCACCGCGGTCGATCGGCCGTGATAGAATCTGCCGGATCTGTCAAAAGCTGTCGGAGAAGGCGTCCACCACTGCCGCAGGTGCCGAGACTTGGAGCGAGCAACAAACCGTCTCGCCCGTCCAGGTCATCTGTGAGCACACGGGCCGCCGGTACACTGGGTGCAGATTCGGTCAACATCACCCCGGGACCCGGCGGCAGGGCAGAAATCGTGAGGCGGCACACCTATATTGCCGATCCTATGTCTCGGAAAACGGCGTTTCACCACATACCGAACCTGCTGACGGTCGTCCGCATCCTGCTGACGCCGCTCGTGCTCTTGTTTCTGACCGTTTCAACGCTGGTCGGCCAGGTGTCCGCGATCGTCTGCTTTATGATCGCAGGAATCTCCGATTACTACGACGGTGTCCTGGCGCGTCGGATGGGGGCTCGGTCCCGCCTCGGCCAGTTTCTCGATCCGCTGGCAGACAAGATCCTGGTTCTTGGTACGTTCGTCATGCTGCTCTTCGTCGAACCGGCCGTTGCGACCTGGTGGGGAGTCGCACTGATCGCCCTGCGCGATGCTGTGGTCACCGGCGTCCGATCATACGCCGAGTCGCAGGGACGGACCTTGAAGACGTTTCGTGCAGCAAAATGGAAGACGCTGTTCCAGCTGTTC
>JAAAOT010000333.1 GCA_009908725.1 Bacteroidota bacterium | reverse complement strand
CCGTGGCGCGACGACGAGCAAGATGACGATCGCGCGGTAACCGCCGGTCGCATTGCACGCCTTTCGGTCGGGATGTCGGCGGCGGCTCCATGCGGGTCGCCGCCGTTCCCGCCTGAAGAGGTGAATCCCATATCTTCTTTCTCCGAGTCGGCTGGTAGAACGACTCGCAACGCTTCCCCGACGCCCATGAAACGAATCGCGACGACATTCTCGACCCTTCTTCTGGCCATGGCGTGGCTCGTGACCTCCACGATGCCCGCGCAGGCGCAATCCTTCACCACGGAGTGGGAGTTCTCGACGGCGGAAGGCAATCTGCCATCGTACTTTTCAACGAGCAACGCTACTAGAGCTATTGCCTATGGTGTTGTCGATGACGGAAGCGGTAATCTCGTGGAGCGTGTTCTGGTGGCCAGTGGGCCTCCGTACGAGATCCGCATTCTGGATGCCAGTGACGGCACCGATCTGGGTACGCTAGATGGCATCGGGAGTCTTCCCACGCCCAATGATGGTCGAACAATCACCGACGTCGAAATCTCAGACGATGGCATCATCATCGCCTGCAATGAAGTCAATAGCACGTTTGGCAATAATACGGCAACGGAGAGCTTCCAGTGCTACCGGTGGGACAGCTTGACCGATGCCACGCCGGAGACGGTGATCAACTACACCGTCCCAGATAATACCCCAAACAATGGATCTTCTGAAGGAGACTACGTGGGCCGTCAGTTCACAGTCGTCGGCTCCGCAAGTGATAATAGCATGACACTGCTAGTGGCAGCGATCGATACTGGGGCCTCGTTTGTCTACCGATTCACGACATCAGACAACGGACAGAGCTTTACGGCTGAGGCGATTGAGCGAACTGGACGACCTCCATCAGGCAATATCAATGGTGTGGCACCTATTGCGCCTGGGGCTTCCCCTTTCATCCTGAACGCCATCAATGCAGCGCCGACACTTTACCAGTCTGACGGAACAGAGGATACAGAAGAACAAGGAGCTGTGGACCCAGTCACTCACACTCTCAAGTACTTTGAGGTAAATGGTAAACAATGGATCACTACGTTCCGCTGGGATACGACAGGCGAAAATCAGTATGCGGAACTTGTCGATATCTCGTCTGGGCTTGATCAAGCTTTTCCGTATGGAGGAGGAGTAACAACCCCTAACTTCGGACGGGCGAACGGAGAGGGCAACACCAACGGCACCGGCGATGTCGCAGTCCGCGTCAATAATGATAACACCGCGACGATCTACGTCCTCGCCACGAACAACGGGGTCGGCGCGTACACGACGGACTCGGCGCTTCCGGTTGAACTCGCGAATTTCGACGCCCGGCGAAGCGGCGACGGTGTGTCGCTGACGTGGCGGACGCTGTCCGAAACCAACAACCAGCGCTTCGAAATCGAGCGTGCTATTGACGGTGGGTCCTTCGCCAAGATCGGCCAGCGCGCCGGGCAGGGCACGACCACCGAGCCCACGCGCTACTCGTTCCTCGATCGCGCGATTCCGTTCGGTGCCGAGACGATCGACTACCGCCTCCGCCAGGTCGATGTCGATGGCGGCGAGTCGCTGAGCGACGTGGTCACGATCCGCCTCTCGGCCGACCGGCTGCAGTTGCTTGGCAGTGCGCCGAACCCTGTCAAGAGCACCGGTGAAATTCGCTACACACTGCCGGAACAGGCCAATGTCCGCGTCGCGCTCTACGACGTGCTGGGTCGGGAAGTCCGTGTGCTTGATCAGGGTGCCCGTGCTGCGCGTCAGCACAGCGTGTCGTTAGACGCATCGGGGCTTTCCAGTGGCGTCTATTTCATCCGCCTGGAGGCGATGGGGCAGACGAGGACCACCCGTGTCAGTGTTATACAGTAAAGCCTGAGCTTCGCTCGCCGGGGTTCGCACGTCTTGTGAAGAGGCGAACCCCGGAAGCGGCTTCGGCCATCCGACTTTTCACGTCATTCCCCCTTCGAAGATGAAGCGCCGTGACTTTCTCCGTAACGCAGGGCTCGGTCTGGCCGGGCTCGCGGCTCGACCGTACGTTCACGGTCCATGGTTTCAGGGGCGGGCGTCCCGAGAAACCGACGTCGTGATCTTCGGCGGCGGTGCGGGCGGCCTCTGCGCCGGAATCCAGGCCGCCCGGCAAGGAGCAGAGGTGGTCGTCCTGGAGCCGTCGCCTTGGGTGGGCGGCATGCTGACCGCCGCGGGCGTGAGCGCGCTGGACGGAAACAAGTACGGCGCGGGCGGCGGGCTCGTCCACGAATTCCGCGAAGCGCTCGCCGACCACTACGGCTCGATCGACGCGCTCTACACCGGGTGGATTAGTCTCTACTGCTACGAGCCGCACGTCGGCCACCGCATCCTCGAGGAGATGATCGCCCCGCTCGACACGCTCACCGTGCTCCACGGCGTGGAGGCTACCGCCTACGAGCGCGTCGGCCCCCGCGAGCGGCGGATTCGCATCACGGAGGCCGATCCCGCGTACGGCCCGCCGACCTGCACCGACGCCGACGAAACCATCACCTGCCCGGTATTCGTCGACGCGACCGAGTACGGCGACGGCCTGAAGCTCGCCGGCATTCCGTACCGCCTCGGGCGCGAAAGCCGGTCCGAATCCGGCGAGCCGACGGCACCGGACGAGCCGGACATGGAGCTGCAGGATCTAACCTACGCCGCCACGCTCGTCAAGACCCCGGGCGCGGAGGCCATGCCCGTCTCGACGCTCGACCGGGAGCACTTCCAGTTCTTCCAGTGCAGCACGCAGCTGGACTGCCCGAACCCCGACGAGGACCTCCTCAACCACACCGTCCACAGCTGGGAGCGGTTTATCACCTACGCCGAGCTTCCCAACGACAAGGTGCTGCTCAACTGGCCGCACCACGCGAACGACTTCCCGTGCACGGTGGCGATGTTCGAGGACCGGTACTACCGCCGCCGGCACCTCGCAGCCGCCAAGCAGCACACGATGCAGTTCGTGCGCTACATGCAGACCGAGCTCGGCCACCCGGAATGGCAGCTCGCGACCGACGAGTACCCGACGGCCGATCACCTGCCGCCCATCCCGTACATCCGCGAAAGCCGGCGGCTGGTGAACGACCACGTCATGACGCAGTCCGACGTCGTTCCGACGGGCGATAACCCGCGCGCACCGACCATCGACGACGCCATCGCGGTGGGCGATTACTTCCTCGACCACCACCACTCGAAGCACCACCTGCCGCCGGACTGCCGCCTTGCGGAAGACTTCCCCGATAACGCGCCGTTTCAGGTGTCGCCGAACGTGTTCTTTCCGGAGACCGGGGACGAGAGCTTCCTCGTGGGAGAGAAGAGCATCGCCGTCACGCACATCGTGAACGGCTGCACGCGCCTGCAGCCCGTCGTCATGCTGATGGGGCAGGCGATCGGCGCGATGGCCGCGCACGCCGTGTCGGACGGACGGGCCCCCGCCGACGTGCCGGTGCCGCAGGTGCAAGACACGCTTCTCGACGCGGGATGCCAGCTCTACATCATGTACGACGTCCCGACCGGGCACGACCTCTTCCGTCCGGTGCAGGACCTGGCCCTCCGCGGCATTCTTCGCGACGACGACCCGACCCGCCTCGAGCCCGACGAGCCGATGCCGGCCGACTGGGCCGCGCGCTGGTCCCGCCGCGCCGGCATGCCGGACGCGGTGTCGGCCGACGCGTCGGACGGCGACCTCGCGCCACGGGACGTCTCCGGACCTCTCGGCGAGGCGCTCGCACCTAACGGAAGCTCTTCGAGCGTTTCCCGCGGCGCGTTCGTCAACGCCCTCCACCGCCTCACCACGTAACTCCCCAGGAACGCCCCACCGAGTCGACGCCCACCGAGTCGACGCCCACCGAGTCAACGCACCCCCGATGGACGCCCCTCTCCACGGCATCGTCGTTTCCCACACGCACTGGGACCGGGCCTGGTACCTGCCGTTTCAGGTCTTCCGGCACCGCCTCGTGCGCCTCGTGGACCGGCTGATCGACCTGTTGGAAACGAGCGACGACTACCGGGCCTTCACGCTGGACGGGCAGACCGTTCTCCTCGACGATTACCTGGAGATCCGCCCCGACCAGGAGACGAGGCTGCGCACGTTGATCGAAGACGGCCGCCTTCTCATTGGGCCGTGGTACACGCTGCCGGATCTGTTTCTTGTTTCGGCCGAGTCGGTCGTCCGCAATCTGCAGGTGGGCCGCGCCCGCTGCGACGCGTTCGGCGGCAGGATGACGGTCGGGTACATCCCGGATCCGTTCGGTCACTTCGCGCAGATGCCGCAGATCCTCCGCGGCTTCGGCATGCAGACCTACATCTTCATGCGCGGCCTCGGGCGGAAGGAAAAGAAGCGGCTCGGCGGCACGTTCGACTGGCAGGCCCCCGACGGCTCCACCGTGCGGGCCATTTACCAGCCGCAGGGATACTTTCCGGCCGCGAATCTCGGTCACCCGGACGTCTTCGGCCGGTTCGATGGCCATTCGCCGGAAATCGACCTCGCCGAAGAGCGCGTCCGTGACGCCGTGGAGACGCTCTCCGCCGTGCAGGACGAGCGGACGCTGCTCCTTAGCAACGGCTTCGACCACATGCCGGAGCAGCCGGAGCTCCCCGAGATCCTCGCGGCGCTGAACGAGCGCATGACGGGGGTCGAGCTGGCGCACGGGACGCTTCCGCAGTTCGTCGACGCGCTCCTAGCGGAGGACGGCACGCCCAAGACCCGCACCCACGAATCCTACGCACACGAGACCTACACGGGCGACCTGGTGGGGAATGCCGACCACCCGATTCTGCTCAACGTGTACTCCGCGCGGATGTACCTGAAGCAGCAGAACCACCGCGCGCAGTCGCTACTGACGCGCCACGTCGAGCCGATGAGTGCGTGGCTGGAGGCGGAGACGGTCGGCCCCGACGCTCGCCCGTTCCTCGACGAGGCGTGGACGCTTCTCCTGCGCAACCATCCGCACGACGACATTTGCGGGTGCAGCGTCGACGCCGTACACGACGACAACGAACAGCGTTTCCGGCAGATCGACGAGATCGGCACGTCGCTCCTTCGCGAGCACCTCGAGTCGCTCCTTCTCTCCGGTGGCTTCGAGACGGCGCCGGAAACCGTGGGTGCAGGCACGTCGAGCGACCTACCGGACGGTGCACCGGATCCGGATCCATTGGATCGCGGGACGGCAGACGTGTTCGTCTTTAACCCGCACCCGTTCGCGCACCGCCAGCGTGTGGAGGTTACGATCCATATGGCGGAGCCCGGACGCACGCGGGCCGACGATCCGCGTCCGGCGCGCCCGCTCGCCGCGACAGCGTCCGACGGAACGCCCGTCGACATCCACACGCTGGCGACGGAGGGCGACGTCGTCCGCAGCCACTACCTGGAAGCGACCTGGGGGCGGCGGTACACCGTCTCCTTCGAGGTCGACCTGCCGCCGCTCGGCTACGAGATCGTCCGAATCGTCGAGACGGAAGAAGACGTCGAGGCCCCCGAGAGCCCCGCGGAGGAGGGGAGCGAGTTGGGCTTGAGTCTGCAGATCGAAAACGACCGGTACCGCGTCTCCGTCAGGGACGGGCAGCTCCGAGTTTTGGAGCACGGCACCGGCCGGCAATTCGACGACGTGCTTCGGTTCGAATATCATCTCGACGCGGGCGATACCTACTCGTACGGCCCGGTCCCGAACCATGGCCCGTGGCACGCCGAGTTCGTCTCGGCCGAGCGGGCCGAAGACCGTCCCCACACGCTTCGGCTGCAGTACCGGCTCAACGTTCCCGCCTGCTACGATCGAGACGCCGAGCAGCCCACCGGCGAAACCGTGCTCGACCTCACGGCCGAGGTCACGCTCACGCCGCACCAGGCCGTGGGCCTGGACATCCGCTACGAAAACACGGCCCGCGACGGCCGCCTCCGCGTCGTCCTTCCGACCGGCCTCCACCGCGAGGAGGTGCTGGCCGACGGGCACTTTGCCCTCCGCCCGCGCCAGAAGCCCGCGTGGATTACGCCCGAAGACGATCCGGAGCGGCACGACGGCTATCCGGGTGAGCTCAATTACCCGACCCAGCATCAGGGGGATTTCGTGATGGTCGAGGAAGACGGCGGAGGGCCCGAGGAAGACGGAGGGCCCGAGAACGGTGGAGCGCCTGACGACGATGCTCGCCGGACGTGGATCGCGAATCGCGGCTTGCCGGAGTACGAGCTGCGGAACGGCGACATACGGCACGGCGACATACGGAACGATGGCGACGAAACGCGCATCGCAGTGACGTTGCACCGCTCCGTCGGGTGGCTGTCAGTGGCGGACGGACGGATCCGCGGGTGCCAGGCCGGGCCGACCGTACCGACGCCTGGCGCGCAGTGCCTGCGGCCGATGCACGCCGAACTCGCGTGGGGCCACGGCGCCGTGCCGCGTTTCGAGGCGGTGCGCCTTGCCCGGAGCTTTGCGCACCCGGCACGGGCGACCGAGCTCCCGGACCTGCCGTACGCCGCGTCGACGGGCCGATGGCCCCGCCGGCACACGATCGCGTCCGTCGACAACCCCGCGATCGACCTGACCGCCCTCCGCCCGTCGGTGACTGCCGACGCGCGAGCGCTCCGGCTGTGCAACCTGTCGGGCGATCCGCAGCCGGCGCGCGTATCTCTCGGAATACCCGTGCGGCGGTGGTGTCGGTCCACGCTCCAGGAAGAGTGGGACGATGCCTCGGCGGTTGCCCTGGATGACGGGGAGATCGAGGTCATGCTCGATCCACACGAGGTTGTCACGCTGCTTCTCCGGTAGCACGAGCCGAGCGACGACCCCTTGAGGTGCATCCCCACATTAAGAAACGTCGGGGGCGGGCGGTTTTTGGTCTCGATGTGGGATTTTCCGGAACCCGGTCTCATCGCGCTGATTCGATACTGCAAACGTTTGCAGTCTATCCTGCACGCCTTCGCTTATGGCCCAGCACTCTTCCTCGAACATCGACGCCCGCAGTTTCCTTCGCGCCGTGACGACTGAGCATCAGGGTCGCTTCCTGGTCCGGTTTCCGGATGGGTACCGTTCCGATACGTCGCGGCATTGGCCGCTGCTCCTGTTCTTGCACGGAGCCGGTGAACGTGGGCGCGACGTGAAACTCGTTCGCCGCCACGGGCCGCTATCCGCCGACGCCCCGGGTTACATTCCGGCGGTCGTCATCGCGCCGCAGTGTGAGCCGGAGGCGTGGTGGGATGCGGCGGCTCTGGAGGCGCTCGTCGATACGTGCCTGGAGCGGTACCGCGTCGACGAGGCGCGGCTGGCCGTCACCGGCATCAGCATGGGCGGGACGGCCACCTGGGAGCTTGCGACCCGGTCGCCGGAGCGCTGGTCAGCCGCCGCTCCGATCTGCGGCCGGGCCGACCCCCTCCGCGCCGCCGCCCTCAAGGATCTGCCGGTCTGGGCCTTTCACGGCGCGCAGGACGCCGTCATCCCGCTCGAGCAGTCGCGGACCATGGTCGAGGCCATCCGCTCGGTCGGCGGCACCGCGAAACTCACGGTCGACCCCAACGCGGCGCATGAAGTCTGGCCGGCGGTCTACAGGGACTCCGAGATCTACGACTGGCTGCTGAAATGAATTGGCGATTGTCGATTGCGGACTGTCGATTGGCGATTGGATCTCCGACTGATCGTATGCCGCTTCCATCGACACGCCGTCTACAAACCTCATCCCCCACACCCCAACCCTCATCCCTGGCATGCGTCTCACCGGGACGTTTCTCGACGAGATTACCCATGATATTCCGTCTCAAAACTGGGGCGCGAGGGAGTGGGCACGTGATTTCGACGCTATGAAGGCCGTCGGGATTGATACCGTGATTCTGATCCGTGCCGGGTACCGCGACCGTGCTGTCTTCGATTCGGGGGTGCTGTCGGATGCACGCAATATGATGCCCGCGTACGGCGACCTACTCGACCTCTTCCTCCGCGAGGCCGAGCGGTGCGGCATGGACTTCTGGTTCGGGACCTACGACGCCGGCACGTTCTGGGACGACGGCGACTACCGGCACGAAGTCGACATCAACAAACCCTTCTGCGCGGAAGTGGCTGAGCGGTACGGCGACCGGGAGGCGTTCGCCGGCTGGTACATCAGCCATGAGATCAACGCCTACGACGACGGCATGCTGCGCGTCTACGAAGAGCTCTCGGACCACCTGCGCGGCCTCGTCGATGTGCCGATCCTGATGTCGCCTTACATGAAGGGCGTGAAGCAGTTTGGCGGCGAGGCCCTCGGATTCGAGGCGCATGTCCGCGAGTGGGAGACGGCCTTCCGGCGGCTCGGAGGGCTGGTCGATGTCGTCGCGTTTCAGGACGGAAACGTGCCGCTCACCGAGCTGCCGCGCTACCTCGAGGCCAACCGCGAGCTCGCCGCCGCGCACGGCATCGATAGCTGGGGCAACGTCGAGACGTTCGACCGCGACGTCCGCATCAAATTCCCGCCGATCGACTTCCGCAAGCTCCGCTACAAGATGGAGCAGGCCGCCGACGCCGGGATCGACAAGCTGATCACGTTCGAGTTTTCCCACTTCCTGAGCCCGAATGCCGATCACCCGGCCGCCCGGGCCTTGCATCGCCGGTACCGCGAGTGGATCGACGTAGACGGCGCGCCCGATCCCCCGGCAACCGATTCCCAGACCGGCGACGCCTCATCCGCCCGGCAGACGTAACCGGTCGTCCCGGGTTCGCCCCTCGGCTTCTGCTTCGCTCTTCCGCTCGCTTCCACGAAATCATGCACCTTCCCGCTTCCGCTCTCGACCCGGCGAGCCTCTCGCCCGACCGGCGCACGCAGATCGCGGCGATGCGCCAGCGCTACGAGACCGAGCTGTACGACCGCGTACTGCCGTTCTGGACCGAGCACTCTCTCGACCGTGAGCACGGCGGCTACTACAACTGCCTCGACCGCGACGGCTCGGTCTACGACACGACGAAGCACAGCTGGCTGCAGGGCCGGCAGGCGTGGACGTTCGCGGCGCTCTACCGGACCGTCCAGCCGCGAGAGGCGTG
>JAAAOT010000356.1 GCA_009908725.1 Bacteroidota bacterium | reverse complement strand
CTTCGGGTCCTCTCCCGTCGCATGAATCCGAAGGCCGACGATGTACTGCGTGCCCCGAAAGAAGAACTGAACCGCACGGGCACGGACGGCATGAACGCCAGGCCAGGGAAGCCATCCGGCTCGCTCTGCATCGCACAGCAGATCCATCGGAACCACATACGTCATGCAACTGAGGAGCGTCCAAACGATGATGCCGACGAGGCGAAGGGCTGCACGGACGGTCCCCATCGTCGACGCGGGAGGGACGAACTGATCGACCGGACGCTCATCGGTCGTGGCGTCCGACGCTGATGAATCGGAGGAGGCCGTGGCGGTCGAAGTAGGATCCGACATGGGAAACGGCTGATGGGACGGGACGAACGGGTCGGCGCGCGAAGACCGGCAGGAAACGATCTAGGACGACCGCATGACGGCACTCCCCGGACCGTGCTCCGATTTACGACTTATAGCCGAAGAAGCGGGCTGCACTCGGCTCCAGGTTCTTGATGTCGTAAAACGTCAGAAAGTCGATCGTCCCAAACTCGCGATCAATGGCGGGCGGCCCACACATCCGGGCACCTGTGCTGATGTAGACGCGCATCAGGCGCGGCACGTCGCCGGCCGTCGCCGGCTCCACATTTCCCTCAACGACGCACTCGTACCCGGGCTGCGGCGTCACATGCAAATCCGGATGCATCATGTTCTTCGCTTCGAAATACTTCAGCATCGCGATGCCCTCGCGTGGATCCTGACTCGTTAGCGACGAGCACCCGAACAGGTAGCGGCAGCCGGAGTGGCGGAGGTAAGATCCGAGACCGCGCCACAGGAGGTTCAGGACGGGAAGGGACCGGTGATCCCGGGCGATGCACGCACGACCGAGTTCGACTGCGTTGTGGGTGACGGCATCCGGCCAGTCAGAGAGATCAAACTCGATCGATGAATAGAAGCCGAGACCGGCGTCCGCCATTGCGTGCGTTTGCATCCGGTACGTACCGACGATGGCACCATCTTCCTGGTCACGCACGAGCAGGTGGTGACAGGTGTTGTCGAAATCGTCGGCATCGCGACCGATGTCGAACGACTCGTCAAGTCCCTCATCCAGTTCCACGTTGAACACCTCGAACCGGAGTCGCTGCACCTCAAGGAGATCCTCCTCGGTTCTCGCGAACGCAAGCTCGTAGTGATCAGCAGTGGAGTCGACATCCGGGATCAGGTCTTCGAACACCGGATAGGACGTCGTGTCAGAGGAAGCCATGAGGCGAGGAGCGAGGTATATGTCGGTCGACCGAGCGGGAAGCCGCGTAATCACGACGTGCTTCCGGCAAACTCGCCGGTCCAGAGAGTAGTGGGGGCGTGGATGATGCGCCTCAGTGCACCTTTTCGCATGCACCATATGAAACGTACGAGTTACACGGCGTACGTTCCAGTCGGCATGCAACTTCTGCGCAGGCTTCATGCACGCTGGACGCTATGCGGGTCCTGGCGCGTTGCACCTGTTCATCCGTGGAGATCTCGCATGTCTCGTAACAAATACGTGACGGCGTCGCAGGTTCTGTCCGCGACGCCGTCACGTGCAGTCAATGGTTTAGGACGATTATACCGGCCATTCCTGCCGGGTCCACGCCTGGTCCCAGAACATCCACTCATAGCGGACGCTCAGCACGAACTGCTCTTTCGCTCGCTCACGTGTGACGGGATCACTGGCAACGGCGAACCGCTGAAGTCGCTCCAGTAGATTATCCATGTACTCGTTAAAATCGGGATCGCGGTACATTTCCAGCCAGTCTGCATACGGGTGATCAGCGGGCACATCTCCCATTTCGGCCTCGAGTTGCTGACCGAGGTCGACGTACAGCCACGGGCACGGCGTGATCGCAGCGACGGCTTCCACGAGCGAGCCGGTATGGGCCGTGGCGACCATGTGGTTCTGATAGGCCCGGTTGTTTGGCGTAAGCTCGAGACGGGCCACGTCGGCAGCGTCGTAGCCGAGCTCTTCCCCGTAGCCGGCGTGCAGTTCCTTCTCTACGACAACAGCCATCTGTGCCGCTTCGATGAACCACAGCTTGTCATCGGGATCCGGGCAGCGGGTTGATATCACCGACGTGGCGTCTGCGAACGCCTCCAGGTACCGCGCGTCCTGCATCTGGTAGAAGCGAAAGCGATCGCTATCCAGCGAGCCGTCGGCCAGGGCACGCACGAACGGGTGATCGTGCGCGGCATGCCACGCCTCGCCGGCCGCCTCCAGACATTCTTCGGGAAAGCAGGTACGGTGTACGGGGGAGACGCTTCGGTCAAGGTTGGGGACTCCATAGCTTAGCAGGTGCGTCAGAGTAGAAGGATTGACGCGAAGCCGGGGAGCCGGACACGTTGCGACGCGGACACCGCAAACAGCGGGTTTGGGAAAGGAGCGAATCGACTGAGGCAGCCCATCCACCCACACGCCCGTCGACGCGCAACCGAAGGTCCGATCTGAAGCTTTCCTTCGCCGGTACGAACCGGATCAGGTTCTAAGGGACTCTCTCAGCCCTCCGCCGGTACGGCGGGTAGCACCCCTAGCTTCGCCCTCTCATCATACGCCACGCAAGGAGACAATTTCAATTGCGAGCAGCGCTAAGCCCGAAGATCGAAGTCGATTTGGAATTGGGAATGGTGAATTGGGAATGGTGAATTGGGGGAATTGGGAACGGTGAATTGGAATTCAGAAGGTTCGGGTTAAGCGGGCAGGGGTGTGCAACAAACGGCCTGGAGTCTCCCATCCGATTGCATGCATGCTCCCTCTCCCCCCTTCCCCCTTTCTCCCTTTCCCCCATTCTCACTTTCCCCTTTCCCACCCTTCCTCACGAAAGCGTCTGATTGAAGTGCGAGAGCGTTGCGTTCCATACCTCTCGGAGCGACGCGGGTACGTCGCCGTCGTGAGGATGCTTGCCTCCGAACGTGTGTCCGCCGGTCGCCTGTAGCAGGATTGCATCTGGCTGTGCGTCCGCTAGACGCCGCGCCGCCGCCATGGCAACGGACGTGTCATCCTCAGCATGAACGATCATCCACGGCACCGTGAGCCGCCGGGCAGCTGCGATAATGTCCAGACGTTCTCGATTCTTCCGGGCGTCGTCGTACAGGACCCGGTTGAGCCGCATAGTTTGCCCCGTTCGGCTGTTTATCACCTCCACGTATCCCCGGTCTTTCCATTCGCGGATCTGCTCTTCCCCGAACCGTCCGAGGAACGTATCAACCGAAGACCAGGTGACGAGGGAGTCGATGTCAGGCCGCTGGTCGGCGTGGAGGATCGCGATGCCGCCACCCCTGGAATGACCCATCATTCCGATACGTTCGCCATCGACGGGGGCGAACCCGTTCGTATTCGCCACAACGAAGTCGGTCACCGCGTCGACGTCGTCCAGCTCACGCGTGTACGTATTATCGGCAAAGGCCTCGAGGTCGGTGAATTGCGTCGGATGCTCGGGCGTAACGCCGTTGTAGCTGAAGTTGAAATGGACGGCGACGAAGCCCGTCCGGGCCAGGGCGCGCCCCCACGCCGGAAACGGTCCCCAGTCTTTGAAGCCCTTGAACCCGTGACAGAAGATGACGGCCGGCTTCACGCGACCGTCCTCGACCCAGCGAAGGTCCCCGTGAACGGTGTCGCCACGGGCATTTTCGACGGAAAACGATTCTTCGCGTAGAGAGGTAGACATCGGTCAAGCGGTATGCGAAGGAGGAACGTCGAAGAGCGAAGCGTACAGGGCGGTCGTAGGCGACGGGACCCACGTACCCGCGGATCCTCACGACAACGCCTTTCACCTGCCAGGTCGACGGTGGCCGGCTACCGTGCGTCTGCAAGACGCTGGTCCTGGAACTCAGCCTTCCCTTTTCTGAGGAAGCCCGCGAAATCGTCCACCGATGAGACGCCACTATCTTTTTCAATCAGTGAGCGGTCCTGCGGATCGACGATCGCGTACGTGGGCAGGGCGGTGGTCCCGGTCAGCTTGAGCTGGTAGCGCTGAAACTCGGTCCCCTTCGGCGGAGCGTCGGTGTACAGGCGGAGGAGCACGAAATCGGACCGGAATTGCTCCGCCACCGGTGCCTGCGGAAACACGTTCGCCTCCATATCCCGGCAGTTCGTGCACGTATAGCCCGTGAAGTCGATGAACACGGGTTTACCTACTTCTTTCGCCTCGACGAAGGCGGCGTCGATGTCGTCGGTGTGCCAGCGAAACTCCGTTTCGTTCCCCGTCTTCTGCCCGGCATTACCCGTTGCAAAGAGATTCGGATCGCTGGTCTGCCGCGGCGGCAGGTACGCGTCCACCGTGCCGAGCGGAGCGCCGAACAGGCCCGGAAGCATGTACATCGCCACGCCGAAGAAAGCGGTTGCGGCCAGCAGGCGCAGGCTCCCGATCGACTCCGTCGGGCCCTCGTGCTTGAGTTGCAGTTTGCCGAGGAGGTACAACCCGGCCATCGCGAAGATAACGATCGTGAGCGCGATGGCCAGCGGGCGCGACAGGATTTGCGTGCCCCAGATCAGATCGGCGTTGGAGAGGAATTTCAGCGCGGCCGCCAGTTCGATAAAGCCGAGGGTCACCTTCACGGCGTTCATCCACTGCCCGGACTCGGGCAGCGTTTCAAGCGCGCGCGGAAACATCGCGAACCCGATGAAGGGAACAGAAAACGTAGCACTGAACGCTAGCATCCCGACCATCGGGTAGAACCACTCCCCGCCCGATGTTGCCGCCAGTAGCCCGCCGACGAACGGTGCGGTGCAACTGAACGACACAAGCGTGAGCGTCAACCCCATGAAAAGGACACCTGCGACGCCCTGCTGCTGATTCCCTTTTTGGTTGAAGTAGTTCACCAGTCCACTGGGCAGTCGCAGCTCGAACAGCCCGAGGAGGGACATGGCGAAAATGACGAATACCGAACCAATGAACAGATTCACCCACGGGTTGGCGGCAATCGACTGCGCACCGGCAGCGCCGAGAATCAGAGCCATTGCGACCCCGAGACCGGTGAACGTTGCGATGATAGCGAAACCGTAGAGCGAGGCCATGCGCACGGCCTGACCGCGGGTCTCCGTGTGCCGGGTGAAGAAAGACACCGTGAGGGGAATCATCGGGAAGACGCACGGGGTGAGCAATGCCGCCGCGCCTGCACCGATCGCGAGAAGCAGGAAGCCGAGAAGTCCGTCGGAGCGGGCATTGTCGAGCTCCCCGACGGCGGATGCGCCGGGCGATTCGGATCCGCTCGTAGCGGCCCCGGCGGACGAAGAGGACGACTCGCGTTCAGCCTCACCATTCGCAGCACCGGAGGACGCACCGTCTTCCGAGACACCATCGCCAGCGTTTTCGTTCGCGTCGTTGGATGGAGTCCGATCCGGACTCGCGCTCTCGGACGCCGTCGGCGATGCCTGGTCTGCGCCATCGCCAGACGCGGGTGGCGCTTCCGCAGCGGGCGCTGCTTCGCTTTCACCGGACGGCTGAATGTCGACATTGACGGCGAATTCCTCCCGTACGGGCGGATAGCACATGTCCTGGTTGCAGATCATGTACTCGACGGTTCCGCCGACAGACTGCGGGCCCGACTCCACCGTTTCACTCACGGCGATGTCTGCCCAGACGTGCGCTCGATTCTCGAAATATGTGACTTCCTTCTTGAAGTTGGGGTCGTAGCCGCGCTGAGGCGTCTCCTGATGAATCGTTTCGTCCCACGTCAGTCCGTCGGGCATGTCGTCGACGGTGACGCGCACGCCGCGGCTCGGCGGGGGCGAGTCCACCGCGTACATCTTCCATCCCTCCTGAATCGACAGGTCGACATGCACGGTCACCTCGTCGCCGGCACGTACGGTCTCCGGAGTGGCCGACGTGGTAAACGACACCTTCGACTGGGCACCCATTGGCTGCGCGTTCGCGGCGGTGGATAGGCCCGCGACGGCAACCAGAAGGATCAGGACAGCCTGAACGGAGGAAGGGAGATGGCGCATGAACGGTCGCGCAGACAAGACAGCAGATAACGAGCGAGTGAACGTCGGACTGAGGACGCCGACCGCGTGACGTCCAGTTTCCGCCGCGTTTATGACGAAAGGGTACTCGCTCGGGGAAGAACGAGTACCCTTTGACGTTGTTGCCCGGCGAAGCGGTCGGAGCGACCGATCCACCGATGTTTCGAACGGTGTCCCGTTCGATGACGGTACGACTAAAAGTCGGAGCCGGACTCGGGGATCACCTGGATCGACAGCTTGGCCTTCACCTGCGGGTGAAGTTGGATGTGGGCCGTGTACGTGCCGACTTCGCGAATATCTTCGTCGAGATCGATGCTGCGGCGATCGATGTCGTAGCCGCGGTTGGCGAGTTCGACGGCGATCTGCTGCGTCGTGACGGTACCGAAGATCCGGTTGTCCTCGCCCACTTTCGCGGTGAAGACGACCTGCATATCTTCGAGCTCGTCGGCCAGATCCTGCGCTTCGTCGGCCTTCGCCGCCTGCTTCCGGGCGGCCTGACGCTGCTCCTCACGCGCCTGCTTGATGGCGCCCTCGGTAGCGAGGCGAGCGATCCCCTGCGGGATCAGGTAGTTGCGGCCGTAGCCGTTCGCCACCTCGTGAATTTCACCTTGTTCGCCGAGATGCTCGACGTCCTGGAGTAGAATGACCTTCATGTGCTTGTGCGATGCGGTTCAGAACAATACGTAAACGTCGGGCGGGCCGCCGTGCGACCCTGGGGTCGAGGCTATCGGACGTTATCCTCGACGAACGAAAGCAGGGACAGATGGCGGGCACGCTTGATGGCGACCGTCAGCTGCCGCTGGACGCGGGCCGGAACGCCGGTCACGCGCCGCGGGAGAATCTTACCCTGGTTGTTCATGAACTGCTGCAAGAACTCGGTGTCCTTGTAGTCGACGTATTCGATGTGCTCGTAATCCTGCTCGTTATTATTCGCCATGGTACTGGGGCTCGTCCGTTGTGTACGAAGGGGTGATCAGCGGCGTGTGCAGAGGATGCGATTACTCTTCGCCTTCCTCCTCCGCCTCGGCTTCGGCTTCCGCTTCTGCTGCGGCTGCCGCTTCCTCTTCGGCCTTGCGGGCGGCACGCTTCTTCTGCTTCTCGTAGTGGCGGATCATCTTCGCATCCATGCGTAGCGACAGGTATCGCAGGATGTCATCGTTGATCTGCATCTGACGTTCGACCTTAGGAATCAGGTCGCCCGGCGCGCGGAAATACATGTTGACGTAATAGCCGCTGCGCTTCTTGTCGATCTCATACGCGAGGCGCTGATTGCCCCACTCATCGACTTCGATGATCTCACCGCCATTCCCCTCCACATACTGCGTAATGGAGCGGACGATGTCGTCAATCTGGTTCTGCTTGACGACCCCACTGATGACGTACGTGAGTTCGTACTGGTTCTTGCTCGATGCCATGATATGTTAGTTTCCCTATGGAATGACGAACGTGTATCATGCCCTCCGTAGCGCGACCGTGGCGGGGCCGCCCCAGAGAGCAGGGAACGCTCAATAGATGGTACGTACGGTAAGCGACTCAGAAGGTCGCCTGTCCGCGTTGAAGGTTTGGGGAAAAGGGGATTCGTGGGTCGTCTGTAGTCGGTTGTGTATTGGATCGGATCCCGGCGAAAACGCTCTGGCCGGGCTTGCGGTCCGTCGTTAACCCAACAAACAACCCACGACCTACGACTCAAGACCCACGACCCACGACCCACGACCCACGACCTACAAATTCGCCAGACGCTCGGCGTTTTCCTCGGCTCGGAGGGCGGTGATGATCGGGTCGAGGTCGCCATCGATAATGTCCTGGAGGGCGTGATTCTTTTCGCTACCCTCCAGTCGGTGATCCGTGACGCGATCCTGTGGGAAGTTGTACGTCCGGATCTTGGCCGACCGATCGCCGCTCCCCACCTGCGACCGGCGCGCTTCATCCCGCTCCTTTCGCTGTGCCTCCAGCTTTTTCTCATACAGGCGCGAGCGGAGCACCCGCATCGCTTTCGCCTTGTTCTTGTGCTGGCTCTTTTCATCCTGGCAGGACACGACCGTGTCCGTGGGGACGTGCGTGATGCGAACTGCCGAATCCGTCGTATTCACGGACTGCCCGCCCGGACCGGTGGCCCGGAAGGTGTCGATTTTGAGCTCGGACGGATTGATGTCGACGTCCACCTCTTCGGCTTCCGGCAGCACGGCGACGGTGGCAGCAGAGGTGTGAATGCGGCCACTGGACTCGGTCTCGGGCACGCGCTGTACGCGGTGGACGCCGCTCTCATACTTGAAGGTGCCGAACACGCCCTTCCCCTGCACGCCGAAGACAATCTCCTTGAACCCCCCCTGCGTCCCCTCGGCGACGTCGAGTACCTCGTACGCCCAGCCTCTCTTCTCCGCAAACTTGGTGTAGAGGCGGAAGAGGTCGCCCGCGAAAAGCGCAGCTTCGTCCCCACCCGTGCCGGCGCGGATCTCGACAATGGCGTCCTTCTTATCCTCCGGATCCTTCGGGATCAGCATCATCTTGAGCTCATGCTCCACCGCCGGCAATCGCGCGTTCAGTTCCTCGAGCTCATGCTGGGCCAATTCCTGCATCTCCCCGGACTCGGAATCGACCAGTTCCTCCAGGTCCGACTGCTCCTGGAGCAGGTTTTCATAGGTCTCAATCGCCGAAACAACATCTCTCAACTCCCCGTGCTCCCGTCCCAGTTCCTGCATCCGTGAGGAGTCGGTGGCAACGTCCGGATCCGCCATCAACTGCTCAATCTCCTCGAACCGGCGTTTAATCTTCTCCAGCTTCTCTATCTCGATCATCTACTGCAACGGGGGTCTGCTCGACGTGGGTCGGGGGCGGATTGCAATTGGCAATGTACGGATGATGACTGGATAGGTTCGGGGCTTAAGGTTCAAGGTTCAGGGTTCAAGGTTCAGCGTTCCGGGTAGAGCGTTCCGGGTTCTGGGGGCCGGGTTCTGGGGAGTGCAACGAATTTTGTGGAAGTAGGTGCGGGCGATATCCGGTGAGAGAATTAGCGACGGCCCCAATCCCGGGGCAATCGGTTCGGGAAGGTCAG
>JAAAOT010000296.1 GCA_009908725.1 Bacteroidota bacterium | reverse complement strand
GGACACGTCCCTCTCTAGATCATGGGCCGGGATGGACGCTCCCTTCCAGGCGAGCAGCGTTCCGGAAGCAGCGCGGACCTCCACGCCGGTACGATCGTCGAGGCGCAGCGAGCTGACACGACGGAGCAGGGCCGTCGGACGGTCGCCGGACGTGTTCCACATGGCGACGGCCTGCGTGAGGGACGAATCCTCTGCCATCGTTCGGGCCCGCCGAACGAGCGGTTCGTACCGCCGATCGAAGTCCGACTCGATGGCCTGCAGCGCCTCCGCTGCGATACGTTCCTGCCACTGCGCTTCGGACGCCAGCACCTGCGTCTCCGTGACGCGACGGAGTTGCCACGTCACCAGCGTCGCGGCGAGCAACGCGAGGCCCATGCCGAGCACGAGGCCGTATCGTCGCCAGAAGCGAAAGAAGCGAGAGCGCATGGACGGTACAGGAATCGCGAAGCAAGCCTACGGGGGAGTGGCGACGGAGAACCGCCTACCGGAGAGCCTCGACCCGCACTTCGTACAGCCGGTTGTCGCCACGACTCGAAAAACGAGTGTACACGTGCATGGGCTGTTCGCCCCGGGAATGCCAGAACCGGCCAGTCACGAAATAGCTCGTTCCGGCCTTCGATACATCCTCGACGGCGAAGCGCGTCGGGCCGTGCTCATTAAAAAACTCGCGCAGTACGTACATAGCCTGCGACCGGCTGTAGTACGCTCGCGTTCCGGGAAGACCGACTTCGATCCGGTCCGAGGTCGTTCCGAGTAGAAGGTCAGCGTCTCCATTGGAGAATGCGCGAGACACACGCTCTACGACCTCTGCCGGAACGACCGAGCTGGCAGCCGCAGAATCCGGCGCTTCGCCACCGTCCTGACCTCGGGTTTCAACGCCTCCCGCCCCGGCAATCAGCAGGACGCAGAACATTACTCTAAGGACTCGCATACGGAGCGCTCCGAAAAAAGGATAAGACCGTTCATGGCGTATAATAGGGAACCACTTTACCGTACACAAAAGAGAGGCCATCGGCTTTATGAGCTCGTAACGAAACCGGTTGCCTTCAGCCGTCCACTCGATGATACATGCATCGTCCAACGCACTGGACAGTCAAAGCGTCGCACCCAAACGAATCGCCGGACGCTCACATCCGTTGCGGCGCGTAACAGAGCATACGTTCATTCGGCAGATTCACTCTCGCTACCGAATCCGCGCACACCGCAATACTCGCCTATCCAACCCGTCTCGCTATGGCTCAGATCGTCGTCACTCGCCCCCTCGTTGACGGTGCACTGAAGGGCCTAACGCCACCTCACTCCGTTGAAATCGGTCCCCAGCCGACCGGCTCGGAATTGTCAGAAGAGGCCCTGATCGAACGTATCGGCACCGCATCCGCGGTCGTGACGACGGTCGCCGACCCCGTCACTGAGCGTGTGCTGTCATCGTGCCCGAATCTCGAGATGGTCGCTCAGTACGCGGTCGGCCTGGACAACGTCGACCTTGATGCAGCGAGCCGAGAAGGCATCACGGTCACGCACACACCGGGTGTGTTAACGGAGGCTACGGCCGACTTTACCTGGGCGCTCCTGCTCGCCGTCGCCCGCCGCGTGGTGGATGCGGACGCCTTTGTTCGCAGTGGAAAGTTTGAGCGGTGGGAAACCCGAACGCTCCTGGGCATGGAGTTGCATGGGAAGACGCTGGGAGTTGTCGGAATGGGCCGTATCGGTTCGGCCGTTGCGCGACGTGCGCTCGGATTCGGTATGAACGTCATTTTTTACAACCGAACACCGGCGAACCCCACCATCATCCGGGAAACGAGCAGCCGGCAGGTCGACCTCGACACACTGCTACGAACGAGCGATGTCGTTTCGCTGCACTGCCCGCACAACGATGACAGCCATCACCTCCTCCGCGACGCCCTTCTCATCAACACAGCCCGCGGACCGGTCATCCATGAACGCGATCTGGTAGACGCCCTCCGGGCAGGTCGTATTGCCGGGGCGGGACTGGACGTGTTTGAAGACGAACCTGACGTACATCCAGGCCTTCTCGAGCACGAGCGTGTGGTGCTGGCACCGCATCTCGCAAGCGCAACCGTCGAAGCCCGTACCCGGATGGGGCAGATGTGCGTCGAATCGCTGCTGGCCCACTTCTCCGGCGAGAATGTCCCGCACACGGCCCGTTCACAGCAGTAGGCCAGCGCACAGCTCTAGGCCAGCGGCCGGGTGACACAATCGGTTCAGGCCAGGTCGACGAGTGTAACGCCCGCGCCTCCCTGCTCGATCGGGGCTTTTCGCACCTCGGAAACGTCTGAGCGCGACCGCAGGTCGTCGTGCAATGCCTCACGCAACGCACCCGTACCCTTGCCGTGCAGGATCTCGACGGTGTTGAGTCCTGCAGCAATCGCATCGTCGATGAAGTGGCGGATGCGCTGTCGCGCCTGCTCGACCCGCTCTCCCCGAACATCAATCGTCGGACTCGCGTCCAGGGCCGTCATCGACACGTCCGAGCCGTAGCCGGTCTCCGGCTCCTGTCGAGGCCCGCCGACCTTCGTCAGCCGATCGAGATCCACGCGCATGTGCATCGACCCCATGACGACGACGGCTTCCTCATCGTCGATCTCCTGCACATCCATGGCCGTCGAGCCGCCGTCTAAAACGACACGGTCACCTTCCCGAATCGGGCCGCTCTTTTTGGCCGGCGCGGAAGCACCGTCGCCGGAGACGCCCGTTCCCGTATCCGCCGCCGGGGACCTCTCCTCGGGCTCTTCCGACTCCCCGGCCGGTTCGTCAGCCGATCGCGCAGCCTCGACGTTCGACTGAAGGTCGTCCTTGTAGGACTCGAGGTTTTCGCGAGCCTTCTTGGTTGCCTCGCGTTCCGCCTCTGCCTCTTTGATCTCTTTGATCGTCTGCTCGATGCGCGCATTCGCATCCTTAACGATGCGCTCGGCCTCTTCAAGCGCCTGCTGGCGAAACGACTCCCGCTCTTTCTCGATCTTCCTCCATTTCTGTTCGAAGCGTTCCCGCTCCTTCTCCGCCTTCCGCTGCTCCGATTTTGCTCGATCAAGCGTCTCTTCGAGCTCCTGGTTCCGCCGCTCGAACGTCGTGATCAGATTTTCCATGGCGGTCTTTTGCTCCCCGGCCAGCTCGCGAGCCCGATCCAGAACGGGAGACTCGAGTCCCATCCGCTGAGCGATTTCGAACGCATACGACGAGCCGGGGACGCCCTGCTGATATCGATAGGTCGGACGCAGCGTATTCTGGTCGAACTCCATGGACCCGTTTTCGACTGCGTCCGCCTCGTGCGCATACACCTTGAGTGTCCCGTGGTGCGTTGTCACGATCGTGCTCGCACCGACGCGTGTGAGGTGCTCAAGCACCGACTGCGCGAGCGCGCCGCCCTCGTCCGGGTCCGTGCCGGTGCCGGCCTCGTCGATGAGAACGAGTGTGTTGGCCCCGGCATTCTTGAGCATGTGCTTGAGGTTCGAGACGTGCGAGCTAAACGTCGAGAGGTCCTCCTCAATCGACTGCTCGTCGCCGATGTCGACCATCAGCTGCTCGAACAGAGAGAACCGCAACCGCGAGTGCGGGGCGACGGGGATTGGCATCCCGTATGCAAGCATCAGCGACAGCAAGCCGACGGTTTTCATGGCGACCGTCTTCCCGCCCGCATTCGGGCCGGTGATGACGAGCGTCTCAAATCCATCCCCCAGCTTGAGATTCAGCGGCACGACCTCGCGCGGCCCCTCCTCGTCCTCGTCGACAATCGGGTTGGACGGCCCCTGCCCGTTTGTCGCTGCTTCGAAGTGCAGCTGCAGGACCGGGTTGCGCCCGTCAATGACGTCGACAATCCCCTCGTCGTTCAGCTTGGGGACGACCGCCTCAAGGTGGTTCGCCAGCCCCGCTTTCGCCTGCAGCAGGTCGAATTGGGCCAGCGCCTTCAGGTTGTGCTTCATGTCCTCCTGATGGCGACTCAGGTGGGCCGTCACCTTTCGAAGGATCCGTTGGACCTCTCGCCGCTCGTCGCTCTTGAGTTCGCTGACCTCATTATTCAGGCGCATGCACGCGGACGGCTCGATGTAAACCGTCTGCCCGGTCGCGGAGGTGTCGTGGATGAACCCGTCGACCTTTCGCTTCGCCTCCGCCCGGATGGGGATGACCATGCGGCCCCCGCGAATGGTCGCCTGCTCTTCTGTCGCCCAACCCTGCTTCATCGCCTCGCGGAGAGCGCTATCGAGAGCGCCCCGAAGCTCGTTCTGGCGCTTCTTGATCTGCCGTCGCAGGCGGCCGAGTTGCTCCGACGCATCGTCTCGCACGCCGCCCTCCTCGGCAATGACGGTGCTTATGTGCGTTTCAACCTCTTTCAGCGGCGTCACCCGGTCAACCGCGGACGCGAGATTGGGATAGTCCGATCGACGGCGATCGAAGTATGACTTCAGACGACGGAGGGTGATCAGGACCAGACGCACCTTCCGCAGGTCTTCCGGGTCAACGAACGCTTCCTCCGGCGCCGCCCGCTTCAGGACCTGGCGAAGGTCGAAGATGTGATTCAGCGGGACGTTCTCGTCATACTGAAACGCGGCCTGAAGCTCTTCCACACGAACCAGCTCGTTCTCGAGCCAGCCCATCGTTCGAGCCGGCTGCATGCGATCGAGGCGCTCCTGGCCGAGCGGGCTCATGACGCGATCGGATAGGCGCTGACGAAGCACGTCGAAGCCGAGCTTCTCTTCAAGCGAAGCCGGGTAGGTGTCCATCGGTCGGAGGCGCTGCGAAGGAAATTGATTGTAGAATTCTGATCACGCGGCTAAAAGAACGATGCCCGGTCTTGCTTGCTCCGATCTGAGCCGCGAGTGTTGCAAAACACACACGGTGTTCGATTCGCATGATCAAGCGGTCGTTCATCAAGTTACCGGTTGCCACAACAACTGATGGCCATTAACGTCCCGACCTTCCTTGTAGGTGTCCATCGGTCGGAGGCGCTGCGAAGGAAATTGATTGTAGAATTCTGATCACGCGGCTAAAAGAACGATGCCCGGTCTTGCTTGCTCCGATCTGAGCCGCAAGTGTTGCAAAACACACACGGTGTTCGATTCGCATGATCGAGCGGTCGTTCATCAAGTTACCGGTTGCCACGACAACTGATGGCCATTAACGTCCCGACCTTCCTTTCACTTCACGGCCCAGCATCGGCCCCATAAGCGGAGGCGGCACCACATCCATGGCACCGCCTCGGGCTTACGATTCCGGACTTGAATCACGCGTCAGCCGCCGGTCACTTCGGAGTGATCGCCGACGTTCACCGTCCCCGTGACAGCTTCGACGACGGCACTTCGCCCGACGATAGAGTCGGACAGGACGCTGACCTCGACGTGAGCATGCGGATACACGATGCTGTCGCGCACCACAGCATCTCGCACGGTTGCGCCTGCTTCGACGGATACGTTGGGACCCACAACCGCGCCGTCGATGGTCGCTCCGGGGCCGATGTATACCGGGTCGTGGATAATGCTGTCCTTGACGGTCCCCTGGTGCAGGTCGTCTTCTTCCTGATGCAGGATCCGTCGCGTGGTGTCCAGGAGCGCGGGAATGGTGCCGCAATCCATCCACGCATCCACGCCTTCGGTCGTAAAGCGCTTTCCGTCCTGCAGCATGCGATCGAATGCATCCGTGAGCTGCAACTCTCCACCCTTGCCGCGGACGTCGTTGTCGATCAAATACTGAATCTCCGTCTGGAGGTCGGCCAGTTCCCGAACGTAGTAGATGCCGATGATGGCCTCGTTCGAAATTGGCTCGTCCGGTTTTTCGACGAGACGCGTGACCCGGTCGCTCCCCTCCTCACGCACGGCCACGCCGAAGCGGCTCGGGTCGTCGACGTGTTTCACCCAGACGACAACGTCGGAGTCACCGAGATCGACGTCCTCATCAATCCGAAAGAGCGTGTCCGCGAAGACCACGATGCCCTCCCCGTCGAGGTGTTCGCCCGCACAGCCGACCGCGTGTGCCGTCCCTTCCGCGTCTTCCTGAATCGCAAACTGCGCCGTCATGTCGCGCGCTTCGCAGATCTGCGTGAGCTGATCCCGGATCTCCTGCCCGAAATCGGGGCCGAGCACGAACACGCCCTCATCCGGCACGTCCGGCAAAACCCGCGAAAACGTATCGACGATCCGCTCGACGATCGTGCGACCCTTTACGGTTAGGAGCGGCTTGGGCGTCACGTGCGAGTGGGGCCGGACGCGCGTGCCTCGACCGGCCATGGGAACGATCAGCTTCATAAGACTGGGAAATGAGAATCAGGATCGTGTTGGTGCCGCACGAAACGCAGCCTGCCGGATCACAGGGCGTCTCGGCGTTGCGGCCTATCTACACATCATAGAATACAGCTATCATCGGTACGAATGCCAGCCCAGCACGTGATCCCTGTGTGGAACTGTCGCTCGACGTCTGTCTCATTAGACAGTTCGGCGGGACCGGTGTCTGTCAGAGTATACAATCACGCCATTCTGTCAATGATGGATGCACGCTCGGTCACGCTCCGCGATTTCCTTTACACGATCATCAACTCCGATCTAAATACGCCCTAGACTGCGCGTATCGTCTTTTCATGGCTGAAAGAGATGATGATCGGTTACCGTTTCCGTTGCCAACGACGATGTAGACATCGACCACCCATGCCTTGGCATGTGCGTTGTAAACGTCAATGCGTGCATCATTGGTGGCTGAATGCAGTTGCTATCGATGATGTATAGATGCGTAGCGTGCACGGCCGCCGTTACGAATCCGGCGCCGAGTGCGTCTAGATACAGGGAGGTGACTAATTCAACAGACATCTCCTTCATGTTCGGCGCCCGATCCGGAAAAGCAACCCGGGATTGTGTAGCGCGTCGAACGAACCCAATTTTTGTTCATCACCCACCAGAACATCATGCAACGACCGAAACGCACACCCCTTTCTGCCATCCTCATGCTGGCGCTGGCTGTCGTGGTCGCGACCGGCTGTCAGAGCCTGAGCAACACCGAGAAAGGTGCCGCGATCGGCACCGGAACGGGTGGCGCTGCAGGTGCAGCGATCGGTAAGGCCGTCGGCGGAACCGCTGAGGGCGCTATTATCGGTGCAGTCGTGGGAGGAGCCGCCGGTGCCATCATCGGCCAGCGAATGGATCGCAAGGCCGAGGAACTTGAGCAGGAACTCGCCAATGCCGACGTTGAGCGGATCGGCGAAGGCATCGTGGTCACGTTCGATAGCGGATTGCTCTTCGACTTTGATTCGTCGGCTCTCCGCTCTGGTGCCCGTCAGGATCTGCAGGAGTTTGCAACCAGTATGAAGGACTACCCCGAAACGGAAATCCTGGTCGTGGGTCACACAGACTCTAAGGGCACGGCAGATTACAACCAGGATCTGTCGGAGCGCCGCGCCGGATCCGCTGCAGACTATCTGATCAATCAGGGTATTTCCGCGGACCGCCTCCGCACGGAGGGTCGCGGCGAAACCGAACCGGTAGCCACGAACGATACCGAAGCCGGACGGCAGCAGAACCGCCGTGTGGAAGTGGCTATCTTCGCAAGTGAAGAGTACCGCGAAGATGCCAAGAGTCAGGCTGCAAATTAACACGCCCTGGCGTTCTGCCAGACAACCGGCAGCACACCTCCCGACCCGGTGCGGCCGTGCTCAGTTGATAGAACACATTGAGGGCGGCCGCATCGCCACCGGGAATACGAATACGGGAACGGCTCTCGTTATCAACGCATGTCCAACAGAAGCTGTACAGGCCGTCCTGTTTCGGAACCACCGCATTACCTAATCGCTACGAATTAGGGTCTTTTTGCAGCGCACGTTGCCTGCGACCTGTACACCGATTGTCACTGTTTTTATTCCCAGCGCTATTTCACCTATGAACGCGAACGTTCGACATATCGCACAGAGCATGAGTCGCCGCGTGCTCGTTCCGGTCCTTGCTCTTGCTCTCGCCCTCGTGGCCACGCCCGTTTTGGCCCAGGACGGTGGCAGTCAGGCGAAGGTCGAGGAACTCAAGAAGACCTTCGCGGCGGCGATGAACGCAGCCAAGCAGGGAAATGCTGACGAAGCCTACCCGAAGCTCGAGCAGTCGCTGCAGTTGGCCAACGAAGCCGAACAGTCTGGCGCAGCGTCCCAGATTCAGGATCGGATGATCACGCTCGCGAAGAACTGGGGCAACAAGGCCCTGACAGACAAGAATTACGCGGAGGCCGAAACGCACTTTAATAAGGGTGCGCAGTATGCTCCGGACGACGCCTACATGGTGTACGGAATGGGTCTGGCACAGATTAACCAGAACGGCAAGACGGCGGACGCCATTCAGACGCTGCAGCAGGCCATCAGCGTCGCGGAAGAAAACGGCGACCGGAAAACGGCACAGCTCGCCACGGAGCGGATCCGTCAGGAGTTCGTCTCCCGCGCCTCGAAGGCCCTGAATGTGCAGAACCCGGGGCGTAGCGCAGCAGAGGAGGCACTCACGGCGCTCGACGAAATGAGAGGGTACGTCGATCCTAGCGCCAAGTCGCTCTTTTTCCGCGCGACCGCGCTTTATGCGCAGGGCAACCACCAGGAAGCCATTTCGACCGCACGCGAGGGACTGGAGATGCACCGCGGCAGCCGGACGTCGGCCGCTAAGTATCACTTTGTGATAGGGGAGTCGCAACTCCAGAACGGCGATAAGGAATCAGCCTGTGCGGAGTTTGAGCAGGCAGCCTTCGGTGACTACAAGGCCCGGTCGGAGCACTACCTCGAGAATGAGTGTAATTAACGTCCCGGCCTACCCGGCCTGACGGCGTTTGCATAGTCAGGCTCCGATTGAAGCATTACACGAAAGCGCCCGTGCCTCCGAAATGGCGGCACGGGCGCTTTTTTTGCAGCTTACGAACCGGGAAGCAGACCGTCCGGCCTATGCATGCGACGGTGCTATCGGACGGTTCGCTTGGTTCCTGCGTAGAGAATCGCAACCAGCACAACTGCTGGCGCCACGACGGACATGATGGTCATCCACTCGAGGCCCGTCCCGGTCGCGGCGGTGTTGAACGAGGACGTGGTGGACT
>JAAAOT010000261.1 GCA_009908725.1 Bacteroidota bacterium | reverse complement strand
GTTCCCGAAAAGATACAAACAGAGGGTCCGCGAATTGCGCTCCGTTCCTCCTCGATCGGCTAGGCGCGGACGTTCTTTTTCTTAAAACGCGCGAACGATCCTACGGGTACTGATAACCGTCCCGTCTGTCCGCCTTGAAAGAATTTCGATTCTCACGATATCGGAGCCGATGAGGAAAGGAAGCGGGTGCCCTAGTCGTCGGTGAGGTGTTTTCTAAGAGTTAAATTATTCTATTGCAATAACGGTCATATAGGCTTCTTGGGGCAGTTTACGGCAGCCTGCCATTCTTAGTACGCAAGCGTGAAGTAGTCCTCCTTTCGGTCTGCGTGCAGCCGAAGCAGGTTGGCCTTCGACAGGCGCACCAGCGTTGCCGATGCACGCTCAGTGGAAATGTCGGCCAGCTTAGCGTACTCCCCCACCGTGATCCGACCGTAGTCGTCGAGGTAGCGCATCAGAAGCGATTCGGCCTCACCGAATTCGAACGTGACGCCGTTAACGGAATTTGCCGACTCCATCATTTCAACGGATTCGTCGCTCGCCTCAACGCTCATGTCTTCAACCCGCACATACGCCGTTCCGTCCCCCGACGGGTCGTCGTCCCCGACGAGCTGGTGCGGTTTCTGATCGCTCTCCGTCACCGTCACGAGAATGACGTCCCGCCGTGGGGCCACGACAATCCGCTCTGTGCGGATATCTACGACAGGCTGCGTGCGCCGCTCGATCGCACGCCGCAGCAGAAACTCCTGCTCCGACGCATCATCGAGTCCGGTGATCTCCCCATCGTCGTCCACGCCGACCAGAATACGTCCTCCCTGTGTATTAGCCAGCGCGATCACCTCCTTTGCGATCCGTTTGTCGCGCGGGACGCGCCGCTTGAACTCCAGACTGATGCCTTCGCCAAGCGAGACGAGCTGCTTCAATTCTCGTAGAGTCATGGAATCTCTTGTGTTGACGTGGCGATCAGTCCGGCATTCTGCAGACGTCGAAATTGAACGGGGTACCGGTGCCGCGAACGGCCCGCTGCAAACCGTTACTCTATGATTCTTGCAGCACCTCCGGCAGCCAGTTCTCCCGTTTGGCACTCCGAGTCATCAGCTTCTCCATCATCTCGTGCGGACGTCGTCCCTCAAAGAGCACCGCGTAGACGGCTTCGGTGATCGGCATCTCAATGTGATGCCGTTGGGCCAGGTCGTGAATGGACTGCGTCGTCTTGACGCCCTCCGCCACCATGTGCATGCTGCCGAGGGCCTCATCGAGCGTTTTTCCCGAACCGATTTGCTCGCCGAGACCCCGGTTACGGCTATGACGGCTCATACACGTGACCACCAGGTCGCCAATCCCCGCCAATCCGGCGAAGGTCATGGCGTCGGCTCCCAGGGCGAGACCGAGGCGCTTAATCTCGGCAATCCCGCGCGTGACGAGGGCCGCTTTGGCGTTATCGCCATACCCGACCCCGTCGCTGATCCCGGCGGCAATCGCGAGCACGTTTTTCGCGGACCCGCCAATTTCGACCCCGATGACATCGGTATTCGCATACACGCGGAGCCGATCCGTCATGAAGGCTTCCTGAACAGACTCGGCTACGGATGCTGCATGCGCCGCCGCGACGACGGTGGTCGGCCGTCCTTCAGCGACCTCTTCGGCATGACTTGGACCGTAGAGCACGCCGATCCGCTCCCGGTCCAGCGGTGGCACGAGAACATCCTCCAGCACCTGCGACATGGTCATCAGGGTGTCGTTCTCAATTCCCTTCGCGAGCGACACCGCGATCACGTCGCGCCGAAGGTACGGGCGGAGCCGTGACACGAATGAACGCACCTGCTGCGACGGCACGGCGATCGCCCACATGTCGGACGCCATCGCGGCTTCTTCCAGATCAGACGTGATGTGGACGGGCGGCGGGAGGTCGATCCCGGAAAGATACTCGCGGTTCCGACGTGTCTCCGCCATTTCCAACGCCTGTTCATCGCGCCGCGCCCACAGGGTGACGGAGCGACCGGACTGAGCGAGGTGAACGGCCAGGGCGGTCCCCCAGCTACCCGCGCCGAAGATCGAGATGGGTGCAGACATCAAACGGTGTGGATGAGAATAGGGCCTGTGCAGCGCGTCATCCCGGATCAGACGAAAGAGTCCGGGCTTCGAACCGATGAATCGCCCGGAGGCGGGAGACGTCGCAATCGGATCGTCGGTCCGACATCAAATTTCGCCGCGACCCCGCATCCCTTCCGCCGGCTTAAACGAGGACACGCGGTTCTCATTGCCGGCTAAGAGACGGCGGATGTTCGACTGATGCGCGACAACGATAGCAAGTGCAACGACGATGCCGAAGATGAGCAGACTGGCTGTTAGGTCTACGTCGAAGACATACTTCCGGACCGCAACGATAGTCGGAAAGGCGACCGCGGCGAGAATGGAGCTGAGGGACACATAGCGCGTCGTGCCGAGAACGATCACGAAGACGAGCATGGTGAGCAGCGTCGACACGGGGGTCAGCGCCAACAGAATACCTGCCGCCGTGTTGACGCCTTTTCCGCCGCGGAAGCGGGCAAAAACGGGGAACATGTGACCCGTCACGGCCGCCAGACCGCAGAGAAGCGCGACGATAACGCCGGACTCGGCGGCAATACCAAAGCTCGGAAACGCACCAAAAGGCGCCCAGAGCGGCAGAACGCCGGCGGCGACAGCACCTTTGCCCATATCCACGATGGTTGCCACAACGCCCGCCTGCCAGCCGACGACCCGGAAGGTATTTGTCGCCCCGGCGTTCCCACTGCCGTGCTCGCGCACGTCGATCCCATACAGAAGCTTGCTCGACCAGAGACTTCCCGGAATCGAGCCCACGATGTAGCTGAGCAGCAGCACGATGACCAGCGATATCATGGGGACACCTGCAGGATGTGAATGAGAATGGCGCGTGCCGGCGATAGCCCGTGGCGATCGAAGACAACCGCCTGTCGACAGTGAAGCATATTCATATCGTCCACCGCCAGGCGGATTTAGCGTGTACACCCGGGCGCGCGGGCGCTTGTTCCGTTTGTACGAACGCGCCGCACGCCAATCGAATGTCACAACTCGACGGCGTCTCACCGTAGAGAAAACCGCCGGCGGAAGCGCGTCCGGCCCGGTTTACACCGGATCTCTACGCCGGTACTACACGTCCTCCACGACGCGACCGATGACGACCGGCTCCTCCCCTTCCACTCGGAGGAGATCGACAGCTGCGTCAGCCTCGTCCGACGGAAACGTCCCGACCAGCCCGATGCCGCAGTTGAACGTACGGCGCATGTCGGACTCCGGGACGTCGCCGAGCGATTGAATCAGATTGAAAAGCGCAGGGCGATTCCACGCGTCATAGTCGACCTCCGCGCGGCATCCCTCCGACATGATGCGGCGAAGATTCCCCGGTAGGCCGCCTCCGGTAATATGCGCGAATCCGCGCGGCGTACAGTCGGATTGAAAGACGGCCTGAATGGCGTCCAGGTACGAGCGGTGGACGCGAAGAAGGGCGTCTCCCACCGTCTCGCCCGCCAGCACATCCGGCGTATCATCCACATCGAAAGCGTCGAACAGGACCGTTCGAGCCAGCGTGTATCCATTCGTATGAAGCCCCGTAGACGGAAGGCCGATCAGCACGTCACCGACTTCCGTGGTCGACCCGTTCAGGATCCCCTTCTTCTCGACGACGGCAACGATGCAGCCGACGAGGTCGAAATTATCGTTTCCATAAACGTCCGGCATTTCCGCGATTTCGCCGCCGACCAGTGCCGTCCCGGTTTCCTTGCATGCGGAGGCAAACCCGCGGACCACGCTCTCGGCGACCTCCGGATCCAGACGTCCGACACCGTAATAGTCGAGAAAGTACAGCGGGCGGGCGCCGCACACCGCGACGTCATTGACGCAGTGATTCACCAGGTCCTGCCCCACAGTATCGAACCGGCCCGTCCGAACGGCGACCTTCACTTTGGTGCCCACGCCGTCGATCGAAGACACAAGAACCGGCTCGTCGTACGCACTCGCATCGAGTTCCACGTAGGAGCCGAAGCTACCGATACCGGCTAAAACGCCCGGGGTGAAGGTCTCCTGCACGATCGGCTTGATGCGGTCAACGGCGTCATCACCGGCATCGACGTCGACGCCGGACTCTTTATACGTGGTCATGATTCGGCGGGGATGGGGCTTGGCGAAAGGCGGGAGCGACCGGTTCGTACTACAGGTGCATCCAAGTTGCGACCTGCAGAACGGACGCGCAACCACCCGGGTGGCAGCACGCTATGATTTCGCGGAAAAAGGAAGCGCGTACCAACAAGCGACGGGCTGGACTACGCGGTCGTCGACTGTCCGAAAACGGTCAACAGGTAGACCTGGATTTTGCGGTACGCTGACAGCTGAATCGGTTCGCTCCAGACATCGAAGTCGCGCCGTTCGATTTCATTCAGAACCTCCAGACTGCCGTACCACCAACGCTTCAGAGTCAGTCGACGTCGAAGTCCGAGGTCTTTCAGAATCGGTTCGCCCTGCCCGAAGGCGTCTCGGATGCGGATGCTGTGCTTCCAGAGTACGCGACGGACCCCTTCGTTCACGTCCCCGTCCCGCAGCTCTGACAGCTGAACGTCATTCTGCTTCAGGTCCGTCACCGGTATGAATAGCTGTCCCTGCTTCACATCATGCGGAAGCGTTAGAAACCGAGCAAGAAAGAAAAAGCCGCGCGCGAGCTCGTCTACGCGCTTCACCATCCACCCGTAGTCGATTCCCGCCAGTGATGCAAGCAAACGGGCGTGGGGAATAGCCCACTGGCGGGCAAAGTCTTCCAGCTCTGAAGCCGTCAGAAACCGCACCGATCCCTGCAGGTGGCGCGATGCCCGCACCTGAGCGGCAAGGAGTTCGGGGTCGAGGTCGTGTCGCTCAACCGCCTGATACGCCGGTCGCCAGACGGATTCCCGCACGGTTCGGAGCGGTTCTGCATTTCGTGCCCGTTCATACTCGTCTGCAAAATACGCCTCGACCGACGAGACCGTCCCGTCACCGCCGACAGGAAGGGGCCGGGCAAGCGCCGAATGCCATTCCCAGAGCGCCTTCGCCGACGACGATTCGGAGCGCGACCACTCCGAATAAAAAGGGCGTGGCAAGTCGGCCGTGCTCGTCGGGTTCGGCATAAGAAGGCGAAGCGAGATCAGATGGTTCGGAGCGTTCGGTGCAGCAAAAGCAGCTCAACAGGTCCGGTACGCGCCCGTCGGCGGCCTCGGCACCACCGAGGCCCGTCGCTGGCACCGGCGGTCACCCGGTCCATTCGTGCGTACGGTCTGCTGGATTTGTCAATGACGTCGCCCGCCGAAGGTTCGAGGCGTGAACGGTTGGCCTCCGTTCATGGGAAAGACGACGACCGCCGGGTCTTAGAGATGGAGAACGGATCGCAATTCGTGCTCGCTCCCGTCGATGCGGCTACCCGCCATTTCTGGGGTCGGCCGGTGTGCAATCGGTGGCACACACGTCGCAGGGCCGATACATTGACGATTATTCGGTGATCATCATACAGTAGAAAACCCGTTCCCGCACAGTCAGGCCGTATTCGCATGCATGTCGTTACACATGCTACCTCTCAACTGGGATTGCCCAGCGGCGGATGGTGCTTTGCTGTCCTGTCCACGGTGCGGATATTTTTCTCTTGCAATAACGGTTATTGACTGCGGTAACGTACATTGCTATTACCCCCAGAAACAGCAGACGGCGAGCCCCGGAAAGGACTCGCCGCCGAAAAACCCGTCACGTTAGACCGGAGTCACACCGTGGCGAATTCTTTCTTGACTACGCCGATCTGGCTGCCCTCCAGGATCATCTGAAGTTCGCGGTCGGAGAGGTCGTGCTCGAGAACGTAGGTCTCGTCCTTGTCCTGATTGTAGACCTCGACCTCCGTCCCCTCCTGGATTGTGTCGCGCAGGTCGTCGAGGATGAGCGTGTCGCCCTGATCAATGCTGTCGTAGGCGTCGTCGCTCGTGAACTTGAGCGGGAGAATGCCGAAGTTTGCAAGGTTCTGCCGGTGGATGCGGGCGAAGCTTTTCACCAGCTTGACGCGCGTACCGAGCCAGCGCGGAGCGAGCGCGGCGTGCTCACGGCTCGATCCCTGACCGTAATTCGTTCCGGCCACAATCGCGTGGCCCGTCTCACGGACGTCCTGACTGCGCTCGAAGAAGGTTTCGTCGACCTGCTCGAAGACGAACTCAGAGATCTTCGGAATATTCGACCGGTACGGCAGAATGCGCGAGCCGGCCGGCATGATTTCATCCGTCGAGATGTCGTCGCCCATTTTCAGGAGCACCGGAAGCTCGAACCGGTCGGGCAGCGCATCGAATTCGGGCAGGGACACGACGTTCGGTCCCTTCTCGAGCTCGAGCCCGGCCGCTTCTTCCTCGGACACGGGTTCGACGAGCTGATCGGTATTGATCGTGATATTCTCCGGCTCCTTCGCGTTCGGATAGGACATGTCGTACAGGTCCTCCAGATCGCGCGGATCGGTGATCTTGCCCGTCAGTGCCGACGCAGCCGCCGTTTCGGGGCTCACGAGGTACACGGCGTCTTCCTTCGTACCGGAGCGGCCCGGGAAGTTACGCGGAACGGTACGGAGCGAGATCTGCCCCGTCGCGGGCGCCTGCCCCATGCCAATGCACCCATTGCAACCGGCCTGGTGAATCCGTGCACCGGCGCGCGTGAGCATCTGAAGGTGCCCGGAGTTCATCAGGTTCTCCAGGATCTGACGCGATGTCGGGTTGACGTCGAAGCTGACGCGGTCGTGCACCTGACGCCCGTCGACGATCTCCGCAGCGGATGCGAAGTCGCGGAAGCCGGGATTGGCCGATGAGCCGACGTAGCTCTGGTAAATCTCCTGACCTTCGACCTCGCGGACCGGGACCACGTTGCCGGGACTGCTCGGCTTCGCGATCATCGGCACGAGTTCGGACAGGTCGATCTCCTCATGCACGTCGTATTCGGCATCCGGATCGGCTTTCAGCTCCGTCCAGTCGTCTTCCCGACCCTGGGACCGGAGGAAACGCTTCACCTCCTGGTCCGACGGGAAGACCGTGCTGGTAGCACCCAGTTCGGTGCCCATATTGGCAATCACGTGCCGGTCCATGCAGCTCAGGCTGTCGAGGCCCGGGCCGTAGTATTCGATGATCCGACCCACACCGCCGTCCACATCGTGGCGCTGCAGCATCGTCAGAATCACATCTTTGGCGCTGACCCAGTCGGGCAGTTCGCCTGTCAGCTTCACACCCCAGACTTCCGGCATCCGGATGGTGTAGGGCTTGCCGGCCATGGCCATCGCCACGTCGAGTCCACCTGCGCCAATCGCCAGCATGCCGATCGCTCCTGCCGCCGGCGTGTGGCTGTCCGAGCCGATGAGCGTTTTGCCCGGCTTCCCGAAGCGTTCCTGATGAACCGGGTGACTGACGCCGTTGCCGGGACGACTGTAGTGGACGCCAAACTTTTTGCAGGCGCTCCGCAGAAATAAGTGGTCGTCCGGGTTCTTGTAATCCGATTGGATCAAGTTGTGGTCGACGTACTGCGCCGACAGCTCGGTCTTGACGCGGGGAATCCCCATCGCCTCGAACTCGAGCATCACCATCGTGCCCGTCGCATCCTGCGTCAGGGTCTGGTCCATTTTCAACTCGATCTCCTCTCCCTGGCTCATCGTGCCCCCTTCCAGGTGGCTGTCGATAAGCTTCTGTGCGACATTCATGCCCATAAGTGCGTGCGGTGCATTCGATGAAAGAAAGCAATGAGGGCGAAGCATCCTCGACTCGTCACGTCCAGCGGTGACTGTCCCCGCAGAACGGCCGATGCTGCGCCGAAAGATAAGGCAATAGCGCTGAGGCAGCCGGTGTGAACACTGCGCATCCGCTACCGAATGAAGCAGAAGTACCCGGCCACATGACGATGCACTGTCCGGCGACGGGACAGTTTGAACGAATCCGTAACGATCACGGAAGTGGCCACGTAGAGACGGAGGCAGGCATCCGGTGCAAAACGGCTCACCCCGACATCGCGCCAGACCAGATCGCTGTCAGCTGTTTTCGTGCTGTTGTTTCCACGGCGGTGGCTCCTTATCGAGAAATGCCTGGATGCCGGCCTGACAGTCGTCCGTGCCACGAGCGAAGGCGTTCATCTGGACGGCGTAATCTACCGCTTCCCTCCGCCCCATCCCGGGGACCTGCGCCAGCATTTGCTTCGTCAGCGCCACGGCCGACCCGCTCGTCTCCGCTGCGATCTCTCTGGCTACGGCGTCTACACGCTCGTCAAGGTCGCCCGCGGGCACGACCTCATTGATAAGACCCATCGATGCTGCATCCTCTGCTCCGACCAGTCGGCCGCGCAGCAAGAGGTCGCGAAGAGCCGCCTCACCCAGCTTGCGTCGCACATACACCATGACAATGGCCGGCACGAAACCGATGCGAGTCTCGGTGAAGCCGAGCTTCGCCCCAGCCACTGCGAACGACAGATCACACACGGCCGCAAGCCCGCAGCCACCGGCCACGGCATGACCATTGATCTTCGCTATGACGGGTTTCTCATGTGTGTAGATCGCGTCGAAGAGGCTCGCGAGGTGCGCGGAGTCCTCCCGGTTTTCCATTAAAGATGCATCCCGAAGCGCCTTCAATGCGGCGAGATCCGCACCGGCCGAGAATACCTCCCCGGCCCCGGTCAGGATCACGGTCCGCACATTCTCCTCACGGGCATGGGTTGCGAGCACCTGTTTTAGATCGCTCACCATCTGTGCATCAATAGCATTGCGCTTGTCCGGACGGTTGAGCGTGACTGTAAGAACAGCACCATCGCGATGAACGTCGACTCGTTCGGGCATGTAGCCGGGGATCTTGGTCAAGAGAATCGGTGCGATTCGTCACCGTCGCACCGCTCCGCAGTTCCCGACGTAACGATCCCTCGGTTTGATGAGCGAACCCGTGAACGAGCCAGGCCGACCGATGGCCCGAACAGTCACCGATGGCCCGAACAATCACCGATGGCCCGAACAATCACCGATGGCTGTCAGGCAAGGTAAAAGCGGTAGATGGGCCAGACGTGCATGACCGTTTCCAGGCCGAG
>JAAAOT010000087.1 GCA_009908725.1 Bacteroidota bacterium | reverse complement strand
TTCCGCCCGAAGACCGGGACGACGTCGACGTGCTCGCCATTGCCGAGAAGGGCTACGGCAAGCGCACCCGGCTCGAAAACTACCGCGTTCAGGGTCGCGGCGGCAAGGGGCTGATCACGATGAACTGCACCGATCGCACCGGACGGATGGTTGCTATTAAGGGCGTGTTCAACGGCGAAGACCTGATGATCATCACCGAGAACGGCATCATGATCCGCACGTCCGTCGAAGAGATCTCGACGATGGGCCGTAACACGCAAGGGGTGCGCGTAATCAATCTGAAAGACGGCGATTCCATTGCAGACGTCACGCGCGTCGTGATCGACGACGAGGAAGAGCCGATCTCGGGCGACGGTGCCGCGCAGGATGCGGACGTCGCAGCGGAGGACGCCACCGACGAAGCCACCTCGGCTGCAGGCGACGAAAGCCCGGGAGGTAACGGGCAGGCAGGCGAGACCGATTAATCCCGGCGGGAGGTTTGTAGGCGACCATTTGCCTGTTACGAAAAGGAGGTGGGAGCGCGTTCAAACGCTTCCACCTCCTTTTACGTTGGCACACCGTTTTACGAGCCCACAGGACTGGTACTCCGGGCGACTCCTGCGGTATAAGCCTGCAGCATTACAAAGACTGCAGGGCCTGGACGGCCTGTTGGACAGAGACGACGCGACGGCCGTACGCCTTCTCCGCTTCGGGACGCTGCTGCATCGCGTTTTTGCACCCGTCACATTCAGCCATCAACCATCTCTCAGCGGCGGGAATCGCCCGCTGGGCGAGTCTCCGAATTTCACCACCGTCCCATTCTCCCTTCTGGTGCACGAGACCCTCATAGATGTAGTCTGCATTAGGATTGTTATTCTCCACGAGAAGACGGGCGGCAATACCCACAATTTCACGCTCCGCGGACGAGAGACTCTTCGCATCATCCTGGACCATCGGACTGAGAACCTCTCGGGCGATCATCTGGTCTAGCATGTACTCGTATTCGGCACCGTCATGCTGCTCGGTGATCTGTTGGATCGCAGCGAGCTTCGCACCGGGAGCTACATCGGCGGAGCGGAGGATGCCGCGGACGCCCTCAAAGGCAATGGCAGCATCACGCAGGTGACGAGTCGCAAGCGCTTTGACACGCTCGCGCTCCGCACCCTGAAGGTCCTTCCACTGGTATTGATGCGGGGTCCCGAACTTGAACCAGGCCGGCTCGCTTGCTTCGACGACAGCAGATTCCGCGGGCGCCTCGACGGTAGTTTCGGCCTCACAGGCGGTAAACAAGAGCACGATCACTACAGATGCGGAGAGGATTACGCGGAACATCCTTGATAATGACATTGGATTCGGGTGGGTTGTGTGCGGTAAACGAAGTACGTGAATCCCGTGCAACAAACGAAGCCATGCAACGCGCGAGACTCAATTTCCAGATCAAAATCAAAGCGACAGCACATAGACAACGGGTTTACATACAACCCAGCAACGCGATGCGCGACGTCCACAGAATCGGGTAACGTTGCGTGCTGGCGGAACAGAACGCTACGACGGGCACGACCCAAACGAGCCAGTACCTTGATACACGTACCCGTCACCATCGCAGCTCATATACATCGTTCCGGTTCCGTCACCATGATTTACGATGAGATAATTGCAGCCGTACGCTTCGTACTCACATGTGAGGTCGTGCGTTGGCCCCTCCTGTGCAAAAGAGACGGGAACGGTGGCCAAAAGAAAGAGCGTCATACACACGCTTACTAGAACGCGATTGATATGAATCATGGACCCGTATACTGTAGTAAGACAGTAAATATTACTTAGTTATACTGTACTTTTTTTTAGTTACAAAGTCAACCTATCGGGTTAACGCCACTCTATAAGTATCCTGCAAGAGCTGGTTTGCCTGTTCGGCAACACGTCAAGACCAACTACGGTATTTATATAAGGATATTTTCTATTTGTGATAATGACGACTGCATTATTATCGTAATGTAACCCCCGCATTTCTTAACGATCAGGAGACCTTCGAATCCTTTCAGTTTGCTGTCGCAAGAAATGTTACAATCCTAGAACATGCCGCCGGCACGTCGCGCGGAAGCGCCTTGAGCGTACGTCTTGCGCAATAAGTGGAAGGCGCGTCCGAGCAACACTACCCGTTATTTACCGCAGCAGCGTGAGAGGAATCGCAGTCTCCACCGTATCGCCGATCACCCGGATGAAGTGCTGCCCGCTGGCATACCGATCCAGGCCGTTCAGCCGAATGCGCGCCGGCTCTCCGGCACGGAGCGTACCGACGTGGACGATGCCGAGATACCGACCCGTCACGTCATAGAGAGCGAGAAGAACATTCTGCGTCCGCTGTGCCGTCAGCTCGAGCTGGACGCTGGACCGAGCGGGGTTGGGAAACGGCTTGCGCGTCACGGCAAGCTGCCGGTTCACGGACACCGTCGCCTCCGTTTCCGGCCCGACGACCTGCTGCCCGCTGCCAGTCGTCCAGCTCAGACGAACCGTGTGCGTACCCGCGCGCAGATCGTCCAGCGTTTCCTCGTATGCCCCCTCCCCTCGCCCGGAGCGCTCGGCCGCTACCGCGAATGGACCGCCGGCATAACTCCGTTCCAGGCGATAGGCCGCAACGTCCGCGCCCGCCCGTTCGTCCCACGTCACGCGGATTCGCCCGCCGGGAGCCGACTGCTCGGCCACAGCACGGAGCCGCCCGGCCGCGAGCGGCGATAGCTCCAGGGCGTCGCCCTGCACGAGACCCGTCCCGCTGAAGAAGTCGAAGCCCGCCGCATCTTCTCCCAGAATCGTCGTCTCGGCGTCGTCCCGGGTTTCGCGAATGTCTTCCCCCGACTCGGTCAGGGCGGTTTTCACCGCACCGGCGGAGGCGTCGGGAATCGCCGCGCGGACGATGGCCGCCAGGCCCGCAACGTGCGGCGCGGCGGCCGAGGTGCCGAAAAAGTTCGGGAAGTCGTCGCCATCGTCCAGCTCCTGCCCGAAGAAGGTCGTGTTGGTGCCGTCCGGCCCCGTGACGTCAGGCTTGGCCCGCACGACGGGCGGAATCGGCTGACCCAGGTTGTCAAAGAGCACGGGCGTGCCACCGACGGACGAAAACGTGTGGACCTGCGGCCGGTCGAGATCCGGGTTGGCTGACGGCGTATCAAACCACGCCGCTGCGGCCGTTGTGATCGCGCTTGCCGCGTTGGGATGTCCGTACAGCGCCGGAGCATTTACGGCATACTCCTCCACTTCCACACTCCCGGCCTGCTCGAACGGGACATAGCGGATGCGGGTCGGGGACGGCCCCGCCTTTCGTTCGATCACGAGCCCGTACTCGGAATCCTGCTGCCCGTCGCCGTCGGCATCGACCACGATCTCGCTGTAGCTGATGAACTCGAACGGGTCGCCACCGATGTTATTTCGCTGCTCCGGCTGTAGCGCGGTCAGAATGCTGCCGCGCTTGTCCACGAGGTAGATCTCGAGGTCGGTGACCGCCCCCGGTCCGCCGGTGGACGCGTACGGCTGGTCCCAGTGAAACGCCACCTGAAACCGGCTTCCGTTTTCGATGCGAATGCGTTGCACGGTGTCCACACCCGGACCCGGGTCGAAGTCGTGCAGTTCGCCCCCGAGCGCCCCGGACATCCCGGACCCGCGGAACGGCGCCTCGTAGGCACGGCGTCCCGAGTTGCCGGCCGAGGTGACGTACGTCGCATCATTTCGGCGCACTACTTCGTCAATCGCGCGGGTCACCAGCCCGTCCTGGTACGCCGGTTCGTTCAGGTACAGGATGTCGTCGACGATGACGTCGGCGCCCGCGTCGGACAGCGCCCGGATGGCGTCGGCAAAAGCGGCGCGGCCTCCGTCGGCCGTATGAAATGCGAAATCGACGCCGGGTGCGACGTCGTACACGATCTGCATCATCGCCCGCCCCTCATCACTCGCCGGCTCAGCGGCATCCCGGAGCACGTTGATCCGATTGCGCGGCGGGAGATCGCCCGATGCGATGTCGTCGGCGGCTGTCGCCGAACCGGGCTGCGAGTTGTCGTAGTTGTCGAACGAGTTCGAGAGCACGCCGACGGTGACGCCCGCCCCGTCCGAGTCCAGACGCGAGCGAAGGGCCCCGGTCTCCATGGCCGGCACGCCACGGGACGTGACGGTGCCGACGCGAGTCCGCACGAGCACCGGATATACGGAATGCACGCCGGCGAGGCCAGCCACGTCGGGCAGGCGACCGATTGGAAGTCGCCCCGTCACCAGCCGCTCAAGCCGGCTCGCATCCGTCATGCCGAGAGCCTGCAGTTCCCGTGCGACGCGAGCCGCCTCCCCGGCTTCCGTCACGACCTCGAGAGCCACCCTCCCCCGGTAAACTCTCAATCCGAAGGCATCGCCGCTGAATGAACGCGCAGCCTTTCCGGTCGCCATATGCGATCCAAAACTCGCGTGCAACGCCTGGAGTGTGCGCCCGACCTGGGCCCATGCGTCGGCATCCGGTGCATCGGCCTTCGGCGACTGCGAACGGGCCGGCACCGCAGCGAAAGCCAGCAGAAGCAGCGCGAGAACGCTACGGCGCAGGTTCAAGGAGAGAGGTGTCATTGGTGGAACGGAAAGGGTGAACGAAGGCGATGTCCCGGCCTTACGACGACGTGCCCGGCCGGGAGGATTCCCCAACCGGGCACGTCGGCCATGGCCTTGTGACCGTCATGTCGAATCGACGGAACGGAGACCGCGCGGTTACCGCGTAACCGCCATGCGTCGGGTCACCGAGAATTCTTCAGCCTCAATGCGGACGAAGTACACGCCGCTACTGAGTCTGCCGGTGGGAATCTGAACCCGCTGGGCAGCGGACTGCCGGAGGGAAATCTGCTCTTCGTAGACCTTCTGACCGAGCGTGTTGTAAACGCCGATCGTTGCGTCCTGCGGCAGCTGAGCTGAGATCACGAGTTCGGCCTGCGTCATGCCAGACTGAATCGGGTTCGGGTTCGGCCCGGTGATAAACGCACTCCCCTCGAAGGAGAGCCGCGCGTCCGTTTCTTCGCTGGTCAACGAATTGTTGTTCGCGTCCACCGCACGGACGCGGTACGTGTAGCTGCCGGGAAATAGTCCGGTGTCTTCGTAGGAAGTGGACGTGCCGACGCTGGCAATGCGCTGGAACTCGCCGGCGGTCGTCCCGGAGCCGTCGCTTCGTTCCACGACGTACTCGTATCCGGACGTCGGAGCCGGTACGGACCAATCAACCTGAACGGACGACGTGGGGTCGCCCTCGGTCACCGTGCGCTCGATCCCGGTGAAGCCGATTTCAACGGTCGGGGTTTCCTCGACGGTCCCCGTCGAGCCGTCGCCGCGCTCGAACTGAAGGCGGTAGGTGTACATGCCAAGACCGACGTTTTCATCCGTGTACGCGGGATCGGTGTCGCCCGGCAACGTCGCCACCTCCTGAAACGGCCCGTCGAAGGCGCGTCGCTCTACCGTGTAGGACGAGACGTCCAGGTTGGAGCTAGCGAACCAGGTCAGGTTCACGGTGCCGTTCTCAATGTCGCGGCTGACGACCTGCAGGTTCAGCGGCGCCTGAACGTACCCGAGGCACTCCGGGCCGAGCGGCCAGCCCATGTCCCCGAGGCTGCCGCAAACGATCGGGCCGGGCAGGCGAGCGGACTCGCCGTTACCGAGTTGCGGCGTCATCAGGGCATTCTCCGTTCCGAAAGGGTAGGTAAATTCGTCGAGATGACTCAGACTCGACCCGGACTGCCACGGAGCCGGAGCGTAGAGGATCGGCGGCTGCGGACCGCTCGTCAGGCCCGCATTGCTGCTGGCGAGGCTGCCGTTGAAACGGACCTGCTCGGTCGTTGCCTCCGACGACTCCACCGTCAGGGCATCGCCGAGCTGCTGCGTATCATTGGGAAAAGACAGCATGTCCACGAAGGTGTCGTCCTGCGCGTTGTACTGGATCACCTGCTGATCGTACGTGCTCGGGCGCCCGCTACCGAAGCCCCAGCATGCCGCATCTGTCGCCCCGGAGCACGCGTAATTGCCGGACCCCGTGTTGTACGAGAACGTCGACGCGTACTGCAGGCCGTGACCGATCTCGTGCAGAACGACGCTCTCAAAGTCGATCGATCCCGATGGGGGCGGTCCTTCGCCGAAGTGCCAGTCGGTCCGCGTTCGATTGAACGAGGCGAAGATTTCCGGATCGCTCGCCGAGTGACCGGCCGACGGGTCGAAGTTCTCCACCCGGTCGCCCCGCACCGCTTCCAGCAGATTGACTGCTACAACGATGGTCTCCCCATCGATGTCGCCGAACACGTACGCCGGACGGGCACCGCCCAGGATGCGCGCATCGTCGAAATCCTGAAAGGTCGCATCAATAACGATCTCTTCCTCGGACTCGATGTGCATGGACCATGTATCAACGGCCCGCTGAAATGCGTCTCGGGCTGCCGGATTCTGGTCGAAGCCGGGACCGTACTGAACTCGGATGTCGGCTGACGCTTTACCCTGGACCTTCGGTCGATCCGGGGCCGGGGGCATCTCCTGATGCGCTGCGGCCGTTAATCCACAGGTTTTTTCGAGATCCGGGAGGAGGCGATCGGGGACTTCCCGGAGATTGGTGATTCGCTCAAGGGGTTGTTGCGCGAACGCAGTACCCGGTCCGGTGACGATGGCAAAAAACAGAAGGCCGGTCACCACACGGAGCAGCCGCGCGGTCGAAAATGTGTGATCCATCGGAATCAAAAACTGGGGAAAACGCTGAAAAACGGAGGCCTGCAGGCGGGCCAGGCAATGCTCCGGCGCGCGGGAGCCGTCCGCTGGAAAGCTATCGAACGTGGCGGAAACGCTCAAGAAGTTGTACCTGCGGAGGTGATCGATACATGTCTACGAAGCGGGACGGGTTCAACGCGTACAATGACCTGGACTCAAACGGCGAGCCGTGCTCGAGTCAGGAGTCGATGGACGTATGCATACGCTCGTTAGGCCGCGTCGCCGACATCTTTTTGCATCTACATTTTCCGCCGTACGTCACACAATAAATAATAATCAGGAGAAGAAATTTCGAACCGTGGTCTTTTCTTTCTGGACACGCGGCCACCGGCGTGACGAAAAACCGCCTCTGCGCAGACAGAGATGAGATCCCGGCCGTGGAAGAATCGGTGCTCCATTTTCCGCTTTTCGTTCACGGTCACGCGCTGCTACCGCACGCGGACGAATTTTCGGGTGTCGCGAAACGTGTCGCCTTCTACGCGAATGAAGTAGATGCCGCTGGACAGGTCGCCGCTATTGACCGTAATGACCTGTTCGGAGCCGGGTCCTACCGGTCCGTCGTGCAGGACACGCACCCGCTGACCGAGCACGTTGAAGAGCTCGGCGCGGACCTGCTGCTGCTTTTTCACCTCCAGCGTGACGGTGGCCCGGTCGCGAACGGGATTCGGTGCTACCTGCGAAAGAACGTACGGCTGCCGTAACCCGATCGACACGCTCGCCTCGGGACCGAGTGCCGAAGCCCCGTCCACGTCGACCTGCCGAAGCCGAAACTGGTGGCTCCCGGGATCGAGGGCACCGGTCGTGAAGCTGTACGACTGGCGCTCCTGCGTCGTCCCGGCGCCGTTAACAAAGCCGATGCGCGTGAACGCCTCTCCGTCCGGCGCGTGCTCAACCACGAAGCCCTCGTTGCGCTGTTCGGACAGCGTACTCCACGTCAGAACCGCGCGGTCCGCATCGGCACGCGCATTGAAACCGGCGAGCTCGACCGGCAATTGCCCGTCGACTTCCGCATAGGTGACGACCGGGCGAATCCGAAGGTCGGAGGACACACCGCTCCACGTCCCGCCCGAACGGATCATCGATCGGTCATCCACGGAGACAGGTGAGGCGAGCAGTTCGAGGTCGTCTCCGTCGTTCGCCTTTACAACCGCGTGGTACGACACGCCGGCGTCGGCCTCAAAGCCGAGCGACGCCATGTCGACATAATTCCACGCGTAGGCGCGAAGTCCATCAGCCGAGACCGTTTTCGAGGACGTCAGCTTCTGGCCGGGCGCCCCACTGCCATCATCTGACCAGACCTCTACCGTGACCGGCCCGGTGAAATCCGCGGTTTGACCCGTGTGGAAGAGCATTCCGCTTAGAATTCCCGAGGACGACGCCTCGAACCGCACGGCAGCCGGTTCGTCCCCCGCCGACACCGACGTCTCACTCGAACTCCACGCGTCGTAGGCAATCACCTGTCGCTCGTACTCCGCACCGCTGTCGAGGACGTGCTTCATCGCACCGATCGCGTCCAGCTTCCCGTAGCCCCAGGTCGCATTCGGCACCGACCCCGTAAAGGCATCCCCGGCCGCGCCCGTCCGGAGCGCCTCTCGCAGTTGACCGACTGTCAGGGTCGCGTCCTGCTGAAGCAGAAGCACCGCAGCACCGGCCACCACCGGCGACGACATGCTGGTCCCGCGGCTGTACCGGTGCTTTCCCCCGTCCGCCACGTACAATCCGGATGTGGAATAATCGGAGGAATAGGCGGAGGCCGTCATCTCACCGGGCGCGGCCACGTCCGGTTTGACCTGCGACACGCCCCGAAGCGGTCCGCGACTGCTGAAGGCGGAAATGTCGTCACTCCGATTGGGCGCTCCGCGCGAATCCGTCGTGAGGCACCCGTTTCCGTCCGAGCACCATGCCCACTGGTGCACGTACGAGCCGGCGGTGATAATGTCGAGGCCGGACCCGGGCGACCCGATTGAGAAGTCGCTGTTCCCGGCTGGAAGACGGGCACCGATGTCGTTCCGGTAACGCCAGCCGTGGTAAGAAGTGGATGTTGACTCGTTGTTTTCAATCTGTATGGTAAGCGTTCCGGCCGACAGGGTGTCGGTTTCTGCCGGCGCATCGACGAGTTGGACGACGACCTCGTAGTCCCCGTTGTCGGTCGACGTCCCCTGTAAAATCTGGATCTGTCCTTCCGGGGTGTCAACCGTATTGTCGTTCCCGAACGTCATGGTGCCGGTGTGTCCGGTCGGGGTCGTCACCGTCACGTCGACATCCGGCTCTCCATCGAACCAGAAGTCGATGCTGAAAGCATCGTTCTCCGTTCCGGGATTTGCCGGGCCGTAATCGGGAATATCAACTTCGACGGTGGTCGAGCCGTCC
>JAAAOT010000376.1 GCA_009908725.1 Bacteroidota bacterium | reverse complement strand
GACGCTCTCCCGGCAGGCGGCGTTATACTTTTCGATGCCGTACTCTTCGACATCGGCCCGCGTCTGAAGGCCGAGTTCTTTCTCGACCTCGATCTCAACAGGTAAGCCGTGCGTGTCCCACCCTGCCTTTCGGGCAACGCGAAAGCCCTGCATCGTCTTGTAACGGCAGAAGATGTCCTTGATCGCCCTCGACATGACATGGTGAATGCCGGGATGACCGTTCGCGGTCGGAGGCCCCTCGTAAAACGTGTAGGCGGGCTGTCCATCCCGCTCGGAAATGCTCTTCTCGAAAATGCTGTTCTCGGTCCACCAGTCGAGGACCGATTGTTCGAGCTCGGGCAGGGACGATGGAAGCGAGTTAAACGGCGCCATGGGCGAGAGGAGGACGTCGGAGGCAGTGAAAGGTCAAGTAGTCGCTACGGCATCGCGCGCTGCGATGTTCTTCCCTCCGACAGAAATTGGATATGATCGAATGTGAACATTTGCGGTTCAAGGTTCAGGGTTCAAAGTTCAGGGTCCATGGATCAGACGGCCGTGCGGATCGCGATCGCCACGCCCAGTCGGACCAACGTGTCGACGTGTTAATGTGTTAACGTGGTAACGTGTTAATGTGTTAACGTGTCAACGTGTTAACGTAAATCCTCAACCCCCAACCCGACGAATTCAAAGCTCTCGCCGTCGAAGAGGCCTTGATCGCTGAGCTTGAGCTTGGGAATCACGAGCAGCGCCATGAAACTTAGCGTCATGAACGGCGCGTCCATCGGGCTGCCGAGATCCTGCTGAACGAACTGGCTGAGCGCGGTATAGCGGCGGGCCACCTCCGGGTAGGGCCGGTCGCTCATCAACCCGGCGATCGGGAGCGGAAGGAGGCGCGTCGTGCCTCGTCCAACCGCAGCGACCCCGCCTTTCGCGTCGATGACGGCATTAATGGCGCGCGCAAGAGCTTCATCGCTCGCGCCGACGGCGACGATGTTGTGCGAATCGTGGGCGACGCTGGACGCGATGGCCCCCTCCGTTAGGCCGAATCCGCGGACGAACGCTACGGCCGGTTCGGCGTCGCGGTATCGATTCACCACAGCGATCTTCAGAACATCGCGCGATGGCTCTGCCACGACCGCACCGTCCCGTATCGCCGTTTCTACCTGTCCTTCGCCCGTCACAAGCTGATTGTCACTCGCCTCGATCACGCGGATGCGAAACGCGTCCGGTGCCGGCGCGACAACACGGAACGCCTCCGCCTCGACCGGGGATGCCGCAAACCGATTGACGACCGGCGACTCTTTCCGCGGAATCTGGGTCTCTCCCCGTGAGGCGACCTGCTGGCCGCGGACGTAGGTCTCCAGCACATCGAACGTCTCCAGATCCCGGACGACAATCAGGTCGGCCGGATCGCCCTGGCGAAGGAGCCCGACGTCGAGTCCGTAGTGTTCGACCGGGTGGATGCACGCTGCGCGCAGGACGTCGAACCGGTCATGCCCCAGGTCGATCGCCCGTCGAACCAGATCGTCGATGTGCCCCTCCACGAGGGCATCCGGGTGCTTGTCGTCGCTGCAGAACATGAGGTGATCCGGCGCCTCTGCCATCAGCGGTATGAGCGCATCGAAGTTCTTCGCCGCCGAACCCTCTCGGATGAGGATCTTCATCCCGGCATCCAGCTTCTCTCGCGCCTCGTCGATCGTAACGCACTCGTGGTCCGTTTCCACGCCGGCGCCTGCGTACGCCAGAACGCCGTCGCCTCGGAGGCCCGGCGCATGACCGTCTACCGGTTTCCCGCGGCGTTTTGCGGCGTCGATTTTCGCCATCAAGTCGGGCGCGCGATCGATGACACCGGGGTAGTTCATGACTTCGCTCAGATACAGAACGTCATCCCGCTCAAGCAGCCGCGCGACGGCCTCCGCGTCCAGCTCAGCGCCGCTGGTCTCAAACGGGGTGGCCGGTACGCAGGAGGGAGCACCGAAGGCGAAGGTGAACGGCACGTCCGCGCCGTCCTTCAACATGTACACCACGCCCGGGACACCGAGCACGTTGGCGATTTCGTGCGGGTCGCTTACCGTGGCCACCGTGCCATGGGTCACGGCCGCCCGGGCAAACTCTGACGGCGTCAGCATCGAGCTTTCGACGTGGACGTGCGCATCGACGAACCCTGGCAGAATATACCGGTCCGGCACCGTCCCGTCGGAGTCGTCGATCCGGAGGATCCGGCCGTCCTCGACGTGTACAACCGACGGCTGAATCTCGCGGTTATGGAGATCTACGACATGCCCGCGAAGCGAAAACGACGTTGACATACAGGCGTGGGGGATTTCGATGCGAAAGGGCGGACCTGCAGCATACCAAACGCGGCGTCAAGATTCGACCCTGGCAACGCGCGCTGCATGCGCCGGCCCTATAGATGGGAAGGGCAGCCTCACCCGGACATTCCATCTCCGTTACGAGCCATGTCGTAAACGGTCGCTTTTCGGAAATGCGCGGTTTCCATCTCTTCCTCAGACCTGTTACTCTTACCTGTACCGATTGTCCAATCGGTGCACTTTTCGACACATTCCTCTCCAGTCTCCAACCTCTTGTGCAACGCACGATTGCCTCTCTCGCCGTGCTGTGCGCCTGTCTGCTCGTGATATCGGGCTGTGCCGGTGCCGGATCGGTGTCTGACGCCTCCTCGAAGAAAGCGGCCGCAGCCGCCTCGTCCGACTCGGACGACATGAAACCCTTTTCCGAGGTCGTTCCCGACGACGCGGAGACCACCGAAGGGTTGATGACCACGCACTTCGATGAGGAAAAGCTCTTCCTCTCCCTCCCGGACTCGATTCTCGACCGCGAAATTCTGACAATCTCGCGGGCTTCGCAGGCCCCGGATGGACTCGCCTACGGAGGCGAGAAGGTCAACACGCAGGTCCTTCGGTGGCAGCGGCGCGGCGACAAGGTGCTGCTTCGCGTTGTCAGCTACGAGAATATTGCCGACGAAGAGGACCCCGTCTACCGGGCGGTTCAGAATTCGAACTTCGAGCCGATTATCCAGTCTTTCGACGTAAAAGCACTGACGGAGGATAGCACCGGGGTCGTGATCGACGCCACCGATCTCTTCGCTAGCGACGTCCCGGCCCTCGGCCTACCGCAGCAGGCACGCCAGCAGTACAAGGTCCGCCGCCTCGACGCGAGCCGGTCGTTTATCACCGGCGTGAAGAGCTTTCCCGAAAACACGGATGTCGAGACCGTCCTGACCTACCAGTCGCAGAACCCGCCGTCGAACGAGTCGACGGGGACGCTGAGCGTGGCCATGAACCACTCCTTCGTGCTTCTCCCCAGCGAACCGATGCAGCCGCGCCTGTGCGACGACCGTGTCGGGTATTTCTCGATTGAGCGCACGGATTACAGTTCGGACGAGCAGAAAGCCGCCGAAGAATGCGTGATCACGCGCTGGCGCCTGGAGCCATCCGACCCGGAAGCGTACGCCAACGGCGAACTGGTCGAACCGGTCGAGCCGATCGTTTACTACATCGACCCGGCCACACCGGAGAAATGGCGCCCATACCTGAAGCAGGGCGTGGAAGACTGGCAGAAAGCGTTCGAGCGCGCGGGATTCAAAAACGCTATTATCGCGAAAGACCCGCCCACCGCAGAGGAGGACCCGGACTTCGACCCGGACGACGTCCGGTACTCAACCATCCGCTACTTCGCCTCGGACGTACAGAACGCCTACGGTCCGCATGTGCATGACCCGCGCTCCGGTGAGATCCTGGAGAGCGACATCGGGTGGTATCACAACGTCATGAACCTGCTTCGGAACTGGTACCTGGTGCAGACCGCCGCCGTCAACCCGGCCGCCCGCGGACGCAACTTCGACGAGGACGTGATGGGACAGCTCATCCGCTTCGTTTCCGCGCACGAGGTCGGACACACGATCGGTCTGCCGCACAACTGGGGCTCAAGCTACGCCGTCCCGGTCGACAGCCTGCGCTCTCCGTCGTACACGTCCACGCACGGTACGGCACCGTCGATCATGGACTATGCCCGCTTCAACTACGTCGCGCAGCCGGGCGATGGCGTCACGCAGTTCGGCCCGAAGGTCGGCGAGTACGACAAGTGGTCGGTGGAGTTCGGCTATCGCGACCTCGGCATCGATGACCGTGAGGCCGACGCGCAGAAGTGGGATGACCGTATCCGGGAAAAGGCCGGCGACCCGGTCTACTTCTACGGCCGTCAGACGCTCACAAAGGTGGATCCCCGTTCGCAGAACGAGGACCTGACCAATGATGCCGTCGAGGCAAGCCGCCTGGGGATCGCCAACCTGAAGCGCATTCTCCCGAACCTGATCGACTGGTCCCGAGAGGACGGCGCAGACTTTGCCACGCTCGAGGAACTCTATGCAGCCGTCCTCAACCAGTGGGGGCGCTACATGGGCCACGTCGGAAGCTACGTAGGCGGCGTCTATGACACGCCGAAGACGTACACGCAGGACGGCGTTGTCTTCGAGCCCGTCCCAGCAGATCGCCAGCGGGAAGCGATGGCCTTTCTCGTTGAAGAAGGCCTTCAGACACCCTCCTGGACGCTGGAAACAAGCATCCTGCGACGCATCGAGCATGCAGGGGCCGTTGACCGCATCCGCGACGCGCAGATGAGTGTGGTGGAGATGATGCTCGAGCCGCGCCGTATGGCCCGCCTCATCGAGACCGAGGCCCTAGCCGAGTCGGACGATGCGTACGGTCTCAACGCCATGCTGTCCGATCTTCGAAGCGGCGTCTGGACGGAGCTCGAGTCCGGATCCGACGTCGGGCCGTTCCGCCGCAACCTCCAGCGCGGGTACCTCGAGGAAATGGGGAACCTGATGACGGAATCGGTGGAGACACCCGACATTCCGGACGCCTACGCGGACTACGTCCAGCTCACGCCGGTAACGGTCGAGCAGTCGGACATTCGCGCCGCGGTTCGCGGTCAGCTCGAAGCCCTGCAGGACGACGTGGAACGCGCTCTGCGTCGCCGGAACGATACGGCGACCGAGCAGCACTACGAAGACGTACTGGCGCGAATCGACGACATCCTGAACCCGGAGTCGACCGGCTGACGGTTACCTCGATCCCGTGTCATCGATGATCGATGGCGGCACAACGATAGCGCCCTGCACCTACCGGAAACGGCGGTGCAGGGCGTTTTTTAGTGCGGGCGCAGCGGTTAGATTGAGGCGGGCGGTACGGGAGGCGATTTACTCATCCCGCGTCAGGCTCGCGAAAGGAACGGGTTCTCCGCATCCGCGATACATCTCGCCGTCGACGGTAATGGTGACGGAGTGAGAGAACGGCTGACCGCTCATCACATCCGTGCAGTCATCCTCTCGAATCACAAGGCGGAGGGTGTGGTTATTCGCCGTCGTGTCGTACGCAACGACACCCGAAGGCGCCGTCTGCGCCATCGGAGTGGGAAGAACGACAATCGTTTCCCCGTAATTGCCTTCATACCGGATCGTGTCGCGCGTTACGACCGCACGCCATCCAGGCTCCTGACCCAGCGCCTCAAACGCTTCGTCGGGTTCCGACACCGCCGCGCCCATCGACCCCGGCTCCGCTTCGGTGCCCTGGCCCGGATCCGTGTCGGCTGCCTGGAACGTCAAACGCCGACTCCCCTCCTCGTCGTAGAGGTTGAGGCGTCCGGCATCCAGCGCATGTGAGCGAATCTGCCGTAGCGTCTCGAAGTAGCGGTTCTCCACGTCCATCGCCGGGCCCATGCACGCCCGTTTTGTGGAGGCGATCGCCCCGAAGGTGAGCGTATCGCCCGAGACCTCGTACCCGCCGGAATACCGGTTACACCCCCCGCGTCCGGCAACCTGGCCATCGGGACGGAATTGCATCGTCACGCGCACCTCCTCGAGTGTGTCACGAGCAGCCGGTCCGTCTTGAAAGCGGACAAGTTGCCAGACGGGCCCGACCAGGTCCGCGCCATCGTCCACTAACGCCGTTTCTGCTGCAGCCTCAGCTGATTCCGCATCGGGGGCCGACACGTCTTCCTCCGGATCGTCGCAACCAATGGCCGCGGTCAGGAGGAGCGAGAGGGCAAGGAGGAGCAGGCTACGCGTACGCATGACGGCACAGGGTCGGTGATTCCGTAGAAACGAACGGGTTCGGAACGGCGGGACGCGGGGAATTCGTGCGGGCGGAAGGAGGCGTGCATCCGATTCGACCGTCGAAACCACTCGGATGCGTCACGCAGCCGGCGCCTGCGCGTCCAGGACCTGATCCGCGAGCGCATCGAGCGACGGAGGGATTTCCGGCGCCGGCCGGGAGCGCTCCATGACCTCCGCAAGCGCCTCCGGGACTGGCACCTCGCGACCGACGAGCGGCTCCACGATGTCGTCGAACTTGGCAGGATGAGCGGTGGCCACGATGACCCAGGGATGGTCGTCGGACGACGTGAGCAGTTTTTCCCGGACGTCTACGGCCGTCGCCGTATGCGGGCACCACACCTCGCCCCAGTCGTCTTCGCCCGTCTCGATGCGTTGCCGGATCGCTTCGTCTGTCACGCGGGCGGCCGTGATCGAGGATCTAAGGGCATCCACCGACGGATACAGGTGGCGCAGGCGCTCCATGTTGCTGGGATTCCCCACGTCCATAGCGGTTGCGAGCGTCTCGACCGTCTCCATCGGCTCCCACTCCCCGCTTTCGAAAAAGGCCGTCACGGGCCGATTGGCGTTTGTCGCGAGTACGACCTCCCCGATCGGGAGCCCGCTTTGCCTTGCATATACGCAGGCGAGCGCATTCCCGAGATTTCCGGACGGCACGATGAAGTTGGCCTCGTTGCCCGTCTCTCGCCAGACGCGAAGACTGGCGACAGCGTAATACGTCATCTGTGGGAGCAGCCGACCGATGTTGATGCTGTTGGCCGAAGAAAGCCGCTTCCGGTTCTGCCACGTATCGTTCTGAAACGCAGCCTTGACCAGACGCTGGCAGTCGTCGAATACGCCCCGGACGGCGATCGTCTGCACATTCGCGCCCCAGCCCGTGAGCTGCTTTTCCTGCCGGTCGGACACGCGCCCTTTCGGATACAGCACGATGACCTCCACATTCGGCTTCTTCCAGAACGCAGCGGCCACGGCCGCCCCGGTATCGCCGGAGGTGGCCACGAGAATGGTGAGCGGCTCCGTCGCCGACCGGTTCAGCCGGGACAGCGAACTGGCCAGGAACCGCGCCCCGACATCCTTGAAGGCGGCCGTCGGCCCGTGGAAGAGTTCGAGGACACGCGTCTGAGCACCCACGTCCTTCAGCGGCACCGAGAAGCCGTACATGTCCGAGACGATACCCGGCACCTCCGGCGCCAGGACATCCCCGTCGAAGAACGGCTCCAGCATGCGCTCTGCGATCGCCTCTGCCGTAGTGCAGCCTTCGAACGCCTCTGGCGGAATCGACGGAAAGGCACTCGGGACGTACAGCCCGCCGTCCGGTGCCAGACCCTCCTGCAGGGCATCCGACAGGGAGACGCTGTGGTCGGTGTTGCGGGTCGATACGTAGTTCATGGGCAGACGGTGAGTCGGAAACGCGGAGGGACATCATATCCCGTAACGTACAAACGGGACGGAGAGTTTGCGCAGCGGCGGCCCGTCTACTCGGTCGCGCGGCCGACACGGCACCGGGACGCTGCCCGTCGTTATCAGCCGTCCGTTCGATCTACCGGCCATACGCGCCAGATGCGTCCCCGGACATCCTCCGAGATGTAGATGGACCCATCCGGGCCGAGGGCGAGCCCCGTCGGCCGATATTCCGCCTCCCCGGGGCTGCGAAGCGTGTCGGTACCGGCAAAGCCATCAGCGAACACGCGCCATCCCGTGGAATCACTCCGGACCGGCAAGGCGCCGTCCATGGGCACAACCCCGATGTTGTAGCCCTGCTGCGGGAAGGGGGCTCGGTTCCACGATCCGTGAAAGGCAATCAGTGCCGCGCCCCTGTACTTTCCGGGGGCGTTCGGGTGATTGTAAAATAGGAGGTCGTTCGGCGCCCAGTGGCCGGGGAAGGCGAGAAGTGGATCCTCTGCATCGCTACAGCCGCCCACGTCGGTGCCGTCGCCTCCGTACTCCGGTGCCAGTTCCTTCCGCCCGTCGAATTTCCAGTCGTAGTAGCAGTACGGCCAGCCGAAGTCATCGCCCTCGTCCACTTTCAAGAATTCCTCCCCGGGCAACTCGGCAGACTCTTCCTGGGTGTAGCGCTCCGGCCACAGTGAATGCAGCTGGTCGCGCCCGTGCTGCATCACGTATAGATGGTCGACCGCGTCATTCCACGTGATCGCTACCGCGTGGCGGATGCCCGTTGCGAATCGCTTGCCGTCCTTCTGCTGCGTCTGATTGAGGGTGTCCGACTGAAACCGCCAGATCCCGGCCTGCCGGTTTAGCTGCGGGCACGGGTCCAGTCCAGGCGAGCCGGCGGACCGTGGCGTCTCCTGGCAGGCGTTGGACGGTGCCCCCACGTTGACGTAGACGTTGTCGTCGCCGTCGAACGCGAACGGCTTGACGGCGTGCGACCGCTGCTCAGGGAAGCCCGACACAATCACCTCCTTCTCGCCCGTCGGCAGAAAGGCATCCTCGGACATCGCGTAGCGCCAGACTCCTGAGTCCGGGCCAAAGTACAGGTAGCCGTTGCGAAGACCGATGCCTGTCCCACCCGTGTTCTCTCCGAAGTACTCAATGCGGTCGGCTCTCAGGTCGCCGGTCGTGTCACGGAGGGCCACCATCCCGTGTCCGTTCCGGGGCGACCTGAGGGCCGCGTAGAGGTCACCGTTGTCGCGCACCGCCAGGTGGCGCGTCTCCCCCAGAGAGTCCGCCACGACGACAGCGCAAAAGCCCTCCGGCAGGTCCAGACCACCGTTCTGCGAGCCGCAGAGCTCGGCGTCCGGCGGGCCGGGTATGCCCTCAGACGTTGCAGATTCATTCGCCGATCGGTCGTCAGCAGAATTTGAGCAACTGGCGAGAACGGCGAGCATCAGCACGCCGGCTATCAGTGCGGGCAAAGTGCCGGTCCAGATTCTCAGCGAGGTCATGAGCGACGGGCCAGATAAGTGAAAAAGATCGTATCGAGAGGGATGCACCTTAATAATTCCTTTAAGTAAACGGCCGAACGCCACTCAGAGCGAGAGTAATGTGAAGATCGAATGGTGGTTT
>JAAAOT010000279.1 GCA_009908725.1 Bacteroidota bacterium | reverse complement strand
CAACGTTGCTCCGGGCGACACCGTCAACGTGACAAAGTCCTACACTAGCCTGAATGCCGCCGGCGTCCCCTACGAGGGACCCGATACTGAGGGATACGGCACGCCCGAATCGGCCCCCACCAACCCATCGCCGGACGAGCCGACCACGCGGTAACCGGCATACGACGCTGCATCCATCGCTGCACCTTCTGAGGCCCAACGACCGAGGCACCTCCCCATGAGCATCACCGATCTCGCCATCAAATTCCGCACATCCGTCGTCGTCCTGACGCTGTTGCTGGTGTTTGGTGGACTGTACAGCTACACGAGCCTTCCGAAGGAGGCGCAGCCGTCGATCGAGTTTCCAACGATCGTGGTGACGACGCTCTACCCGGGCGCCAGCCCCGACGACGTGGAGTCGGTCGTGACGCAGGTCATCGAGCAGGAAATCAGCGGCATTAACGGCATCGAGGAGCTCCGCTCCATTTCGACGGAAGGCGTCTCCACCATCGTCATCGAGTTCACGCCCGACGTCGAGGTTTCGGAGGCCAGTCAGAAGGTCCGGGAGAAAGTCGATATCGCCAAGGCGGACCTGCCGGAGGACACCGAAGAGCCGCTGATCAATGAAATCGACACGTCGGAATTCCCGATCCTCTCGGTCAACCTTGCGGCCGAATACTCGCTTGCACGGCTGAAGCAAGTGGCCGAAGACGTGCAGGATGAGATCGAGGGCGTCCCAAGCGTTCTCGAGGTCAATCTCATCGGTGGGCTGGAGCGCGAGGTGCAGGTAGACGTAGACCTTCGCGCCCTACAGGGATACGGCCTTTCGTTCAACGACCTCATCAACACCATTCGGGCGGAAAACGCGAATCTCCCCGGCGGATCCATCGACGTCGACCGGCTGAACTACCTGGTTCGGGTGGACGGGCAGTTCGACGATCCGGAGCGCGAAATCGCCGACCTCGTCGTCCGGTCGGACGGGGCGAGTAGCATTCATGTGCGCGACGTCGCCGATGTCACATTCGGATACAAGGACCAGCAGACGTATGCCCGCCTGAAGGTGCTGAAGGAGGAAACCAACGATGGTGTCGTACGCCAGGTCAACGATCTGGATGCAGAAATGCTGCAGGTCATTACCCTGAATATCAAGAAGCGCTCCGGCGACAATATTCTCGAGACCTCCGAAGAGGTCAAATCGCTGCTTGACGAATACCCGTTCCCGAGTGGAACGGAGGTGACCATCACCGGCGACCAGAGCGAGAACGTTCGGACGCTGGTCAAGGACCTCGAGAACAACATCATCAGCGGCCTCCTCTTCGTCGTCGCGGTGCTCCTGTTCTTCCTCGGCGTCCGGAACGCGACGCTCGTCGGGATTGCTATTCCACTCTCGATGTTCGTCACGTTCCTCGTCTTCCAGGCGCTAGGCTACACCCTCAACTTCATCATTCTGTTTTCCCTGATCATCGCCCTCGGCATGCTTGTCGACAACGCGGTGGTGATCGTGGAGAACATCTATCGATTTAAGGAGAACGGCTATTCGAACTTCGAGGCCGCGCGTCTCGGCACGGCGGAGGTCGGCGGGGCCGTTGTGGCGTCCACGGCGACCACGGTGGCCGCGTTTGCTCCGATGCTCTTCTGGCCGGGCATCATCGGGGAGTTCATGAGCTACCTACCGCTTACGCTTATCATCACGCTGCTGAGCTCTCTCTTTGTCGCCATCATCATTAACCCCGTCATCACGGGGATATTCGTGAAGGTCGAGGGCGAGGAAGATGAGTCTGATCGGGTCATTCCCACCTCGGCGAAGTACCTCGGAGCGGCCACGATCGTCCTTCTGGGGCTTCTCCTCGGACTCGCCAACTGGAAGACGCTCGTTGTGATCGTGATCGGGCTGCCGGTCCTGTACCTGCTCCACACGCGTATCTTCAAACCGATGGGCGACCGGTTCATCCAGACCGGACTGCCTCGCCTGATCCGCTGGTACCGGTCGTTTCTCAAAAACATGCTCGCACGCGACTACTCGGTGCGGTACGCCATGTGGCGCAACGTCACCGCCCTGGCCAGCTTCACCATCGGCCTGCTGCTCGCCATCGCCGGCGGCGCCCTGAGCGGCGTCGGTCCGGCCATTCCGGGCAGCCCGGTGGCTGCAGGCGGGCTCGTCCTGCTCGTCCCGGGACTCCTCCTGCTCCTGATTGGCGTCCTTGGCGTGCTTATTCACGCCTTCGAGGCCGTCTTCCTGGGCGGGCGCACGAGCGTCAAGGCCGGCCTCATCTTCGGCGTCATCATGGCCTCGATTCTGGCGTTGATCTACATCAGTCCACGTCCGCTGGATGCCATCACGATGGCGGAGATGATGCTCGCGCCCATCCTGATCGTCGTGGTCGGCGCCATCGGGGCGGTCATCGGGTCCGACGGTCCGCTGATAGCAACCGATAACCGGACGAAGCTCCTGTCCGGGGCCATCGCGGCGCTGCTACTGATTCTTGGAATGTACCAGATTGCCCCGACGGGCTTCGAGTTTTTCCCGACCACGGATCCGAACCTGATCCAGGTCACGCTTGACGCACCGCTGGGGACGAACGTGGAGTCGTCCAACCGCGTGGCCATGGAAGCACGGCAGCGCGTGGGTGACCTCCTACGTGCCGACGACGCCGCCCGCGAGAATGTCAAGAACATAAACGTAAACGTCGGTATCGGCGGGGACTCGCAGTTCGGCGGAGGCGCCAACCGGGCCGAGCGCTCACGGCTCACGCTGAACATGGTTGATTACGAGGACCGTGCCGAGTCCTCCGCGTCGACGTTGAAACGCCTTCGTGGACAGCTGGCGGGACTCGCAGGGGTAGACATCGACTTCAGCCAGGACGAAAACGGACCGCCCACCGGGCCGCCCGTGAACATCGAAATCTCGGGGCCGGAGTTCGAGACAATTAGGGACATTTCCGAGTCGATCAAGCAGCGCCTGGAGAAAGGCGTGCAATCGGGACAACTCGACGGGCTTGTAGACATCCGGGACGACCTCAACACCGGCCGTCCGGAGCTGGCTGTCGACATCGACCGCGAGCGAGCCGCACAGTTTGGCCTCAGCACGTCCGCGATCGGCCAGACCGTCCGCGCGGCCATCAACGGAACGGAAGCCAGTCAGTATCGCGACGGCGAGGACGAGTACGACATCACCGTCCGCCTCCGCGAATCCGACCGGCAGAACCTCGAATCCATCAAGGAGCTCACGATCCGGAACGACCGCGGCCAGGAAGTGCCGCTCGTCTCCGTTGCGAGCTTCGACGAAGGCACCGGCTTCGGGTCCATCACCCGTCTGGACCGCTCCCGCGTGGTCACCGTGCAGGGCGACGCCGCTCCGGGCGCCAATGCGAACGACGTGCTGAACCGCGTCCGCTCGTACCTCAGCGAGTACAGAACCAACGAATTGCCGGAGGGCTACTCCCTGAAGTACACCGGGGAAAATGAGGATATGAACGAGAGCTTTGGATTCCTCACCGTCGCCCTCCTCATCGGCGTGGCACTCATCACCATGGTGCTGATCGCCCAGTTCAACTCGGTTTCGGCGCCCTTCATTATCATGGTTGCCGTCGGACTGAGCCTGATCGGCGTTCTGCTGGGACTGATCCTCACGCGCACGCCCTTCGGCCTCATGACCTTCATCGGGCTTATCTCGCTTGCGGGGATCGTCGTGAACAACTCGATCGTGCTCGTCGACTACGTGATGCAGCTGCGGCAACAGGGACTCGACAAGCTGGAGGCCATCGTCGAGGGCGGCGCCACCCGCCTGCGGCCGGTCCTCCTGACCGCGCTAACCACGATTCTGGGACTCATCCCCCTCACGTTCGGAATCAACATCGACTTCGTCGGCCTGGTAACGGACTTTGCCCCGAACTTCCAGATTGGGTCTGAGAACACGCAGTTCTGGGGTCCGATGGGAACGGCGATCATCTCCGGCCTCACGTTCGGGACGTTCCTGACCCTCGTGATCGTGCCCGTGATGTACTCCGCCTTCGATTCGCTCAGCGTCCGCTTGTCGACAGCGTTCGGCGGCTCACGCTCCGGCGGAGCCATCACGACGGACGCCGTCGCCGGAACGGGGGAGCTTGCGCTGACCGGCGGAAACGGAACGCCAGAGCGTGCCCCGTCCGGCGATCCGGTCCGAACGACGGATCGATGACCTTCCGCTCGAAACCCCGTGCAGCGGTCCCGTTGCATCCGCCAGCGCCGTAGGCTACATTGAGTCTGCGCGGAACGAAGGGCGAATATATCACACATTCTCGACCTTCTTTACCGCATGATGGCGTACTGTACGACGTGATGGATCGACGCGTACGAACCATTACGCTCCGGCATCCCACTTCTCACGCTCTTTTGTAGTCACGCCCACGGCCATATGGACCACGATACCACGCTGCAGAACTCGGAGTTCGTTGACCGGGAGGACAATCTATGGAAGAAGCTCCGCTACGGGGCGATTCATACGCTCGACTGGGTCTACGGTCGTGCCTCCCTCGTCGGTGACATGCCGATCCACGATAACGCGACCTTTCCCTGGGCTCAGAAGCTGGAAAGCGAGTGGACCACCATACGGGACGAGATTGAGCCGATCCTCGAGCACCGCGACGCCCTTCCCAGCTTTCACGATATCGCGGAAGACGCATCAACGATTTCGCAGGACGATCGCTGGAAAACGTTCTTCCTGTACGGCTACGGAGAAAAGGCGGAAGAAAACTGTGCACGGTGCCCCCGGACGACCGAACTCGTCGAACAGATTCCGGGCATGACAACAGCCTTCTTCTCCATTCTCTCCCCGGGCAAGCACATTCCCGCGCACCGGGGCCCGTACAAAGGCGTCCTCCGGTATCACCTGGGCCTCAAAGTGCCTGAACCGGCCGAGAGGTGCCGCATCCGCGTGGACGACCAGATCGCCCACTGGAACGAAGGCGAAAGCCTGATCTTCGACGACACCTACAACCACGAGGTGTGGAACGAAACCGACGGCGAACGCGCCATCCTGTTCGTCGACTTCAAGCGGCCGATGGCAACCCCGGTATCGCAAATCAACGACCTCGTCATGGAGCTCATCCGGCGCACGTCCGTCGTCCAGGATGCGCGTAAGAACCAGGCGCAGTGGAACGAGCGGCTGGAGCAGGCGGAAACGTCCGACGAATCCGCGCCCGCACAGTCCTGAACCCGGCGCACAACCGCCTCAACCGGGCCGCCAAGCCGAGCCTTCGATTCATCCTCAGGAGCCCGCGGTGAACATTTGCGGGAGACGCGTATCGAATGTGGTCCCCGATGCTTGTTTTTCGCGTGTGAATCGGTTCGTTTACGGGCCGGATCGCACCGATCAACGGGGCAATGCAAGCCTCGTGAGAACCGTTTCGAAAGAAACTCCGCATGGGCTGGCTGCATTGTCTTTCTTGATCTGCAGGTAGCACTCCCGGGACGTCATCTACGCGCGGCCGTGATCTACGCGCTGCCGTGCCGGGATCGATCTCGCTCAGCATCCCCATCCCCGCTGAATGGCCTTACTGCTCGTATACGTTGCGCTGGCGCTCGGCGTGTCATTTCTGTGCTCGGTGATGGAGGCAGTCATCCTTAGCGTGACGCCGTCGTATGTCGCCGCTCTCGGCCGGGAAGGAAACGGGATCGGTGAGCAACTTCAGTCGATGAAGGAGGACATCGACCGGCCGCTGGCAGCGATTCTGAGCCTCAACACCATCGCCCATACGGTCGGTGCGGCCGGGGCGGGAGCACAGGCAGCTATCGTCTTCGGGGAGGCGTACACGGGCGTGATCGCGGCCATTCTCACGCTCCTCATTCTGGTGCTTTCGGAGATCATTCCGAAAACCCTCGGTGCCGTCTACTGGAGGCAGCTCGCGCCGGTCGTGGTGCGCGTGCTCACCCCCACGATTTTTGTCATGAAGCCTCTGGTCCTCCTTTCGAAAGGGATCACGTACCTTCTGTCGCAGGACGAAGAGCAAACGTCCTTCAGCCGCGAGGAATTCACGGCCATGGCGGAAATCGGGGAGGAAGAAGGTGTCTTCGAGGAGAAAGAGTCCCGCATTCTGCGCAACCTCTTCCGGTTCAACTCGCTCCGCGTCCGTGACGTGATGACGCCGCGAACAGTCGTGTTCGACCTGCCGGAGGAGAAAACGATCGGCGACGTGGTCTCGGAGCACGACGAGTTCCGGTTTTCGCGGATTCCGGTGTACAACGCCAACCGGGACGACATCACCGGCTACGTCCTGAAGGACGAAATGCTGCTCCTGGCCGCTCAGGAGGAAATGGAGGTGCCGCTCAAGGATTTGTCGCGGGAGATCCTCGTCGTCCGCGAGACGCTGCCCCTCCCCGATCTGCTCGAGCGCCTTCTCGACCGGCTGGAGCACATTGCTCTCGTCGTCGACGAATACGGCGGCATGGCGGGCATCGTGTCCATGGAGGACGTCGTCGAGACGCTCCTCGGGATGGAGATCGTCGACGAGGCGGATTCCGTTGAGGACATGCAGGCCCTCGCGCGTCAGCAGTGGTTTAAGCGCGCGAAGGACCTCGGCATGGTCCCGGATGAAGTGCTGGACCCGAACGAAGACACGGATGCGATCCTTCGGTACTCGATCACGGGCGGTCAGCCGCCGCCGGAATCCCCGGAATCGTCTCCTCCGGAAGAAGCGTCGTAGGCCGCTCCTCTCCGCCGTTTCCCGCACCTGCCCCTCCCCCCCTGATGCGCTCCATTGATCGCCTGCCGGACGCGGACCTTCGCATCTTCGACCGCCCCGACCTGCCGCCGGCCGACGCGCTGGAGGACGTGTACCTGATCGGCATCTGCGGCACGGGGATGGGCGCACTCGCCGGACTCTTCAAGGAAGCCGGCTGCCACGTGCGAGGTTCGGACGAGTCCGTCTACCCGCCCATGAGCACCCACCTCGCCGAGCGCGACATCGAGGTTGTGGAAGGCTACGACCCCGATCACCTCGATCCGGCGCCGGACCTTGTCGTCGTGGGCAACGCCTGTACCCCGACGCATCCGGAAGCTGCGGCCGCACGCGAGCACGGTCTCGTCCAGGCCTCCTTTCCCGAGGCGCTCTCCCACTATTTCTTGCAACACGAACGTCGCCGGTCCCTGGTCGTCGCAGGCACGCATGGCAAAACCACCACGACAGGCCTTCTCATCCACGTGCTGCAGGCGGCAGACGCCGATCCCGGCTTCCTCGTCGGGGGCGTGATGCAGAACACCGGAAAATCGTACGCGCTCGGGTCGGATCAGCCGTTTGTCGTCGAGGGCGATGAGTACGACAGTGCCTACTTCGACAAACAGCCCAAAATGATGCACTACGTGCCGGATCGGGCGATCATCACGTCGATGGAGTTCGACCACGCCGACATCTACGAGGACGAGGCCGACTACCGCGCCGCCTTCCAGGCGTTTGCCGGAAGCCTGGACCCGCGGGACGGCATCCTCGTCCTGTGCGGCGACGATCCGAGCGTGCGCGCACTGGCCGACCACACCGATGCGCGGACGCGAACATACGGCCTAGAGCAGGGCAACGACGTCTCCGCGCGAGATATCGACGTAACCGAAGACGGCATCTCTTTCACCCTCACGATGGGCGGTCTCGCCCGTGGGGCGTACACGCTTCCGATGCATGGCCGCCATAATCTGCAAAACGCGCTTGCCGTAGCCACACTGGCGTTTACGGAAGGCTGCTCATCCACCCAGATTTCTGAGGGCTTCGCCTCGTGGGAGGGGATGAAGCGCCGCCAGGAGGTCCGCGGAGAAGCAGGCGGCGTGCTCGTAATCGATGACTTCGCGCACCACCCGACGGCCGTTCGCGCCACGATCAACGGGTTGCGAGACGCCTATCCCGATCGACGCCTGGTCGCCATTTTCGAGCCCCGGTCAAACTCGAGCCGCCGCAAGGTCTTCGAGTCGGCCTACGGTGACGCCCTCGCCGCGGCCGACGTCGCCTATCTAAAAGCGCCCCCCGTTCGTCACAACGACGACGCAGACGCCATGCTCGACCCGGCCGTGGTCGTCCGAACCATCGCCGAACACGACGTACCAGCTACGGGCGTCGATGATACGGATGAGTTGCTCGAGCACCTGCAAGCGGATCTTCGGTCCGGCGATCTGGCGGTCATCATGAGCAACGGCAGTTTCGACGGCCTGCACGACCGGCTGCTGGACACCCTTCGAAGGAGCGGACACTAACCTCCAGGCGGTCTCGACGCCGACCAATCCGCCCCTCCTCTTGCGATGAACACGCCCCCGATCGCTCATGTCCGGTGCCCCTGACGTCGGATCCGATCCATCTGACGAATTTAACGGTTTCGAGGGTGAAGACGCGCTGGGCCGTCCCCTGCATCTCCAGCGGCGGCCGGAGCGAATCGTGTCGCTCGTCCCCTCCATTACCGACCTGCTCCATGCGCTGGACCTGGGCCCGCGTGTGGTGGGCATCACGCGTTTCTGCGAACGGCCGGCCGAATGGCGGAAGACGAAAGCCATCGTTGGCGGCACCAAGAACGTGAAGCACGACACTGTCGCGGAACTGAACCCCGATCTCGTTCTTGCGAACCTCGAGGAAAACGAGAAGGACGACGTCGAACGGCTCGGCGCGCCCGTCTACGTAACGGATGTGCGGACCGTCCCGGACGCGTGTGACATGATCCGAACCGTCGGCCGGTTGACGGGCACCGCCGCATCCGCTCGAACGATGGCACAGACGATCAGGGACCGGTTCGACCGGCTCACGATCACGCCCTCCGTCCGCGCCGCGTATCTCATCTGGCGAGATCCGTACATGAGCGTGGGTCGTGACACGTTCATTCACGACGTTATGACGCGCGGCGGACTCGTGAACGTCTTCGCGGAGCAGACGCGTTATCCGACGATCACCCTTGACGATCTGGCCGCTGCCGACCCGGACGTCGTACTCTGCTCCAGTGAGCCGTTTCCATTTCATCAGAAAGAGGCGTTCACGGCGGATCTGAGGGAATCTCTCCCCGACATCCCCATCGAGATCGTCGACGGGCAGCTGTTTTCCTGGTACGGGCCGCGCCTCCTCGACACGCCATCCTACCTCGTCGACCTGAGCGAGGAACGGTTGAGGGGACGATCAGCGGCATAGTCATCGCGGGAGACGCAGCCGTCACAGACAGCAAGACCCGGCACTGCCCGAGATGACCGTCTCCGGGCGCGGATTGCGGTTGACGACGGCCCGGGTGCGTGCGTATCATTGGTCGATCCTGACAACGCCATCCCAGCCCTCTCCTCCGCCCATGCCCGAC
>JAAAOT010000294.1 GCA_009908725.1 Bacteroidota bacterium | reverse complement strand
GTGGAGAGCAGGATCGCGACGGTCAGTCGGGCGAAAAAAGAGGGAGCGGAGGGAACCAATCGACAGCAGGCGGAGGGACGAGATGGGCGGGCGGTAGCGGACAGCACTGACGGGTGGCTACGGCTGTCCCTCATGATCTTGAACGGTGGCATCAACCGTCTCGTCGGCAGACGTGTTCGGGCCCGACTCGGTCGACGGTGTAGCGGCCCCGGGATCGGGGGTGGAGGCGGTCTGTGTGTCTGAGCCCGGATCCGCACCGTCCCCGGAGGGTGGGTTCGGGTCGCCTGCGGGTACGGAGGCGGCGTCTTCGACCGTACGGCGGGCAGGCTGGGGGGCGGAGACGTCGTCTGGCGTGCGGGTCGGCGGTTCCGGGTCAGCGTCGGGAGGGGCCGGGGCGGCCGCCGGTGCGGACGATGACTCATCGGATCGTTCTGCCGGCGATCGGTCGTCTTCTCGCTCCTCGCCGGGCAGGAGGCCGGAGGTGACGTGCCGGTGCTCCCGCAAGGAGGCGACGACCGCACCGAGCATGAGTACGATGCCCGAGAAGTATACCCAGAACACGAACGCGATGATGAGCGCGAAGGTGTTTCCGAGGGCTCCAAGGCCTTCAGTCGCGTAGCGTTCGAATTGACCCACGTACGTGGCGTAGTAGGTGAAAATCTGCTTCGCCATCTCCCAGAGCACACCCGCTATTAGCGCACCGGTCAGCGCGCTTCGCTTTCGAGGATGCGGTTTCGGCACCAGATAGTACAGCTGGAAGAACATCGCCGTTGTGATGAAGAACGGGACGAACAGGCCCAGCGTCCGAATGGCATGTCGCCAGCTTTCCCGCGCCCAGGGTTGATCCAGCCCCGCGAGGGAGAGCATCTCGAAGCCGTCGATCGACTGCGCGAACACGGACATACCGATCGTGACGACGAACAGCAGGCCGACCTGCAAGACCATGCGCACATCGAAGAGATATCCACCGATGATGGACCGGCTTTCGTGCCAGTCCTGCTCGAAGGCATTCCCGACGGCAATCCGCAGAGTGATGAACAGCGAGACGGCGGAGAGGAACAGACCCACGCCACCGATTCCGACGATCGTGCCACTCGATACCTGCAGCTGGTGCAGAAACGTGACGACCTGATGGCTCTGACTCGGCGGCAGAAAGTCGTGAATGAAACGCGCGACGGCTGCAAAGGCATCGTTGCCCCGAAGTACTCGACCGACGAGACCCGTGGCCAGAATGACAATCGGTACGATGGTAACCAGGACCTTGAACGCGATCGCCTGCGCCCAAAGAAACAGGTTCTTTCCCGCAATTTCTGCGTACAGACCACGCGCATAGTACAGTCCGTGGGCACGGACGCGCTGGATCCATGTGGCAGAGAAGGGGCGTTCGCTCATATACGACGACGCAGTTTCTACAGGGTCCCGACAGCAACTACGTATGAGTATCAACTACGTACGAGCACCAACTACGTACGATCGGTCAGCCGGGGCGAAAAACCAACCAGTCCAAACAATGCGCTGGGCGCATCGATCCCCCGAAGATGATATCATTGAAGGGAAATCAGGCTTCGAGGGGCAAAGAGTCCACGTGTAGGCTACCTAATTCTACCGGAAAAGCATGAAACTTGATTCTCTCGGTCCCCGGAACGGGCGTTAGTGGGAGGAACGCCCGCCATCGTCACGCCGGTGTAACGGGATGGTCCGGCCGCACCCGAAAATCAATTGCGTTCTCCTACGGGTGTACTGTATAATAGATGGCGGGATCGGTCCCCGCATCGCCTTTACGGGGTGCGTGCAGCGCGTTCATGAATCGAGGCACCGAATCAGGATGATGCAACGCCACGGCCGGAGAAGCGGGTTGCGATCCGTACTCTGCTTGATCTTACTGCTCGGGGTAGTCTCGTGCACACCGCAGCCGCTTTCGGACGGCGATCGGTCTCGTACGGAGGATGCTCGCGAGAGCGACGCCCCCCGCCGCACGTTCCATGTACAGATCCGCACGGTCGGGGAAAAATCTGCTGCTGATCGCGCGGTGTCCGATGCGGTCGCCTGGTTCGACGCGCTACCCGAGGCGGAGCGACCGGAGCCCCTTTCGGCCGTCCGCGACCTACCGGTGGATGTTCGATGGAAGGCACCCTTTTACCGGGTGCGGGTGGGCCCGTTCTCATCGCGAGAGGCTGCGTCTGCGGTGCTCAGGGCCTTGAAATCCGACTTCCCGGAAGCGTTTATTGCACGTGAGGTTGCGGCGTCCGCGTCGTAATCCCGGCGAATGCGAGGCATGATCCGTTTTCTGTGCTCGTGTTTCCCCCCGTATATCACGAAGGCCGGCGCCGTCTAGCGGATGACGTGAGAGCGTCGCCGACAGAGTAAGGTCCGAAATTTGCGCGGGTCTACGGATCGAAGCCCCGTGAACGGCACCTTCGGTCACGACAGGCCCGACATGCTGGTTATATATACGAGATGGGCCCCGCTGGCTCCATCTTACCTTCTGAATCTTCGCCCTGCTCCGTTGCCGGAATCGTCACGCGGCGCCGGCGACGGGTTGCATGGCACCCACCGTTCGTTTCTTCCCCTGCCTCTGACTCTGCTCTATGGATATTGCACTCGTTCAGCAATACAATCCCAGCGACGCGATGGACGCGTTCCAGCGCGGGCTGATTGCGATCAAGAATGCCGCGAACGCCGGAGCCGACCTTGTGGTCTTCCCCGAACTGTCGTTCACAAAGTTCTTCCCGCAGATGCCCGCGAATAAGCGGGACGGCGACGTGCTCGATCTCGCCGAAAAAATCCCCGGGCCGACGGTGGAGTCGGTTGCGGAGCAGGCTGCGGAGTATGGCGTGGTCGTCGTGTGCAACCTGTATGAGATTGATGACGGCAAGGGCTATAACAGTTCGGTTGTGATCGACGGCGACGGTACTGTGCGGGGCATTTCTCGCATGATGCACGTGCCGCAGTATGAGCACTTTTACGAGCAGGATTACTACACGCCCGGCAACACCGGCGCGCCCGTCTTCGATACGGCCGTCGGCAAGATCGGCGTTGCGACCTGCTACGACCGGCACTTCCCCGAATACATGCGTGCCCTCGCCCTCGGCGGGGCGGAAGTCGTCTGCATCCCGCAGGCCGGTGCGGCCGGGGAATGGGCGAAAGGCGTCTTCGAGGCCGAGGTGCAGGCGATGTCGTTCCAGAACGGCTACTTCTGCGCGCTCGCCAACCGCGTCGGTCGCGAAGACAATGTCCTGTTCGATGGCGCATCTTTCGTAACGGACCCGCACGGCCGCATCGTCGCGCAGGCACCGAAAGGCGACCAGTCACTCCTTATGGCGTCTGCCGACACGAAGGAGTGCGACAAGTCTCCGGCGCGCCAGCTCTTCCTCAAGAACCGGCGAGAAGACGATTACACGGGCGGCACGGTCTCGCTTGCCTCGTCCACGCCCGCGGGCGTACGTGCCCTGGAAGGCTACAACGAAGACGAGTAGCACCCGTCCACGCGGACCGGCATATGCCGGTCGGACCCGCTACGGAAATGCCGCCAAATTGCGTGGATGAAAATGAAAAGGCGCTGCACGGTACATTCGTGCAGCGCCTTTCCTGTTTGTCGCGACGTGCGTGCCGGACTAAATGCCGAAGAGGCGGTTTGCGAACATCAGCACGAGCAGAATGAGCCACATGAGGTGTCCGACACCGGTCCCGATGGCGATACGCTTCTTCGCGGAGGTCATAATCTCGCCGCTCGACGGACCTTCGCTGGACACGGCCGTCACAAGCGTGCCCCAGGCCGGGCGGATGACGAGCACCTGATCCAGAAGCAGAAGCAGCATCAGCAGGAGGGAAGAGTGGTACGCCGGGCCATACGCGGCGAACGCCCCGCCCAGAACGAAGGCCGTCACCGAAAAGACGGCCGTGAGCACGATAAAGATCGTCATCAGCTTTACGGTGCGCTGGCCGTCCTCCGCCATCACTCGTGCGGGTTCACCACTTAACTCCACGGTTTTTCGCGCCCATGCGGAAAGCCGGAGGCCAAGGCCGAACCATGCACCGGCCGTGATGATGTGAAGGATGACAAAGACCCACTTTAAGGTGTAAACCACGGTAGCGTCAATCGATCAATGGAAAGGGGATTCAGGCGGTGCCATCCGAAACGAAACGGCGCGGCCACGCTGTGCCACGTCGCTCGCACCGGACAGGGTCGTTTCGTCATCGCCTGTACGACGGATCGCCGTCCAGGTTTATTCCCATCGGCTCACCTCCACAGAGTGGGAGAAACGACGCGGCGATACAGAACCATCAAGAGGGGAAACTTTGCCGGGTAGCGACGACTTCGAACGGCCACGCTCGGAGGCCGCTTGTCTGATATTGACCCGCTCCGAACCGATAGACCGCCCACTAACCTGCCCATCACCATGAGCCCGGATGTACTCGCACGCTGGCTGATCTACGCCGGCGTCGGTCTCGTCCTACTCGGAGCCCTCGTCTGGGGTGTGGGCCGGTTCATCGATATCGGCAACCTTCCGGGAGATCTTTTCTATGAGGGAGAGCGCGTCCGGATTTACGCCCCGATCACCACCATGATCGTTCTCAGCATCATCCTGACGATCGTCTTAAACCTCATCATCCGGTTCTTTCGGTGAACGGATCGGCCAAACGGTCGCGTGGCCGAGTGGAAGAAAACGGTATCGTGATCGCCGGGGTCGGAGTTCGGCTTGTAGGAGAGGGGCCATCATTGTATCTTCGCTTTTGGCGCGCCGGACAACGGCTGTCGACGTCTGTTTCGGTTCGGCTCGTCGCGTTCTTTTGCATCTTCGGGCATCGTTGCCCCGTCCCTTCTCGTGAGGATCTCCGGCATCGCGCGGGCCGGCTCACCGGCGATGCCTGTGGACGCCTCGGCCCACTGGCCAGGTGCCTCCCCTTCCCGTTCTCGATCCCGTAATCTGTTCCCGTTCCATGAACCCACCTCAAACGAACGCTCTTGCTGACGGTGGCGGGTTCGTTGACTCGAACCTCTCCGCGCTCGCGATCATCCTCGGCGGCGGAGCCGGTACGCGCCTGTTTCCCCTGACGAAGCTCCGGGCCAAACCGGCGGTTCCGCTCGCCGGCCGGTACCGGCTCATCGACGTGCCGGTCTCCAACTGCATCAACGCCGGTATCACGCGCGTCTTTGTGCTCACGCAGTTCAATTCGGCCAGCCTGAACCGGCACATCTCGCAGGCCTATCGCTTCGATCGTTTCAGTAACGGCTTCGTCTCCATCCTCGCGGCGGAGCAGACCCCGGCGTCGAAGGACTGGTTTCAGGGAACAGCCGACGCCGTCCGGCGCGTCATCCCGCACGTCGACGGCTACCGCCACGACTACACGCTGATTCTGTCCGGCGATCAGCTGTACTCCATGGATTATCGCGAGATGATCCACCACCACGAGGAGACCGGCGCGGACGTGACGATCGGCACCATCCCGGTTACGGCGGACGACGCGCCGGCATTCGGCATTCTCAAAACGGATGCCGATCACACGATCACCGAGTTTCACGAAAAACCGCCGGCCGACGATCTTGACGGAAAGGAAAGCCCGGTCAGCGCTGATCTCGAGGACGAAGGGCGGGTTTACCTGGCGTCCATGGGGATTTACATCTTCAGCCGAGACGTTCTGCGCGACCTGCTCGAATCCAATGAGGAGCATCATGACTTCGGCAAGCAGATCATTCCGGAGGCGATCGAGGGCAAAAAGGTCGTCAGCTACCCGTTCACCGGCTACTGGAGCGACATAGGAACCATCCGATCCTTCTACGACGCGAACCTGATGCTGGCAGAGCCCAATCCGGAATTCGACGTGTATGACCCGGACCGACCGCTTTACACGAACGCTCGGATGCTGCCTCCCGCGAAGATCGAGAGCTCGTTTGTGCAGCAGTCGCTGATCGCAGAAGGAAGCGTGATCGTCAACAGCCAGATTTCCAAGTCGGTCATCGGCATCCGCTCGTTTATCGGGCACAATACGACGATCAAAAACACCATCTTCATGGGGGCGGATCATTATCCGTGGCAGGACCCGGAAAACCGGGGGTACGTAGAGGGTCCGGCGCGTCCCGGGATCGGGGAGGAATCGTACGTGGAGGGCGCTATCATCGACAAAAACGTGTCGATCGGAAAGCGGTGTATCATCAAGAACCGCGACAACATCGATGAAGCGGAAACGGACATGTTCTACATCCGCGACGGAATCGTGGTCATCCCAAAAAACACGCACGTCCCCGACGACACCATTATTTGACGCCATTCTCGTCCGTAGTGGCCGTTTCGGTCGGCCACTCGTTTCCGGCTGCGCCCGTGCGGCGCTTCAGTCACTTGTCTGCTCTCCCTCCCGAGTCCACTCCGTCCTATGAAGATCGTCGTCCTGACCAATGAGTACCCGCCCAATGTGTACGGCGGTGCCGGTGTCCACGTCGAATACCTGACGCGTGAGCTGTCGAAGCTGGACGACGCGGCTCACGAGATCGAGGTTCTGTGCTTCGGCGATCAGGACGTGGCGTCCGGGAACCTGACGGTACGCGGCGTCAACCCGGCGTTCGATCTTCCCAATCAGGATGACCGTCACGCTAAGTTTTTAAACACCATGCTGCGTGATCTCGTCATGGCGGGGTCCATAGCTGAGGCCGACATTATTCACGGCCACACGTGGTACTCACACCTGGCCGGATGTCTGGCGAAACAGCTGTCCGGCGCAAAGCTTGTCCTGACCACCCATTCGCTGGAGCCGCATCGCCCGTGGAAGGTGGAGCAATTGGGGACGGCGTACCATGCGAGCTCGTGGGTGGAGCGCACGGCCTACGAAAACGCCGACGGGGTCGTTGCCGTGTCCGGGTCTATGAATGAAGATGTTCGGTCCCTTTACGACGTCGCGGAGGACAGCGTCCGAACGATTTATAACGGCATCGACATCGATCAGTACAGTCCGACGCCGGACCCGGATGTGCTGCGGCAGTATGACATTGACCCCGACCTACCGTATCTATTGTTTGTCGGGCGCATCACCCGCCAGAAAGGCATTCTGCATCTCGTCCGGGCCATTCATCACCTCGACTCCGACGTGCAGGTGGTGCTGTGCGCCGGTGCTCCCGATACCGAAGAGATCGGGCGGGAGATGGAGTCGCTCGTGGAAGAAGCGAAGGCACAGACCGACAACCGCATCGTCTGGCTTGCGGAGATGCTGCCTCGAGACGACGTGATTACGCTGTACACGCACGCGGACGTGTTCGTCTGCCCTTCGGTCTACGAACCGTTCGGCATTATCAATCTCGAAGCGATGGCCTGCCACACCCCGGTCGTCGCCTCCGCCGTCGGAGGGATCCCCGAGATCATCGTCGACGGCGAAACCGGCGTGCTCGTCCCCTTTGAGGCCGAGGGGGGCGACAGCCACGAACCGCGCGACGCTGACCGATTTGCCCGTGACCTCGCGGACAGCGTCAACCGGCTGATGGCCGATCCGGACGCTCGAACGGACATGGCTGAAGCCGCTCGCGCTCGTGTAGAAGACGTATTTAGCTGGACAGCGATCGCCCGGCAAACGCTGGATTTCTACAAGGACCTGCACGGCTCCGACGACACTTAACACGATTCCGGCCCTTTGGCATTTTCTTTGTGATGAGCGTACCATAGGTTAAGGCCGCCGCCCAACAGGGTCTGATCGTCTGCATCCATCCTTTTCTCAACCCTCCCGCCCCTTCCTCATGCGACATCTCGTACTCTCGTTACTTCTTTTCGCATTTGTGGCGACCGTCTCGGCGAGTCCGGCGGCCGCACTCGACGGATCGACCGCGACAGACGGCAACGAGGACGCGCCCGTTGCGATTATGACCGTCCCGGGGGTGCTCATGCCCGTGCCCGCGCCGCCCACGTTCGGCGACATGGTCCGCCTTCCCGACGGTACATTCATCATGGGCCTCACGGACGAGGACCCGTTCGAAATTCAGAGTGCCGGTCGTCGCCGAGTGACGGTCAGTGCGTTCTACATTGACCGCTTCGAGGTTACCAACGCCGAATACCGCGCATACCTGCAGTCGCTATCGCCGGGTGAGCGCGATAGCGCCCTGCCCGACTCAACCGCCTGGTCCAGCTCTGCCAGCCGCGCGGACTTCTCGACCTATTTCTACGGCTCCAATTACGACGAATACCCCGTCGTCTCGGTGACATGGCAGGAGGCGAAGGACTACTGCAAGGCGGAGGACAAGCGTCTTCCGACGGAAGCTGAATGGGAGTACGCCGCACGCGCAGGCCGCGTCGGGGGCGTCTACCCGTGGTCAGGCTTCTCGCCGCGCGATGCATTCGGTCGCTACCTTGCCAACTTCAACCCCGGCCGTCAGGGCCAGGCCGCCGACGGCTATGCGTTCACCGCACCGGTCGGTTCGTTCCCGCCCAGCCGCTGGGGCCTCCACGACGTTGCGGGCAACGCGGCCGAATGGGTCGAAGACACGTACGCTTCGACATACGCCAACCTTTCCGACCTTGACCCGGTCTACCGCGGCCAGGACACTGAGGAAACGCGCAAGGTCGTGCGTGGCGGCGCGTGGGACTCGGATGCCTTCCGGATTGGCGTTGGCTTCCGCGACATGCACGAAGCGGACCAGGGCTCGCCCCGGATCGGCTTCCGCTGCGCGGCCGACGTCAGCCAGGTCGAAGGCACCACCCGCCGCTTCCAGGATCCGGAGCCGTCGCAGGATGATGCGCCGAGTGAAGAAGACGCTGGCGCCGGTGGCGATGCCGGAGGCGACAACATGGAGGAGGACGGCACCGCGCCGCCCGAGTCCGGAACGACGCCTCCCGGCGGCAACCGCTAAATCAAATAGTATCGCGATGTAGATCACATCGCCAACCATACGAACGCCCCGGCTCTCAGTGATGGCCGGGGCGTTTTGTGTGTGGGGTGCCGCGAGCGCGGCGATGATGATCACAGAGGTCGTTCTCGTCAACGGTTCCTTCGGGACCCACGTTCATCGAGCGCTTCTCCGGTAGTATCACGTCACAGCCAAGTGCATGTGGCACGTACCGGGTGGCCAGCCGTTCATGCGCTCTGCTCGGAAGGTGCCGGTTCGTCTTTCTCTGCCCGCTCACGCATCTCTTCGGCCGTGTCATGGCCGAGATAGTCGTCCATCATCCAGTGGGCCAGGTAGATGATCGGTGTAATGCCTGTTGCGATGATGAACTTATAGATGTAGTTGAAGAGAGAGATCGCGATGATCTCCTGCGCGGTAAGTTGTCCGACGAATGCTACGGTCAG
>JAAAOT010000204.1 GCA_009908725.1 Bacteroidota bacterium | reverse complement strand
CCGTCGAGTCCCTGGTATGTGATCGTGAAGGTCGTGCGGGCGTCGCCAATCAGCACCAGGCTGGCAGAGGCGGGAGACCTCAGGTCGGGCTGGAAGTCGAAGTCCTCGACGCTGGTCGGACTGCTATCGCACGCAGTGAGCGTCCCCAGAGTCAACAGTAGAATAAATGGAAGGAGATAACGCGAGACGCTTCGCATATCGAACGTGAAGCCTAGGAAAGACAAAGTGGGATAGGCGGAACCGTCAGGAGCGCAATGGCGCCAGGGCGAGCCGGTCGACTCGGAGCCCGGCGCCATCGGCCCGACGGTGCAGATCAAGAGCCGTAACCGGGATTTTGCGTGAGGTTCGGGTTCGCACGCAGTTCCGAAGCGGGCAGCGGGAAGAGGTCGTACCGGTCATCCGTGGCCACCCCGATCGGATTGGTGCAACCCTCGGTGCGGCGCTTTCCTTTACAGGCCCACACGTACTCATCGCCCGTGAACCGGTCAAAGCGAATCAGGTCGGTACGGCGGTGCGCCTCCCACAACAGCTCGCGCCCGCGCTCATCCAGGATGAAGTCAAGCGAGAGCGTGCTGGCGTCGATGTCGCGTCCAAGTCCGGCACGTTCGCGCAGGTCATTGACGAGGCTCACGGCCCGTCCGGCGCTTCCGCCGCCCTCTCGCTTGTACGCCTCGGCATACATCAGGTGGACATCACCCAGACGGAACATCGGGAAGTCAACGTCAGAGTGCGTGGCGTTCTGTCCTGGCTCGCCCGTAGACGTCACATTCTGATACTTCGGAACGACGTAACCACCACCATTTCGGTAGTCGCCGATATTGGTAATGTCTTTCGAGCGACCTTCCGTAAAGAACTGCGTGCCCGGTGTCGGGAGGTTCGGGAAAATGGGCCGCGTGTCGGCGCTATCGAACAGGTCGACCGTCGTTGAGGTGGTACGAATGCCTTCCCATCCGCTCAGTCCGAAAGCATCGGCGGCATCGCCCGGCAGCGGTGCGTTTCCAAGGAATGTCGTTCCACCGAAGTGCTGTGTATTCATCCCGTCATGCGGAATGGCGAAGATGAACTCGGAGCTTGCCTGATGATTATCCGCAAGGAAGAGCTCGTGGTACTCCGGGTGCAGGCTGTACGCCCCGGAGTCGAGAATGCGAGAGGTGTACTCGATCACGTCGTCGGACCGGCTTCCCACCTGCTCGCCGTCGAGGTACACACCGGCATTCTGGTAAAGCTTCGCGAGAAGCATCCAGGCTGCCGCTTTATCCACGCGACCGTACTCGGACTGACCCGGATCCGGCAGCTGCTCGGCACCGTCGCCATCGGTGATGTCCTCCAGTTCCGACTCGATGAAGTTGAAGACTTCCTGCGGCGTCGCCTGCGGGGGCGCCTGCGTACCGCGAGGGAAGGTTTCGTCGACGAGCGGAATGTTCGCAAAGAGATCCAGACCGTGCCAGTAGCTGAGAGCGCGCAGGAAGCGAGCCTCGGCGCGGTACTGCGGAATCGGGCGGCGCCGCTCCTGGCTCACGCCGAACTGGTCAAGGCGAGCCGCGGTCGACTGGCGCAGGAACTCGTTCGACTGCGACACCTGGAAGAAGATGCGGTCGTAAATACCGCGGCTGAACTGGTTGCCATCGGACCACTGGTGCGCGTTGAGCAACTCAACCCCCGCGTCGTCCCATGCGATCACGGCGCCGTCGGCCGTCAGCTCTTGCATCTCCCAGTACAGGCGGAGGTACTGAGAGAAGCCTTCGTCAATGCCGCCGATATCGCCGGATCCGGCCGGGCCTTCCTGGCCGGTCACATTCAGGCCGCCGTACAGCTTGGCGAGATAGGCTTTGTAAGATCCATCTTCACTAAAGATGTTGTTGGCGCTGGCCGAGCTCTTCGGCTGCACTCCAACGTTGTCGCAGGCTGTCAGGCCTAGGGCAAGGCCAAATAACAACACCGCTGTTAGTAGAATCTGTGTTCGTGGACGTGTCATAGCTCCAATCATGGTGTGTGCACAAGTGTGGCGCGGCGCGGGAGGCAGCCGGTCTGCCCGGTCGGGGCCAACCGGCTGGTCCTGCGCGGAAAATGCTGGGAGTCGGCTCGCTCGTCAGGGTTAGAGGGAGACGCTGATGCCGCCGGTAAACGTGCGGGAACGGGGGTAGAGATTGTTGTCAATCCCGAGCGAACCCGCGTTTCCGATCTCCGGATCGGGACCGCTATATCCCGTGAGCACGAAGGCGTTGCTAACCGAGCCGAAGATTCGCAGGTTGCGAACCGACGGAATCTGGTCAATCGTGTAGCCGAGCGTGATATTGTCCATCCGGAGGAAGTCGGCGTCCTCAACGTAAACATCGGAGAACAGCTGCGCGCCGTTGAATCCGTAGTCGAGGAACGAGCGATGCAGGTTCGACGGGACCTGCGTCGTGAGGCGGCTGGAGTGGCCGTAGTTCGACGCGAGGTTATTGTAGACCTGCTGACCGAGATGCGCACGAAGCGTAAAGCTCAGGTCGAAGTCCCGGTAGCGGAACTGCGATGTGTGCCCGATGATGACGTCCGGGCGCGGGTTGCCGTCAATCACACGATCCGCCTGGTTGATCTGCCCATCTTCATTGATGTCCTTGTAGATGTCGAGGCTATTGATCGAGCCGTCGCCATTGTGATCCACACCGTCGACGAGGGGGTTGCCCTGTTCGTCGCGGCGGTGCTGGAAGACGAGGAACGAGTTCAGCGTTTCGCCTTCGCGATTGACCTGGATCTCATTACCCACGGCACCGCTGATTCCACCCGTTTCGAGCTCGAGGACTCCCTCGGCATCGCGGTTAATGCTGACCAGCTCGTTTCGGTTGGTCGAGGCATTCACGCTCGCATCGTAAGTGAAGTTATCGGTTTGCACAACCAGGGCATTGAGAGAAAACTCAATGCCTTCGTTGCGCATGTCACCGATGTTGGTCAACACCTCGTTGCTGAGATTGGCCCCTGCAGCGACCGGAACGATGAAGAGAAGATCCTCTGTGTCGCTACGGTAGGCCTCGATGGACCCGGTCAGGCGATCGTCGAGGAAGCCGAAGTCGACGCCAATGTTGACCATCGTCGTTTCCTCCCACTTCAGCGTCTCATCCGCGGCACTCGGGCGAATCGTGTTAAAGTACTGGTCACCGAACTGCACCTGAGCCTGTGGGCCACCTGGCGTGTAAAGCGGAGCGTACGCGAAGTCCTGGATGTCCTGGTTACCCGTCACGCCGTACGAGACACGGAATTTCATCGTCGAGATGAAGGACGCGTAGTCCTGAACGAAGGACTCCTGGTGCGCGCGCCATGCCAGCGCAGCCGATGGGAACGTACCCCAGCGATTGGCCGGTCCAAAGCGCGACGAACCGTCACGGCGAACCGTCGCCGTCAGGAGATACTTATCGTTGAACGTGTAGTTGAGTCGACCGAAAGCCGAAATCAGACGATTCGGAAGTTCATCGACAAAGGCTTCGATCTCGCCTGCGGGCTCCAGGCTGTTCGGCCCAAACACGTTCTGGGCAAGATCCTGCCCCGTAAATTCGGGATATTCCTCGTCGAAGTCCTGATACGAGTAACCAGCGGTTACGTCAAACTTACTGCTGATCTCGTCGAACGTCTCGTTGTAATTCAGGTAGAGGTCCGCAAGCTTGTTCGTCCGCGTGAATGTTGCACGCGTCACGGTGCCGTTCGGCTCCTCTCCTTCCTGTTGCGACTTAAGAAACGAGGGCGCGAAGAATTCGCGCTCACCGGTGTTGACGTCAAATCCGACGATGCTTCGAACGCTCAGGCCATCCACGTACGGAATGTTGTACTCCGCTTCCAGGTTGGCCAGCGTACGGTAGTTGACGCCCACATTCGACTCGAGGATGTACGACGCCACCGGATTGTTCTCGGCGAGGTCGTTGTCCTGCCACTCATAGAAACCACCAAACGGACTATCGACGTCGCGAATCGGCTGCGTCGGATCAAAGCTGGCCGCAGCTCCGACAACGGAGCCCGGCTCAAATGCGTCCTCTGTCTGCGCACCGCGCAAACTGAGCGAGAGCGACAGGTCGTCATCGAGCACGTCCTGGTTGTACTTCAGCGAGGCACTGATTCGACGCGTGGACGAAGTTTCGATGATGCCCTTGGCATCGTAGTACCCGAGGGAAGCACGAAGATCAGCGTCTTCGTATCCGCGAGAGAAGCTCAGTGAGTGGTCCTGCGAGATGCCGGTCCGCTGTGTAGCCTCCTGCCAATCTGTACTGGTGTCACCGAGCTCTCCGAGGCGCGCAGGTGCGTTATCCTGTACCACCTGGCGGAACTGACTGGCGTTTAGCACCTCGATCTGGTTCGTAATGGTCGAGGCGGCTACCGAGCCAGAGTAGGTTACGCGTGGTGTGTCGGCCCCTGCACCACTTTTCGTCTCGATCAGGATCACGCCATTGGCTCCACGCGACCCATAAATGGCGGTCGCGGAAGCGTCCTTAAGGACGGTGACCGACGCAATGTCACTCTTATTCAGGAAGTTCAGCGGGTTACGCGTCGCCGTGTTGCCTTCGTTATCAATCGGCACACCGTCGATCACGAAGAGCGGATCGTTGCTGGCGTTAACCGAGGTCGTACCACGAATACGAATGAAGTTTGCACTCCCCGGCGCGCCATCTGCGGCAGAGATCTGAAGACCAGCCACCTTCCCTGCGAGCACTTGCTCGGGACTCGCGCCGGCCGTGGGGTTAAAGTCTGCTGCGGACACTTTTTCGACGGTTCCCGTCACGTCCCGCTCCTCCACGGCACCGTAGCCGATGACGACGATGTCGTCAAGCTGCTGGGTGGCGGGGGAAAGCGCGACGTCGATGGTCGACCGTCCCGCGATGGCGACGGTCTGGGCCGAGTAGCCGACGAAGGAGAACCGGAGCGAATCCGCCTCTGCCCCGACCGTCAGCTCGTACTGGCCGTCGATGTCGGTCGCTGTTCCGGTCGTAGTGCCGGGAACCGACACGCTGGCGCCCGGGAGGGATTCACCCGTCTGGGCGTCCGTCACCGTACCGGTGATCTGTTGCTGTGCGAAAGCTGGTGCCGCAGAGGACACCGCACATGCAAGCAGGAGCACGAAAAGAACTCGTAAGCTGCGTTGCATAATCGTGTGGATGCTAGGGAAAAAACGGATCGGATGTCGTCAAATCAGGTGCTGCTCGGGGCGCAGATACTGTCTCAAGCGGCGCCAACGGATCGAATGGGGCGCGTCGAAGCGCGCACGACAAGTTCGGGTTCGAAGCTGACCTGCTGGATGTCGGGCTGCGTATCCGCCTCAATCTGGTGAATCAAGATGTCGGCCGCGCACGCCCCCATTTCGCGTCGGGGGCTGCGAAGGGTCGTCAGCGGTGTGGGCATGAAGTCCAGCAGGTCGATGCCGTCGCAGCCGATCAAGGACACGTCGCCGGGAACGTCGAGCCCCTTCTCGCGAAGCGCCCGAGCTACGCCGACGGCAACGAGGTCGTTAAAACAGGTGGCGGCTGTTGCACGGTCATCGGGGTCCACGCTGTCGAGGTAATCGAGGGCGGCGCGGTACCCGTCCTCCATGCGCGCCCCTGCCTGTACCACCATTCGGTCGGAAAACGCAAGCTCGGACTCGCTGAATGCATGGCGCATCCCGGCGATACGATCGTCGCTGTGCGTCGAGTACGCCGGCCCGGCGAAGTGAACAATCCGCCGATGCCCGTTCTCGATAAGGTAGGACACGGCCGCCTTCGAGGCAGACAGCAGGCTCACGTCGACCGTGTTGGCCTTTACCCCGAGGATGTGCTCCATCAGGACGAACGGCATGCGGGCCCGACGAAGCTCGATCAGATTCGTCAGATCGGTCTCATCGTTCATCACCGGGTAGATGATGAGGCCGTCGGTGTCTCGACGCTGGAGATCCTCGATGATCTCGGTCTCCGCGGCAAAGTCTCCCTCTGAGCTGGCGGTGTAGACGGTGTAGCCCGCCTCGCGAGCGCGGCGGCTGACGCCGTCAGCAATTTCGGAAAAGAACGGGTTGGCGCGCTCCTTCACGACGATTCCGATGCTTCGACCGCTGCGCATGCGGTTACGGGCGGTGGAGCGCGGGCGGTAATTCAATTCGCTGACCGCCGCCATGACCTTGCTTCGCGTTCCGTCGCTCACCGGCCGACTGTCGTTCATAACAGCCGACACCGTCGACTTCGAGACCCCGGCCCGCTCCGCAACGTCATCAATCGTCGTTCGTCCCACAAACCTTCGATTCAATGAGGGGTGGCGACTGGCCGAACGCCGTGTAACGCACTCGGCACAAAACACGGTCGGAACCGGGTTCGAAGGGTTCGCGGAACCGCTTCCGCGTGTACGATAGCGACGGACCCCGAGGATGTCAAGAAATCATTACGCCTGTGAACGTCCAGAATCCCCTAGAATCCCACAGCCACGAACTCAAGACATTTCAAGAAAACAACCGCAAACCGCTTTCGACCCGTAGTTTTTCGACTAAAAACCCTGTATGACGCAATAACTTCGTGCTATACACCTTAAACACACGATGAAGTGGGGCGCAACGGACGGCGCGGTCCTTCTTCCCTCGACGATTAACGGACGCATGCAGCCTACCTGACCGGTTCGTTGCATCTTATTTTCACAAAAAGACCCCTGACAGCGAATGGTGTCAGGGGCCAGGTCATCCGGTCGTATGTGTTGAACGAGTCCGCGGGCGATACTCGAACTCATCCGCGGGCGCATCGTGCGAACCGGGGTTACGACGCTTCTTCGCTGCCCTCGCCCGCCGGTTGCAGCAGCAGACTCCGTCCGAAGCTCCGCAGCGTGAATACGGGGCACGGCGCCGTCCGCACGACCTTCTCGGCTACGCTGCCGATCACGAACCGTTTCAGTCCGGTCCGCCCGTGCGTCGCCATCACCACGAGGTCGACGTCGCCTTCCTCCACGTAATCGACGATGTCGCGCGCCGCGTACCCGGTCGTGATGACCGTATGCACGTCATCGACACGGTCGCGAACGCGGTCGGCCACCTCTTCGAGCGCTTCCCGCGCCCGGGCCTCGACGTTCGGAAGGTCCGGAGCCAGCGGGTCGACGCCGTACACCGTCGGGTAGGCCGCCTGCTCGACGACATGCATCAGCGTCAGGCGCGCCTCGTACGTCGCCGCGAGCTCCGCCGCGTGGTCGGCCACGAGACGGGACTGATCGGACAGGTCGACCGGGGCCAGCACGTGATCCACAAACGGACCGGCCGTGGGTTCGTCGCCCGCAAGTACCGTAAACACGGGGCAGGGCGCCTCACGCACGACTTCCTCCGACACGCTTCCACTGAGGAGCCGGTCGAAACCCCGCCGGCCGTGCGTGCCCATCACGATCAGGTCGACGTCGTCGGACTTGGCCTGCTCGATGATCGCATGGGCAGGCGATACGGACTCGATCTGACCGTACGTCACGCGGACGCGCCCCTCTTCCTCCGCAGGGGTTTTTACGTCGACGCCTTCCGCCGGCATGTAGAACATTCCAGGACGTCCCTCCACTTCCTCAAGCGGAAGGTACTCCATCGGGTTCATCTCGTGAGCCTCTTGCGGGGTCACGACGTTAAAGACGTACACTTCGGCGTCATACCGCATCGCAAGGTGTGCGGCGTGCGAAAAGGCATCTTCCGCGACTGCCGAGAAGTCCGTCGGAAAAAGAATACGGTTGATGTCAAGCATGGCCGTTCGGGGTTCCGTGACGATAGGAAGGGATGGAGGGATGGGACGCGTAAAACACCGGGACGATCAGGTCGCGCTTTCGCTCTCAACCCACTGCACCGCGTGCTTCATGAGTTCGGTTGCCGATTCGAGGTTCAGTTTCTTCTTGATCCGGGCCCGATACGACTCGACGGTTTTCACGGACAGGTGCAGGCGTTCGGCGATGTCGCGCGTAGACGAGCCGTGGCCCGTGAGCTCAAACACTTCCAGCTCGCGGTCGCTGAGGATCTCCAGCGGCGATTGCGTGATCCGTTCCCGTCCGCCCGTGGCCATGCTCATCAGCAGGCGTTCGTTGATCTCGTCGCTCACGTAGATGCCTCCGCGCATGACCTGCCGGACGGCTTTGACGATCATCTCGCCCGCTTCGAGCTTCATCACGTACCCGCGGGCACCGGCCCGGATGGCACGTTCGGCGTAGAGCGTTTCGTCGTGGCGCGACACCACGAGGATCTTGATGTCCGGCTTGCGAGCCTGAAGGTGCTTCACGAGCTCCATCCCGCTCATGCCCGGCAGCGAAATGTCGATGATGGCGAGGTCGGGATCCAATTCGTCGATGTCTTCCAGCGCCTCCTCCGCACTACTCATCTGCCCCGACACGTTGAACTCCGCCTCGGCATCAAGCGCCAGAGCCAGACCTTTTCGCATCAGCGGATGGTCGTCAACAATGATGATATCCGTCATAATCGGTGCGATCGGTGAACACGGTCGGTGGACACGCGACACCCACAACAGGCGCCCCGCATCCGATAACGTACACATGATCCAAAAAGACAGCCGTCAGGGACGGTTCCCCCACACGTACCGGGGATTTCCCCACAAGGAGCGTTGATGCGTTGGAGCGTTGATGCGTTGGAGCGTTGATGCGTTGGAGCGTTGATGCGTTGGAGCGTTGATGCGTTTGGGCGGGGCCTCTTCTACCGTGCGGTATGTTGATTTACGGCGTCGGCGACGGCGACCGACACGAGCGGGGTGACGGCGAAGGTGTAGATCGCAAACCATCCCAGCCCTTCGCTGCGTCGGGATCGCCCTATGCGCGCGAGCAGACTGCCAAGGCCGACCGTCACGAAATTTCCGACGACGGCCCCGCCGGTTGTGTAGCCGTAGTGTCCGGTCCGGCCGTCAACAACGTGGAGAACGGTGCCTGCCGAGACCGCGCCGACCACCGAGGCGACGAGGAGTTCACGCACCGGAGTCCCTCGATACCGGTCTTCCGGGGTGGGTGCGACGGCATGCATCGTGAAGCCGCCGATGGTGCCACCGATCGCGTAGCCGAGTAATGCGAGCCCGAAAGCCATCTCCGAGGTTTTATAATCCCCGGTCTCGCTGCCTGACACGGTTGCTTTTGAGGCCACGCACGGAGCAGCCGGGCTGCACACTGACGGTGCATATACGCGCCACCCTGGCTGAATCGCCGTGACGGACGCCTCCGCACGCAGCGAAAGAGTCAGAAGCTGAGCCATGCTGTCACCCGACGGTGCTGCAAATAGCAGCAAGAGGACAACCGCACGTGAACGGTACACCGAGCTTCGAACCATAACCAGCTACTACCGCGAAAAAAAGAGGGGTTTAAAAAAAAGCACACGTAAGAATACAAACAGGGGCAGGCGTTCCAAGAATTGTCGGCGGCGTTCATTTGCCGCCAGTCGTAAGTTGCCCGCTGGAGGGGGCGGCACCCCGGTAGCTCCCGATCCCACAACCTACCCGCTACACACGACCAACCAAACGCGACACACGACCAACCAAACGATTCCTCACCACACACAGTCCGCCGCGTCGAGTCCCATGTGAATAAGCAACCCGAGACCAGCGAGGTGCGCGGTGCGGGCGAGCACGGAGCGCTCATGCAGGGGCGCAGTCGACCGCACGACCAGCGGGCCGAGGAAGAGGAGCGCGTAAACGACGATGGCCGGCACCGTGTGGAGCGGATGAAAGCCAATCGAGCACCGCGACGGGTCGTAGATCGGGTCTGCCAGGAGATGGTCCGCGTCCACGACCATTGTCAGCAGCATGATCACGACCGCCTCGCGCCAGTGCGCACGATAGAAAAGGAGACCGACGGCGAGCGGTATGACGAAGTGCAGGACAATGTGGATCATACGAGCGTCGGCTGGTTGCCGCGATGTCAGTGGGCCACCGGGCATCCACCGCCTCCGCTCGACGGGCCGCCGCCGATGTTTGAGGGGCCGGTGCCGTTGCCGTCGGTCGTGCCCACGGGCGGGCCGGGCGGACCCTCCTGCGCACTGCGTTCACCGTCCCCGCCACCGGGCGAGGCGCCGCCGGGCAACGTGCACGTCACCGTCGTCCCGCCGGCCGGCGTACTGCTAATCTCCAGCGTCCCGCCGATGATGCGGGCGCGGTAGTTCATAATATGAACGCCCATCCCCGGCCCGTCGATGTTCTCCGGGGAAAATCCGACGCCGTCGTCCTGGATGCGCAGGCGAATCTGCTCGGCTCCCGACGCAAACGCGATCTTGATGCGCTCGGCGCTTCCGTGCCGGACGGCATTGCTGACGGCCTCCTGCGCAATTCGGTACATGTGCGTGGCGGCCGTGGCGTTATGCACCAGTCCCGTCCCGGCCTCGTCGAGCGTGCATTCGACACCGAAGAGACGCTCGGCGTTGTCGCTCAGTCGCTGGAGGGCTTTCGAAAGACCGTTTGCCTCGAGATCGACCGGCGTCAGGCCCCGGGCGAGGTCGCGTGCATACTGATCCGCCTCCTTGATGAGGTCGGTGATTTCTTCCGCCTCGTCCACCAACTCGCTGTCCTCGTTCCGAAGCTGGCGCGACAGGTTCTGGCTCAGCAGACCGATGCCGGTCAACATCTGGCCGAGGCCGTCGTGCAGGTCCTGGCCAATGCGTCGACGCTCCTGCTCGGATATGTCCAGAATCTCTTTCTCCAGCCGTCGTCGCTCGCTGATGTCGCGCACGATCCCGGTGAATGCGTGGACGGACCCCGTGTGCACCTCGCTCACCGCAAGGTCCATCGGAAAGGTGCTACCGTCCTTGCGGCGGCCCGTGACCTCGCGACCGATCCCGATAATGCGCCGTCGGCCGGTGTCGTGATAGCTGCGCATGTAGCTATCGTGCTCCTCCCGGTACGGCTGCGGCATCAGCACCTTTACGTTCTTGCCCATCACCTCCTCGGCGGTGTACCCGAAGATGCGCTCCGCCGCAGCATTGAAGGACTGGATGATGCCGCCGGTGTCGATCGTGATGATGCCGTCGACGGTCGTATCGATGATCGACGTGGCGCGCGCTTCACTCTCCCGCAACGCGCGCTCCGTCCGGGCGCGCTCGACCGCCCCTGCCAGAACATTGGACACAGACTGAAGGAAATACACGTCCTCCTCGTCGAAGCCGCGACGATCGGTGCTGTGGGCGCCGAGAATGCCGTACGGTGAGGGCGTGCTCGCAATGACGACGCTGACCCCGCTCGTGGCGCCGTGCGCGGTCAGAAGGTCCGGCGGTGTGAACCGGCTTTCCTCGTTGATGTCTTCGACGACCACCGGGGCGTCGGCCTGGAGCGTGTATCCGGCCTGCGACTCGGTACCGTCCGTCACCGTGGCTGAGCCAACTGCTCCGGCCGACCAGCCAATGCCGGCCTTTATGCGGAGACAGTTCTGGGCCGGATCATGCTCAAGAACCTTGCACATGCTCAGGTCGAGCGCCTTAGCCACGGCGCGCACGGCCTGTGCCATGAGCACCTCCAGCTCGGTTCCCGCCAGTGCCCGGCGACCGATCTCGGCCACAACGGCCTGGTGCCGCGACGGAGAGGCCTCCGGCGGACGATGAATGTTCGACTCGACGTACTGCTCGACCAGGCCGAGACGGGTGCTCAGCCGATCGGCATCGAACCCGTCGAGAATCACGTCGCTCGCCCCCGCCTCGAATGCCCGGTGGATGCTTTCCGGATCCCGGTCAACGCCGATGAGAACCAGTTGCAGGTCGTCATACTGCTGCGTGCATTCTTCCGCTCGGCGCAAGACCGGCGGCTCCGAGTCAACAACCACGCACACATCATAGGCGAACCGGCCTGCTTCCTCCGTCGGAGGCGCATCGTGAGATGGAGCGGCGACGTCAACGGCATGCCCGCGTTCGCGGAGCACCCGCTCAACGACCGTGCGGTTCTGCGATGCAGGACCATATACAAGCGTGTCCATACAGGTCAGAGCGGCTGTTTCCGGATCAAAATAACGAATGCTAACGGCGGTCCTCGGCGAGCGAGCAACTGCTCCCCCGACCCGTTGGCCGGACAGGCCTTTGCGGTCGGGGATGCCTATGCTAAAACATACAAAAGAGATCGTTCTTCGTCAGAGAATATCGGACTCGTTTACGACCACCGTGGCATACAGTCGCATCGTTTCCTGATGTGTTCGCGGCCGCCCGCGGTTACATCACCGTCGCATCCCGACCGTGGGGCTGTGGGCATTTCCCCTACATCGCTGAACGACATCTCTCCACGTAGGTCACTGTGGTGCTTCTGTCATGATCGCGACCGCTCAACCGCGTCTTTGGAAACGGATCGATGAGACCGTCGAGGGGCGACACGTTACCTCCCCGCTCTTGCCTCACGCCGTTCCTCTCCCCAGAACGTGGGAGCGACTCTGTTCGGAAATGTCGATCAACACGGGGATTCATCCGACCGATGTGGCCTTATGCTTTCCGCCAATACCATTCTTTGCCCGGTTCACCCCGGCGCCGACGCGCACCCGGCCCTGATGCAGGCGCTTTCCCTAGCGGAAACGTGCCGTGCGACGGTGCACGTGGTGCCCCATCCAGAGGCGACCGCCGCACCCGACGCTGGACCTGTGCGCTCCCTGCACAACCAGATTCTGGACATCGTGGCGGCGGCTACGAGTGGCTCGCCGCTCCCGCCGCGCTCGATCACCACGGCGCTCGATGAGGACGTGGTCACCGTCGACCGAATCCTGCAGTACGTAGAGCAGGAAGACATCGACCTGGTGGTGCTGGACACGCCGTCGGACCGCGGCCCCATCCCCGCCCTGGCCAGCGAGCCAACGCGGCAGTTCGTGACGCGCCTGAACGTCCCGGTGTTCGTGACGGGCCGCTCGGTCATGCGGTGTGGAACGGTGGGCGAAGATCATCGCTCGCCCATCCGTCGCATTCTCGTGCCGACGGACTTTTCGGAGAACTCGATGTCCGCCCTCCGCCACGCCTTCGCGATGGCGGTCGACCTGGATGCCGAGATCGATCTGCTCCACGTGATGGACCGGCCGCAGTACGTTGCGCTCAATGAGACCGATATGCTCTCGCTCAGCGACGCCACGCTTCCGGAACGGAAAGCCAAACGCCGCGCGGAGGCCCTCATTCCGGACGGCCCGCTCTACCCGACCGTTCACGTGCACATCCGCCACGGAGACGCAGCCGACCAGATCGGGCAATTCGCCACCAAGCAGGACAGCGACCTGCTCGTCATGTCGACCCACGGCACGATCAGCCGTGAACAGCATCCGCTCGGCCACGTCGTCGAACGCGTGCTGCGACGCGTCGCCCGCCCGGTCTTTCTAACCCGCGCGTTCGGCCGATCGCTCGTGGGCGAGACGTGGACACCGCGCGCTGGAACAAATGACGGCGCGCCCGGCTCTGCACCCGACGTGTCGGCTCGAACCACCGGCTGGAAAACGAACACGGAGTCTTCCACGACGGACGCCGTCTGATCGCCGCCGTCGGCACCCAGGCCGATCGAATCGGCCGACGCGCCCGTTATGCGACGCGCCGACTGTAAGGGGGTGCCTCTCGCCTGATCCCCTTCAGGCACAGCAAGCCGCCATTTCCCCGGACGTGGGGATCATCCCCACACGGCAGGTCGGGCGAGACCTACGTCGGGCTACAGAGGCTACCGACAGACATCCCGATCGCCACCTCATACGTTTTCGTCACAATTGCCGAGTCGTGTTCTCCGTGACCGTGCTGGTCGCGCTGAGGCCGATTCCCCGCTCTCGCATCGCCCATGCGGAGCTCGCTCCACCGCCCTCACCGCTTATCCTACGTACCTACCCATGGCTCAAGCCAGCACCGCTTCAGCGCCAACCGATATGCGTTCGGCCGGGCGCGAGCGTTCGAACATTGACATTTTCACGTACGACGAGAAGATCGTTCGCTACTTCGTGTACGCGACGGTCCTCTGGGGCTTCATCGGCATGGCTGTCGGAGCCCTGATCGCGCTGCAGCTGCCCTGGCCTGCCGCCAACCTTGGCGAGTACCTGTCCTTCGGCCGCCTCCGTCCGGTGCACACGAACGCGGTCATCTTCGCGTTTGCCGGCAACTCCATCTTCGCGGCTATCTACTATTCCACGCAGCGTCTGTGCAAGGCACGGATGTTCAGCGATTGGATGAGTAAGTTCCACTTCTGGGGCTGGCAGGCCATCATCGTCTCGGCGGCGATCACGCTTCCTCTCGGATACACCACCTCGAAGGAGTACGCCGAGCTGGAGTGGCCGATCGACATCGCGATTGCGGTCGTCTGGATCGTGTTTGCAATCAACTTCTTCGGGACGCTCTACAAGCGCCGTGAGAAGCACCTGTACGTGGCGCTCTGGTTCTACATCGCGACGATCGTAACGGTCGCCGTGCTGCACGTCGGCAACAGCCTCGCTCTGCCGGCCTCGATGCTCAAGAGCTACCCGATCTACGCCGGCGTCCAGGATGCCCTGGTGCAGTGGTGGTACGGGCATAACGCGGTGGCCTTTTTCCTGACCACGCCGTTCCTCGGCCTGATGTACTACTTCATGCCGAAAGCGGCCGAGCGGCCGGTCTTTAGCTACCGCCTCTCCATCGTCCACTTCTGGAGCCTGGTGTTCATTTACATCTGGGCCGGGCCGCACCACCTGCAGTACACCTCGCTCCCCGAATGGGCGGGTACCCTGGGGATGCTCTTCAGCGTGATGCTGTGGATGCCGAGCTGGGGAGGCATGATCAACGGGCTGTTCACCCTCCGCGGTGCGTGGCACAAGCTGCGTGATAGCGTGGTGCTGAAGATGTTCGTGATCGGCATCACCTTCTACGGCATGTCGACCTTCGAAGGGCCGCTGCTGTCGATTAAGAGCGTAAACGCGCTCAGCCACTACACCGACTGGACGATCGGGCACGTGCACTCCGGTGCCCTTGGCTGGAATGGCTTTATGACCTTCGGCATGATCTACTGGCTGCTGCCCCGCCTCTGGCGAACGGAGCTCTGGAGCCAGAAACTGGCCAACGCCCACTTCTGGACGGGCACCATTGGCATCCTGCTGTACGTGCTCGCCATGTACAACTCCGGTATCACGCAGGGCCTGATGTGGCGCGCGTTTGATGAAGCCGGCAACCTGATGTACCCCGAATTTATCGAGACGGTCGTGCAGGTCATCCCGATGTACTGGGTTCGCCTGATCGGCGGACTGCTCTACCTCGGCGGCGTCGTCATGATGATGGCCAACATGTACATGACCATCCGCTCCGCCCCGGACGAACTGCCCGATCCGGCCTTTGCCGCCCCACGCCAGCCGATGAACTACGGTCACGGCGACGGTTCCGGCGACGGCACCTCCGAGCAGGCCCCCGAGCCCGCGCCTGCCCGTGCTCGCACCGCCAGCGAATCCGACCCGGTCCCGACCGAGGCGGACGACACACCCGCGACGAAGAAAGCGTCCCTGCCCGGCTCCAGGAAGGCCGAGGGCCCGGGAACGAAGAAAGCGGAAGGCCCCGGCCCGAAAAAAGCAGAGGGCCCCGGCACCAAGAAGGCGCAGCTCCCCGGCTCGAAGAAAGCCAAGGGACCGGACGCGTCCGACGATGCGGACGACGACGACAACGAAGACGACGCGTCCTGACGCCCGGCGCTCGGTCCCGGCCCCCGATTCCCACCGGGTCGCCGGGACCGGTCGCACTGCCGCACGCCCCCTGCCCTGCAACGATCATCTACACCTCCCCCTCCTGTCATGGGACGATTCATTAAAAGCAACGGAATGCACCGGACGCTTGAAGGCTGGCCGCTGGTCTTCACCGTCCTCACCACGCTCTCCATCCTCGTCGGCGGCCTCGTCGAGTTTCTGCCGCTCGTGCTGGTAAACAACTCGGTCGACCGTATCGAAACGGTCGAGCCCTGGACGCCGCTCGAACTCGAGGGTCGTGACATCTACATCGCAGAAGGATGCAATACCTGCCATTCGCAGCAGGTCCGCCCCTTCCGCCACGAAATCGAACGCTACGGTCAAAATGGCGGCGGATACTCCAAAGCCGGTGAAACAGTGTACGAGCGCCCGTTCCTGTGGGGCTCGAAGCGCACCGGTCCCGACCTCGCCCGGGAAGGCCTGCTCCGGCCGCAGGCGCTCTGGCACGTGCGCCACATGGAGGATCCCCGCTCCACCAGCAAGGGCTCCATCATGCCTCCCTACCCGCACCTGCTCGAGAAAAAGATCGACTTCGACGGGCTGACGGCAAAACTGCGAACGCTGAAACGCCTCGGAACCCCGTACGCGGAGGAAACCATCGAGAACGCCGCTACCATCGCACGAACGCAGGCGAAGGCCATCGCCACAGAGGTCGAAGAACAGGGCGGGCCCACAGACCTGGAGGACAAGAAAATCATGGCCCTCGTGGCATATCTGCAGAGCCTCGGGACGGACGTAGCAGCGGCCTCTGACGCCGGCCCTTCTGACGCCGGCCCGTCCGACGCCGGCTCAGCCGAATCGGACGTCACGGCCGACGCCTCGAAATAGCACCCCACGCCTGCCTCGCCCCTCTGACTCACTTCCGACCGACCTGTTATGTGGAAAGATGCCGTCCGCGCCCTGGAAACCGGTGCCCTCTCCGAAGTCGGCCTCCTGGCCTTCTTCATCGCGTTCGTCCTGATCGTGATCTACGCGCTCACGCTCCCCAAACGCGACTGTGAGTCGGCGCTCAACATGCCTCTCGACGACGCCGACTCCGTCGGCGGCGACGGGCGATAGTCCGATTCCGGGGGATTGCCTGTAATCCCGCCGCGCTTCACCCTCTGCCCCAGCCGTTCCAACCTGCACTGCCTCATGCCTAACGACCCCAACACTTCTCGCCCCGAGGGCTCCCGATCGGACGAAGGATCGACGCTCTACGGCCGCACCCACGACCAACTGATTCAGGGTCACCGCTACGACGGGATCAAGGAATACGACAACCCGATGCCCGGATGGTGGATCTGGATCTTCTGGGGCTCCATCGCCTTCAGCGTCGTCTATTTCGTCGGGATCACGTGGTTCGACTTCGTAGACACGTACGAAGACGATCTCGCGCAGAGCCAGGAAGCCCTCGCCATCCAGCGCGCCGAGTACGCGGAAGCGAACCCCACCTTCGAGGCGACACCCGCATCGCTCGCCGAGTTCATCGGCAACAGCGACCGCACCGCATCCGGCGAAGAGACGTACCAGAGCCTGTGCGCATCCTGCCACGGCGACAAGGGCCAGGGCGTGATCGGTCCCAACCTGACCGATCCCTACTGGATTCACGGCGGCACCAACATGGACATCTTTAATATTCTCACGGAAGGCGTGGCAGAGAAGGGAATGCCGGCCTGGGACGCCAGCCTCCGCCCGGAAGAACGGGCCGAGTTGGTCGCCTTTATCCAGTCCATTCAGGGCACGGAGCCGGAAGGCGCAAAAGCACCGGAAGGAGAACGCATGGAGTAATTCCCAGGCAGTACGCCGAGTGCAGTAAACCGCCACGTCCGGGACCACCCGGCGCTAGCGGGCGGTGACGCGGTGCGCGGTGAGGCGGTGAGGCAACATGGATCGCGACGGCGGAGACTCCAGCTGGTGAGGCTCCGCCGTTTTCTTATGTCCCATAATGTTTATTTCCCTAACCCGCCCGAGGCCGGTCCCGCCACCGATCCGCCCCTAACGGTCATAGCGCGTCCCCCCGACCTTCCATGTGGGGGATTGCACCACATCGGTTCTCCGTATCCAACTACGCCGAAAGGTAGGGCTACTCTGTCGAGTCGGCATTTCTCTGTTTCGTTTTCTGAAACGTGTATCGGCGGCCTCCGGCGCGCGGTCGGGTCGCTGACACCTTCCCCCCGACGCTGTTGTGCTGGACCGTTCTGCTGCTGCCCCGACGGGGGCTACCAGCACCCACCCCGCGGCACCGGATCCGGCAACGTGCCGGGAGGGGAGCTGCCCGTGAATCACCCTCAAGATTGCCCTCAGGAGATGGAAGTGACAGACCGCAACAGCAACGGCCGACAGACGCAGCAATTCATCCCCGCCGGAGACGTCGGTGTGATGGATGCCCCGCCGGAGGACATCATGGCCACGCTCAACGCGGACGGCAGCCGGAAATGGTTGTACCCTGAGCTGAATAAGGGCCGCTGGTACTACTACCGTCTCATCGTCGCGTGGGTACTGGTCGCTGTCTTCGTTGCGCTTCCGATCATCAAGATCAACGGCAAGCCGGCCATCTTCCTGGATGTGCTGCATCGGGAGTTTACGTTCTTCGGGATGACGTTTTACCCGACAGACACGCTGCTCCTGATGCTCCTGATGATCGGTGCGCTGGTCAGCGTCGTGCTGTTCACCGCACTCCTCGGGCGCGTTTGGTGCGGATGGGCGTGTCCGCAAACCGTCTATCTCGAATTCTTCTACCGCCCCGTCGAACGGCTCTTCGAGGGAAAAGAGCACGTGCGGAAGCGCCGCGATGAAGGACCGTGGAGCTTCGACAAGGTATGGCGGAAAGTCGGAAAGCACGCCGTGTACCTGACCTTCTCGCTCGCTCTCGCGCACACGTTCGTCGCGTACTTCGCCGGGTGGGACAACCTGATCACCTGGATGCAGGGCTCGCCGACCGACCACTGGGGGTACTTCGTCATGATGGCCGGCACTACCGGGCTCATCATGTTCGACTTCGGATTCTTCCGCGAGCAAATGTGCACGATCGCGTGCCCGTACGCCCGGTTTCAGTCGGTTCTCCTCGACCCGGACTCTCTCATCGTTTCCTACGACGAGGAACGCGGCGAACCGCGCGGCAAGGGCAAAGAACGATCGGACATGGGCGACTGCGTGGACTGCTACGCGTGCGTCCGCACCTGCCCGACCGGGATTGACATCCGCGACGGCCTGCAGATGGAATGCCTCCATTGCACCCAGTGCATCGACGCCTGCGACGACATCATGGAGAAGGTCGGCTTCGAGCCGGGCCTCATCCGGTACTCGTCCGAGCGCGAAGACGAAGGCAAGAGCCGTCGCACGGTGCGCCCCCGCACGGTGATCTACAGCCTCTTGATGGTCCTCATCGTATCGATCTTCGCCATCGCGTTTACGACGCGCGGATCCTACGATGTGAACGTGGCCCGGGCCTCCGGCGAACCGTTCGTCGTCCTCCCGAACGACGAGGTCGCCAACCGTCTCCGTTTCCGCGTACTCAACCAGTCGCCCAAGCAGACGACCTACACGGTCGAGGCGATCGAACCTGCCTCGGCCACGGTCAAGGTTCTCGGCCGAACGCCGATTGCCGTTCCAGAGGGCGAAATGAATCGCACGGAGATCTGGCTCATCACGCCTCCGGGCGAAATTGAGGATGGCTCGCAGACGGCTACCCTACGCGTTCGGTTTGAAAACGGGACCACGCAGGAAATGCAGTTCCCGCTTCTCGGCCCGTCGGGTCCGTCCGGTCCGTAGCGGAGAGGCGACGGCGAAAATTTACGCTGGCCTTTGCCTCTCCCACGCAGTCGCGTAGTCCTCGGCGAAGCGCCGGAACGATCGTGCGGGACGCTCCAGCACAGACGCCACGGTCGATGTTGTCCGCGCGGCGCCGCCGAACCGTGCGGTCAGGTAGATGCCCGTCATCACCAGAATGAACGGCCACGGGCGTCCTTCCCTCCGGCTGTGCTGAAGAAAATCTAGCACTCCGGGTTCGTCGTAGCGGATTGTGCGACCCAGCACGTCGGACAGCACGTCCGCCACCTCGTGATACGTCAGTGCCGCGGGACCGGTAAGTTCGAATGCACGTCCGGCGTAGCGAGGCTCGATCAGCACCCGGGCCGCGACGGCCGCGATGTCTCGGGCATCAATGAACGCCGTCCGACCGGTGCCGGCCGGGACCACGAGTCGCCCGTCTCTCGCGATTTCGCGGCGGTGAGTCGTGACCAGGTTCTGCATGAAAAAGCTCGGCCGAAGCAGCGTTGCCGTCACGTCCGTCGACGCCAGCTTCCATTCAATCCATCGATGCGGCACCAGCGGATTTGCCTCCGCGCCCTGAAGCGATAGGAACACGACGTGGCGCACGCCGGCTCTAACGGCCGCGTCGATCGCTGGAAAGATGGACGACCAGACCCGGGTAATCGCCGGCGGACGCACGAGAAAAAGCGCACCGTGGTCTGCAAACGCGGGTCCGTACGTCGCCGGTTGCTCGAAATCGAACCGGACGGTGGGCACGCCGGGCACCACGTCCGCCGCCCGTGGGTCACGAACGGCCGCCGTGACGGGCTTTCCCGCATCACAAAGCCGGGCGACGACCTCGCGTCCGACTGTGCCGGTGGCACCGGTCACCAGTATGCGCGTCGATCCTTCGGATGTATTCGACATGATCCGGTCGGTGTTACATGAGATGACGATGAGCAGAGGATGAGGGGCTTCCAGCCGACACCGGCGTAGGACGGATTCAAGCTCCCGACCCGGGACACCTGCGTCCTGCATTGAATCGGCGCAATGCTTGCTTCATAGGAACACCGATCCGTGAGCCAGAGGATGTGGCTCGAATATCGTAAAAAAGCCGGATCCCCTATTTACTTCCGACAATCATGAAAGGCTTAAAATTGACTTTCAGTTTGTGGTGAAGGTACATTGTGGAGCAGTTGCAACAGTTTTCCTCGGTATATTATTCATCTGCGAGGATCTGGGCGGCGTACCCTGTTGCCCGTCCGTCCGCTTCTATAACGGCTGTCTGCAGAGGACGCGTCGATAATGAGTGACGCTCACGAGCCGAGCGTGTGGGATGACCCACCTGCCGGTGCCGACTTTACGATTCGTCTCCCCGAAGTCCCCCGTCAGGTCGACCTGGATGCCGTCGACCCTGAATCGGTGGATGCTGCCCTTCGTGCGGTCGTGCACGATAGTTTGCTGCCTGTGACCACCGGTTTGAGCGTTCTGTTCATGCTCAACATGGTGCTGCATCTCATCTTCGTGTCGATGCCGTACGCGGCATATATCTCTTTTCTCGCCGCGGCAACGGCGGTCGGTGCGCTCCTCCTTCGCCTCTATTTACGCACCGTCGCCCCGGACTATCGAGGGATGCACGCCGTCAGCGGTCTCGTTGGCGGCGTTGTTCTGGTCCATACGATTTTGACGCAGATAATCACCGGCAGCGTCCCCCTGACGCAGGTGACGCTGCTGGTCGTCGGGGCCGGGGTTATCATCATGTCGCGCCGGTGGTTTGCCGGATTCCTCGGACTGACCCTTTTTGTCTGGCTCATCACGTCCGTGATCTCGTTTCCCCTCACCGAGCTCGTTATTCCCGCCATCAACATCGGCGCGGCGGGCGCGTTCTCGACGATGATCCATGTGATCCGGCGCCGGACCAACGTCCGCGCTGAGCAGCTGCGGCTCGTCAGTGAGAGTCAGAAGCAGGCCCTTCGTGAGGCGCTGGAGGCCGAGGAACGCCAGCGGGAGTCGCTCGCACGCTCGGAGCGGACGCTACGCGAGACAATGGAGGATCTTCAATCCGCCAAGTCGACCCTGGAGCGGCGAGAGGAAGAGCTGTCGCACACGGTCTCCGCTCTGACCGACGCCAAGAAAGAAGCCGAAGAGTCCAGCCGGATCAAGTCGGCCATGCTCGCCAACATGAGCCACGAGGTACGCACGCCGCTGACGGCTATTATCGGCTTCTCCGAGGTCCTGGAGGAAGAAACCGATGGGCAGAGCGAGCACTTCGCGTCGCTTATTTTAAAAAGCAGCCGGCGCCTGATGGAGACGCTCGACTCGGTCCTGAAGCTTTCTCGACTGGAGGCGGGCAAGGTTCAGCTTGACCAGAAGCCGCTGGACCTCGTGGAGGAAGCCCGGGCCATGGTACTCGAGCAGTCGAATCGGGCCGATGCCGCGGGCGTCCAGCTTGAGATCGAGGCATTCTCGGATCGATGCACGTGCATGCTCGACCACGGCGCACTGCAGCGCATCCTGCGCAACCTCGTCGGCAACGCCATCAAGTTCACCGACGAGGGAGGCGGGGTCACCATCCGCATCGGCCACAGTGCCCACCCGCCGACCGACCCCGACGCCGTCCGAAGTGGGGCACAGGTTCATGTCCTCGACGACCCGCCTGAGCGCGCGTCCCACGCCGTCCTCCAGGTCACGGACAACGGGATCGGCATGTCGGAGTCGTTTCAGGAGAAAATGTTCGAGGCCTTCCATCAGGAAAGCCAGGGCCTCAGCCGGAGCCATGAGGGGAGCGGTCTCGGCCTCTCCATCACGCAACGCCTCGTTCAGCTGATGAAGGGCGACATTTACGTCCGAAGTGAGAAGGGCGACGGAACGACGTTCACGCTTTACTTTGCGCTCGATGCACGGGTCTCCCGGCGTTCCCCGACAGCAAACGGAACCTCGCAGGCCGACAGCGCGACCGACGAGGTTCCGGAGACTGAAGGAGAAGTGGAGTCGATCGCCTGAGGCGACCGCACCGCGTCACGACGTGTGCCAGCGGTAGCGATCCAGCAGCTCCGGGTCTTTGCTCCGCTTCATCACCGTCCCGCAATCCTGGCAGTAGAAGAGCACCTCTTTCACCGGGGCGGAAATCCCGAGCATGAAGAAGAACCCGGACGACCAGCCGTAGCGGGGCTCGACGATCACCTCCGGGTCGGAGATGTCGTTCCCGCACTCGCATCCCTGCACCGCGGCAGCGGTCTGCACGGAGCGCTCCGTGGCCGTGCCCACTCCCTCGGCTACAACCACACCAGTGGAAGACCCCGCACCCGTATCGGCTCCTACCGGCACCGGATCGCCGTCGCCGCCAACCGGGACGCCATCGCCGTCGTCTTCACGCCACCACATTTCACCGACTTCTTCTTCCTCCTCGCGGAAGACGTAGTGGTCGGCCGACCACCGCCCGGGACCGAACACAAAGACCACGACGAGCAGAAACAGAACCAGCGCGGAAAACTCAAGCGACTGGTTCGCACTCAACAGGCCGTCGTTCAGGTGCACGAAAAATACGGCGCCGATCAATACCGGGATCTGAGCAAGAGCCGCGATGCGCGTCAGCAAACCGACAGCCAGCAGCAGACCGCCAATCATGTGGGCAAAGGTCACGTAATGCACGACAGCAGCGGCCCAGACGTCGAACTGACTCATGTCGACGAGCGTGCCGACCCCGCTGGTCTGTGAAATGAACAGCCCGCCGCGGACGAGCAAACCAATCCCGAGATACACTCGGATAATGTCCAGGACAACCTCCTGATGTGATTGAATCCAGTCTACAACGGTCCGATACGTGTTCATGGGCTATCACGCTACGGTGGAAGAAGCAACCGGCGATTCGCGCGAGACAGCCGGCTAGGCGATTATGAAGAAACACGTAAGGTAATATGATGGAATCGTGGAGGCGTTGCATGCGTGCTCACGATTCCCGCGTTCGTTACAGACCTTCCATGTGCGCGGGGCGGGTTCTCGAACACGCTTGCGATCACCACGGCGACTCGGATCCGAACAAACGCGCCGTGGAGTTGGTCGTACATAGCTGTGCCATCGGCGCTATCAACGTTTCTATCACCGACGTTTCCCCCCTCCATGTCCACGTTTCCCGAGTTGCCGGACATAGCACGGTTGTGGATCTACACCACCGCCGATCCGCTGTCTGAAGCCGAGCAATCCGAGGTTCTCGAACGTCTCGACGGATTCATGGAAGGCTGGACATCACACAATCGCCCGGTCCAGGCGCAAGCCACGATTCGAGACGATCGGTTTGTGATTCTCGCCGCCACCGTGGCGGACGGCGATGTCAGCGGATGCGGCATCGATGCATCGGTGAACGCCGTCGACGAGGTGGCCGGCGACCTCGGCCTCGAGTGGACGTCCCCGCTCGACGTGTTGTATCGAGACGCCGACGGCAACGTCCGCTCGGTTTCCCGGGCCGATTTCAGACGGCTCGTATCGGAGGACCGCGTCGACGCATCCACCCGGGTGTTCGACCCGAGCATCACGACGCTCGGCGCACTCCGCGATGGCGACTTCGAACAGCCGGCGGGAGCAGCATGGCATGCACGCGTCTTCCAGATTCCGACGGCGGCGTAGTCCACCGGCAGCCTCTCCTCGCGTGTTCGCGTGCGTTTCCACGGTCCACCCACCGATGAGCCTCTTCGGCAATCCCACCGAGCGCCTGCGTACCTGGTACGTTCGCATGGACCAGTCCCGCAGGGAGATCCTCCTGGCGACGACGACGCTCTTCGTTGTCATCGCAATTGGGACGTCCGGGTATCGCGTGATTGAGGGATGGCCGTGGATGGACGGCCTCTTCATGACGTTCATCACGCTGACGACGATCGGGTTTGCCGAAGTGCGGCCCCTCTCCGACGTCGGCCGCTTCTTTACGATCTTCATCGCCCTGACCGGCATCGGCATCGTCACCTTCGTCGCCGCCCGGTCCGCCCAGCTTCTCCTCGCCAGCGACCGACTCCGCGAACGACAGAAAATGAAGAAGATCAACGACCTCGAGAATCATTACATCGTCTGCGGATACGGTCGCGTCGGACAGCGACTCGCCGAAGACCTCGAGCACGCACAGCGAGAGTTCGTCGTGATCGACCAGGCGGATGAGGAAATCGAGCAGTGCCAGGAGAACGAGAGGCTGTATGTGCAGGGCAACGCTGAGGACGAGGACACCCTGCGAAAGGCTGGGATCGACCGGGCATTCGGTCTCATTCTCGCCCTTCCCGAGGACAGTTCGAATGTGTTTGTAACGCTGACCGCCCGGGAGATGAACCCGAACGTGTTCATCCTCGCGCGGACGATCGATCACCGCAATCGATCGAAGCTTCTGCACGCCGGAGCGGACAAGGTTATTGCGCCGAGCGAGGTTGGCGCCGACCGGATGGCGCAGGTGATCCTCCGGCCGAACGTGGATCAGTTTCTCGAGCGCGTGCTCCGGGCGGGCGCCCTCAGCCTCCAGATCGACGAGGTGGAGGTCATGCCGGGCGCCTCGCTCGCCGGACAGACCCTCGCGGATAGCAATTTCCGCCAGCAATACGACGCAATCGTCATCGGCATGATCGACCAGAGCGAAGGCGACATGATGCGCTTCAACCCGGATCCGGCCGCCCGCATCCAGGAGGGTGACATCCTGATCGTGCTCGGTGATCCGGACATGATCCGGACGCTTCGCGAGAAGGGCTGCATGCCGCCCGACTGACGACGTGGCCCACCCCCGGAAACTGCCATCCCTCGGGTGGGTACGCACGATCGTTGCCCTGTGCCTCAGACTTCGCTTGCCCGTATGAGAAGGACCTGCTCTCCCCGTCTGCTGCAGCGCCTCCCGTCCGCCCTTGCGGCCGTTCTACTCGCCGCGCTCCTCCTCCCCACGTCGGCATCCGCGCAGGGGTACTTCGACCAGTATGAGCTGGAGAATATTTTGACGCGGCGAGCCAGCTCGCTCGACGCGCTGCCAGAGGTTTACTACGAGTACATGGTGTACGATGACCCGAGCGGCAACAGCGTGATGGCCCGAAACCGTCTCTACTCCCGCCTCGGGGACGGCGACATGAAGCTCGGGCACCAGCGTGCCCAGCTCGTCGAACTCCTCAATCGCGTGACGCTGGAGAACGTCTCTCTCGGCGATACGCTCGTCGTCCCGACCGAATACGGGCTCGACTTCCGCGCCTATTCCCCGTTCCCCCGCTACTACCCGGGCGCCCGCGACCACAGCAAGGTCTTTATGATCCACAAGACGATTCAGGCCTTTGCCGCGTACGAATACGGCACGCTCCAGCGGTGGGGCATCGTGAACACCGGGAATCCGGACTCAACGGCCACGCCGAACGGACGCTTTAATTTTAACTGGAAGCAAGAGCAGCGCGTCTCCACCCTCAGCCCGCCCGGCGAGGAATGGGAGATGTTCTGGGTCTTCAACTTCCACGCGGCCCGTGGCATCCACGTGCACCAGTACGCCATGCCTACGGGCGGCCCGACCAGCCACGGCTGCGTGCGGCTCGTGGACGCCGACGCGAAATGGATCTACAACTGGGCCGACCCCTGGGAGACGACGCGCGGCCACATCGGGCCCGGTAGCGGGCAGGGACGGATCCAGTCCCCCGGCACGATGGTGCTCGTCCTCGGCGAGGATCCGCCGGAGCACCATCCCAACCCGTTCGTCGAGAAGCGACGGTACCCGGTCCTGAAGCGCGTCTCGCTGCCGACGGATCCTTACAAAGTGGAACCGGGCACGCCGCAACAGGAAATGTGGGATCGGATACGTAAACAGCGGGCGTCGCGCTGAGCGCCATCACGGAGATTGCGACCCGCGAGTTGATCGGCCGCCCATCCCCGCACGGCGTTGGTGGAGCAAGACGCGGGACGGCGGTACATGCCGTTACGGCGCCACCGTTTCCGGGATCTGCTGGAGTACGGACGTCTCGCGAAACACGCTGACGTCGTCAATCGGGCGCAGGATGCGACCGAAACGGGGCACGACACTTGACGGCGAGCGGGAGAAGTACGTCACGATGGCTTTGCCGACGATGTGATCCTCGGGCACATAGCCCCAGAAACGGCTGTCCTGCGAGTTGTCACGATTGTCGCCCATGACGAAGTAGTAGTTCTGCTGAAACGTGTACGTCGTCGTCTCCTGCCCGTCAATTGCAAACGTCGAGTCCGTCATCTGCCGGGCGTTCCGGTTCTCGTAGCGATCGATGACCGGTCCGTAAACGGCCCAGTTTTCAGCCGTCAACTCCACGGTGGTGCCCTCTCCGGGGACGAAGACCGGGCCGTAATTGTCGCGCGAGTAGCCGCGATCACCCGGGTACAGCGTGGCCTGCGGCTGGGAGGTTATCTCCGGGCGGATCTGTTCGATCCACGGCAGGTCGGAGATGGCCTGAATCGCGGACGGGGTCGCGGTCATGCGGACGGTCCGCGCGTCCGACGTCGGCTGAATCGAGGAGATGTTGAGTTCCTCCCGGCGCGGGCGCGGAATCTGGTACCGTGCGTTTTCTTTGGTCACCAGCCAGTTCTGCTGCATCCCGTGGCCGAGCGGGTACGCCTCGTCGTTGATGTGAACAACCTTTTCCCGGACGCTGATGGAGTCGCCCGGCATCCCCATTACCCGTTTGATGTAGTGCATCCGACGGTCGATCGGACCGTCGTCGGGAGGGTAGTTGAAGACGATTGCATCGCCGCGTTCGACAGAGCCGAAGCCCGGAAGCCGGGTGTATGGAAACTCGACACCGGGAACGGACCACGACTGGACGAACGGAATCCCGACGGACATCGGCATACGCGGCCCGTAATGCAGCTTCGACACATAAAGGTAGTCGCCCACGAGGAGATTTCGCTCCATTGACGGCGTCGGGATCGTAAACAGCGCGAAGATAAACACGCGCAGGACGAGTACGACGACGAGGGCAAACCCGAAGGCCTCCACCCACTGGCGGAGCGAACTTTTCTCGGGTCGGGCGTCCGGCCGCTCTTCGTCGGAGACGCGGGTACGCACGCGAGCGTCGGAGGTATTGGTCGAGGGCAAAGTCAGAAACCGGGATCAGTGGAAAAAAGGACACGCAGAGCGGCGGGACAACGCCTCATCCAAACGCATCTGCTCCTTCGGTTCGTATGGAAAGGCACGCGAGCGACTCACTGCGTGCTGGCAGACGACACGCCGGCGTCGGACGGGGCCGAGCGTCGGGCATCGAGCCGGGGACGCTGTCCGGGCGTCGTTCGATATCGGGACATCGGGTCCAGGAAGTAGGTCGACCCGTCATACCCCGTACGATACCAGCGGCGTGTCTCGCTTTCAAAATAATAATCGACATACGGCGCGGGCCGCGAGCGCAGCGCAGGCTCGAGTACGGCCTGGCGAAGGGCAAACAGCTCATCGCGGTACTCCGCAGAGGTGGCGACGATCAGGCCGCGATCGCGGGCTCCGTTGGCGTCGCTGATTTTGACGGGGATGGAGTCGTTTACGACGAGCCAGTATTCGAACTGGACGTACTCGTCGCGTGGCTGTCGCAGGTTGAAGTCGGCCAGGACCTGTGTCGGATCGCCGTAGTGGGCCTGAAGCTGGGCACGAAGCCGGCGGGTCAGCGTCGTATCGATCGGCGTGAAGTGTCGCCCGGCTCCGAGGAAGGACCACCGGGTATCCGAGAAGCGGTCCCGATACCATCCCCGTTCGAGCTTCCGCACGGCACGCACCCGGGAAACGGGGAACGATGGAGCCGGCGCTGATGCCTTCTCTCCGCCCGACGCGCCGGGACGCAGCGAATCAGACGGGACGCGGAAGCGCTCGGGGCCTGCGATGGCGACGCGTCCGCGGGTCTCGCGCTGCATCCGTTCGGCCAGCATCTGAAGGCGAGCACGCTGATACCGCTCCACGAGCGTCGGCGATGTGTCTGTTGGACGCTCGGCGTCTCCGCTGTAGGTCACCGTCCGGACCGGTGCCGTGGATCCATCCGAGGAGATCTGCTGGGCGTGGGTGTCGACCGGCATCCCGAACAAAGCGAGACACAGGATCGGAAGCAGGAACGCCGAAGAACGAACGGGGGGAATCATCGGCAGGCGAGGGGAAAAGACCACGGGAAAGCCAGGAAGTGCGTACGCGGACGGAGGCGATTCGGAAGCGACGTGCGCCCGTCCGTATCAACGCCCTTTAAGATCGGGCGCAGGGTTGGTTACATCAAGGAGTGTACCCGGATTCAATCACCCAGACCTCTGGTCACCCGGCGCTCCGGACCGACCGGCGGTCAGGGGGAAGGTTAGTTATCGTTCATCGACAGCACCGCGAGAAACGCCTCCTGTGGCACGTCGACGCTACCGACCTGCTTCATGCGTTTCTTCCCCTCCTTCTGCTTCTCCCAGAGCTTCCGCTTCCGGGTAATGTCGCCGCCATAGCACTTCGCCGTCACGTTTTTCTTCTGTGCGCGAATCGTTTCGCGGGCCACGACGCGGCGACCGATCGACGCCTGCACCGGTACCTCGAACATCTGCTTGGGGATGAGTTCCTTAAGCTTCTTCGTCAGCTTCCGGCCGATCTCGTACGCCGAGTCGCGGTGAACGATGGTCGACAGCGCATCCACCGGATCCTCGTTGATGAGAATCGTAAGCTTGACGAGGTCGCTTTCGCGGTACTCGATAAACTCGTAATCGAAGGAGGCGTACCCGCGGCTGACGCTCTTCAGCGTATCGTAGAAGTCGAAGACGATTTCGGCAAGCGGTAGCTCGTAGACGAGACTGACGCGCTCGGTGTCCAGCCACCGCTGTTCGACGTACTCGCCGCGGCGGTCTTCACAGAGCTGAATCAGGTTGCCGATGTAGTCGCTGGGCGTGATGATGTCTGCCCGAATGTACGGCTCGTAAACCTCGTCGATGTCGCCGTAATGCGGCATCTCCTCGGGGTTGTCGACCGTGACGATGTCTCCGTCGTCCTTTTCCCCCGGCTTGCTGACCTTGACGCGGTACTCCACGTTCGGCACGGTGGTGATGATGTCGAGGCCGAACTCGCGGTCCAAGCGCTCCTGAATAATCTCCATGTGGAGCAGTCCCAGGAAGCCGACGCGGAAGCCGTATCCGAGAGCCGCCGACGTTTCCGGCTCGTAGGTCAGCGACGCGTCGTTGAGCTGGAGCTTGTCGAGGGCGCTGCGCAGGTCTTCGAAGTCGTCGGTGTCCGTCGGGTAAATGCCGCTGAACACCATCGGCTTCACCTCCTTGAAGCCGGGAATCGGCTCCGTGGCTCCGTTCTTCTCGGTCGTGATCGTATCACCGACGCGCGTGTCCTGCACGTCTTTCACCGAGCCGATGATGTAGCCAACGTCGCCGGCGGAGAGCTTGTCGACTTTCTGCCTTCCGAGGCGGAGCGTGCCGAGTTCTTCCGCGTCATACCGTTTCTTATTCGACATGAACTCCATGCCTTCGCCCTGCGACAGCGTCCCGTCGAAAATGCGGGCGTACACGACCGACCCGCGGTAGGAATCGTATACGGAGTCGAAGATGAGCGCCCGAAGCGGGGCGTCGGGGTCGCCGGATGGCGGGGGGACGCGATCGATGATCATCTCCAGCAGGTCGTCCACGCCCGTGCCGGTCTTGGCGCTGACGGCCAGAATGTCTTCCGCCGGCTCGCCGATGAGGTCTTCGAGCGACTGCGCGATCACGTCCGGCTGGGCGACGGGCAGGTCGACCTTGTTCAGCACCGGAATGATCTCCAGGTCCTGCTCGAGCGCCAGATAGAGATTCGAGATGGTCTGCGCCTCGATGCCCTGGGCCGCATCAACGAGCAGGATCACGCCTTCGCACGCTTTCAGGGCACGCGACACCTCGTAGGTGAAGTCTACGTGGCCGGGCGTGTCGATCAGGTTGAAGATGTACTCCTTCCCGTCCTGCGCCTCATACGTCATCCGGACGGCGTGACTCTTAATCGTGATGCCACGCTCGCGCTCGAGATCCATGTCGTCGAGCGTCTGCTCCTGCATATCCCGCTCACTGATCGTCCCCGTGCGTTCCAGCAGGCGATCGGCGAGCGTACTCTTGCCGTGATCGATGTGGGCAATGATGCAGAAGTTGCGGATCTTCGACTGATCAGGCATGAGCGATGCGGAAACCTGAGGGATGCTCGCGAGGGACGACGGGCCGGCGCCGTGCGACGGGACCGCCATTTTTGCAGGATGTGTTACACGCACGACAGCGCGCGACGTTCGACAACAGCACGTCCCGAAACCGTGGTAACTGTGCGAAAAGACGTGTCCCCGACACCAACAGGTCCGATGGTCGGGGGAGCCGCAGTGGTCCGCATCATGCGGCCGCCGAGGTCCGGTCGGACGTGTCGGCCATCTCGGGGACGGAAGATGCCGATGTCGGGTTCGATGCCGACGCAGATGTGCCGTTGCCGTTGTGCAGCCCGTGTGGGACGTGCGCACGAAGGGGCGGGAGGGCAAAGTCCACACGTGCCGGCTCGACCGATGCGATCCGCATCGAGGCTCGCTGGAGGCGGAGCCGCTCGCGCTCGTGAAACGTGTGGTGGAACGTGAGAACACCCATCACACCGCCGACAATCGCCATGTCCGCGACGTTCCAGATGGGGAACAGGTCGATATACGCGCCACCGTAGACCGGGACGGCCTCGGGGATCCACCCCTTCCACACGCTGACGTGGACGAAGTCGACGACCTTCCCCTGAAACAGCTCGCCGTAGCCAAGAAGCGCGCCGTAAAACACCCGATCGATGATGTTGCCGATGGCGCCGCCGAAGATGAAGGCAAGGCTCAGCCGGTAGGGCAGATAGCTGTGGCGGACGTGATAGAAGTAGTACGCCACGAGGCCCATCGCCAGAAGGGCGAGCACCGTCACCGTCCCTTTCGGGCCGATCTGTATCCCGAACGCCATGCCCGGGTTCTCGGTGAAGGTGAACTTGAGCCAGTCCCCCACAACGGGAATCGACTGGCCGCGGTACATGTATTCAAGGACCGCTGCTTTCGTGAGCTGGTCGAGGACAACGACGAGCCCGGACAGCCAGAGTACTCTCATGTGCTTCAAAATCAGTGCATGGACGACACGGGCGGGCCGTGCAGGTTAGCGGCGTCAAACGACCGCCACCCGGCCGGTGCGCGTGCAGCGGTCGGACGGTGATCCCCCGGCGCCGCCAACGGACGAATCCGGATCCGGCTTACCCGTTCTGCTTCTCTTTCTTCTTCTGCTGCTGCTTCGCCGCGATGGAGATCTCCGTATGGGGAACGGCCTCCAGCCGCTCTTTCGCGATCGGCTCGCCGGTCACCTTGCAGATGCCGTAAGTCTTGTTGTCGATCCGCTCGAGGGCGCGGTCGAGGTATCCGATGTACTTCTGCTGGCGGGCGATCATCAGATACAGTTTCTCCCGCTCCATCGCATCCGTACCGGCGTCGGCCATGTGAAACGAGTAGGCCGTGTTGTCGCTGGCCTGCTCGCGCGCCTCGTCGATCTGACCGCGCATGCGTTCGATGTCTTCGCGGGCGGCGCGCCGTCGTTTCATGATGAGACCGCGGAAGTGCTCCAGCTCTTCTTCGGAGAAGGGCGTCTCGCGGTCATCGGCCCCCGGTCGGGGCGCCTCTGAGGAATTCCCGTTGGTCTGTTGAGACTCCTTTTTCGCCATAATGAATGCGCCTCGCGGATGTCGGTCAGAAACGAAGATCGATCCGAAAACGTGGTCGATCGGCGAACGCCCATCGGCAACCACATCCCCCCGTGGAGCCCGCGTCAGGACGTGGAGGACGGTGTAACGGCCCGTCGGACCGCAACCGTGAGCTTCTCTTCTCCAATGTCGAACGTCTCCACGGCCTCGCCCTCCGGCTGTTCGGACGGCTGCAACTCCAGAGCCAGGGTCTCGTTCCGAATCCACTCGGCCCACTGATCGATCGCACCCCGGATTCGATCGGAGCCGCGGTAGTCGATCTCGATGCGGTCCGTAACGTCGAAACCGGCGTCTTTGCGGAGGTTCTGAATCCGCTTGACGCTCTCCCGGGCCAGTCCTTCCTGAAGGAGCGCCTCGCTGATGTGCGTGTCGAGCGCGACCGTGACCCCGGCCCGCTGCTCGACCAGCCAGCCCTCGATTCCTTCACTCGTGATCTCAAGGTCGTTCGGCCCCAGCTCGATCTCTTCGCCGTCGACCTCCAGCACGAGGGAGCCCGTATCGATATAGGCGGTGATCGCGTCGTCGTCGAGCTGACGCACCTTCTGGTTGACCGGCTTCATCTTCGCACCGAGACGCGGGCCCAGACGGCTGAAGTTGGGTTTCGCGGAGCGGCGCACGACATCGCTCGTGTGGTCGACGTACTGGATGTCCTTCACGTTCACCTCGTCAAGGATGATATCGGACACGTCGTCGACGACGGATTTTTCGACGCCGGTGCCGGTTACCACCAGAATGCGTGGTAGCGGCTGGCGAACGTTGATTTCTGCCTGATTGCGAAGGCTCAGCACCACCGACGAGATCGTCCGGGCCAGCCCCATTCGGTGTTCAAGGGCGTCGTCGCGCTCGGACGCGTCGACCTTCGGAAACTCCGCCAGGTGAACGCTCTCGGCGACGTCGCCGACGGTTTCGCTGGAGAGTTCGCGGTACAGCTTTTCCCCGAAGAACGGGGCGACCGGACTCATCAGTTTCGCTGTGGCCAGCAGGCATTCGTAGACGGTCTGGTAGGCGGCCTGCTTGTTTTCCGGCGCGACGGCTTCAGCGTGGGCGCCGTTGTCCCGCTTGGCGCTCCAGAAGCGCCGGCGCGACCGGCGGAGGTACCAGTTCGAGAGCTCCTCGACAAACCCTTCCACTGCCCGGGCGGCCGTCGTCGGGTCGTAGTCGTCCAGCGCAGCGACGACGTCTTCGATTGTCGTGTTGAGCCGGCTGATGATCCAGCGGTCCAGCTCGGGCCGTTCCGCCACGGGAATACGATCCGCGCCTGCGTCAAACTCGTCGATATTCGCGTACGTGGCGAAGAAGCTGTAGACGTTTTCCAGCGTGCCGAAGAACTTCCGCCGGAGGTCGCGCAGGCCGCGCTCGCTGAACTTGATGTTCTCCCACGGCGGGGTATTGCTCATCATGTACCAGCGGACGACATCCGCCCCGTACTCGTCGATCACCTCGAACGGGGCGACCGAGTTGCCCTTGGACTTCGACATCTTGTTGCCGTCCTCGTCGAGCACGAGCCCGTTGACGACGACGTTCTTGTACGCAACATCGTCCATCACGAGCGTGGCGATGGCGTGAAGCGTGTAGAACCAGCCCCGGGTCTGATCGACGCCCTCGGCGATGAAGTCCGCCGGGAAGTTGGCCTCAAACTGCTCCTTGTTTTCAAAGGGGTAATGCCACTGGGCGTACGGCATCGACCCGGAGTCGAACCACACGTCGATCAGGTCCGGGACGCGGCGGTAGGTGCCGCCCTCTTCCGCCTCGCAGGTCCAGTCGTCCACGAACGGCCGGTGCAGATCGACCTCTTCGTCGTCAGCAGGGATCTGATCCCCGAAGCGTTCGCGGAGCTCGTCGATCGATCCGACGATGAAGTAGTCGTCCGGGTCCTCGTCGTTTACCCAGATCGGGAGCGGCGTGCCCCAGTACCGGCGACGGCTGAGGGCCCAGTCAACGTTATTCTCAAGCCACTCGCCGAACCGCCCGGTGCCGATGCCTTCCGGCTGCCAGTTGATCGACCGGTTGCGCTCCACCATCTTCTCTTTGAGCGCCGTCGTCCGGATAAACCAGCTGTCCACCGGGTAGCTCATCAGCGGCGTCCCCTTGCGCCAGTCGAACGGGTAGTTGTGGAGGTACGTCTCATGCTTGTAAAGCAGCCCGCGCTCCTTCAGGTCGGTCGTGATCTGCTTATCCGCGTCCTTAAACCACTCCCCGGCCACCAGCGTCGCCTCCTCGGTGAAGCAGCCGTCGGTGTCGATCGGGTTGAACAGCGGCAGGCCTTCCTGCTGCGCGACCGCGTGATCGTCGGCGCCGTAGGCGGGCGCCATGTGCACGACGCCGGTTCCCTCCTCCGTCGACACGATGCCCGACGGCACGACGCGCCACGCCTCGCCCTTCTCCACCTCGTCGGTGAAGTAGCTAAAGACCGGCTGATATGTTCGGCCCACCAGGTCGGAACCGGAGAAGGTATCGACAACCTCGTAGTCCTCATCAAGAACCGTGTCGAGCAGGTCCGCCGCCAGAATTAGGTACTCTTCGCCCTGATGCGGGTCGTCGTGGCGGACCTTCGCATATTCGATGTCCGTGCCGACCGCGAGCGCCGTGTTGGAAATGAGCGTCCACGGCGTCGTCGTCCACGCCAGGAAGTACGTATCCTCCTCGTCGTCGACGGAGAAGCGGATGTAGACGCTCGGGTCCTGCGTTTCCTCGTAACCGAGGCTCACCTCGTGGCTGGACAGAACGGTGTGCGAGCCGGGGCTGTACCACTGCACTTTCTTGCCGCGATACAGCAGGTCGCTGTCGTGAATCTGCTTCAGGAGCCACCAAACGCTTTCGATGTATTCCGTTTCGTAGGTGACGTACGGGTCGTCAAGGTCGACCCAGTAGCCCATACGCTCCGTCAGCTCGTCCCACTCGTCCTTGTACTTGAGGACGCTCTCCCGGCAGGCGGCGTTATACTTTTCGATGCCGTACTCTTCGACATCGGCCCGCGTCTGAAGGCCGAGTTCTTTCTCGACCTCGATCTCAACAGGTAAGCCGTGCGTGTCCCATCCTGCCTTTCGGGCAACGCGAAAGCCCTGCATTGTCTTGTAACGGC
>JAAAOT010000049.1 GCA_009908725.1 Bacteroidota bacterium | reverse complement strand
GGTATTTGCACGGGTTCGGCACGGCGTGCTGGCCTTCTGCATCCTGCTCGTACACCGACGGTCGGTTTTGGTAATGCGTTCTGACATACCAACGCGCCAACGAATCAACGGGCCAACGAGCCAACGCAGAAACAAACGCCCAATCCGCACCTCACAATTCCCAATCGGAAATCCCCAATCCACAATTCCCAATCCACAATTCCCAATCCACAATCCCCAATCCACAATCCCCAATCCAAACGGCTGCCTCATGCGAAGCGCTTAACTTTCACATCGGCGGGTACCATTCGTGCTTCGCGGATCATAGGTTGGCGCAATGATGAATCGTTTCGCTCGACCGCTTCCGTATTTCTCGCCGATGACGTACCTCGCTGTTCCCCTTCCGCGCCCTGGTTCCCGACTGTCGTTTCTTGGTGGCGCTGCGCACGCTCTTCTCCTTCTTGCCCTGCTGGCGTTTGTCTCCGCCCCCGCCGTGGCACAGCCGACGGAGGCCCCCGGATCGTCCGCCATCACGGCGTCCGACCTCCTCAAGATTCGGCAGATCTCCGACGTCACGCTTTCGCCGGATGGCCGCACCGCTGCCTACGTCGTCAAGAGCATCGATTCGACGCCCGGCGACGAACGGCCGTACGCATATCGGCACCGCATCTACACGGTCCCCGCGAACGGGCGGACCGAGCCGCACATTCTGACACGGTCCGCAGCAGGCGCGACCGATCCCGCGTGGCATCCCGACAGCGACCGACTCGCCTTCGTGCGACCGGTCGACGGCACGCCGCAGGTCTTTGTCCTCCCCATCTTCGGCGGCGAACCCTATCAGTTGACGGATGCACCGAACGGGGCGTCGGACCCGCAGTGGAGCCCGGACGGCGAGCAACTCCTTTACGCCTCCTCCCTCTCCCGTACCGAGGTTGCCCGTGACCTGGGGCCGGACGGATCCTTCCCGGATGAGCGGTGGCGTCGGGGTGCAGCCGACACGCTGACTGCGCCGACGACGCGCCGGCGTATCGTACTGCGCGATTCGATCACGCTGGATGCGCTCGACACGCTGGATGTGGGCGACAACCGCGTCGCTGCCCTGGCCGACTCGCTCGGCGCGTTGCGCGACACGATTCGCGAATCCGTTCCCGATGCCTCCACCGCGAACCCGGACGGGTCGCTTCTGGAAATCCGCAAGTGGCTCGGCGAGCGCCGATCGGAGAACGATCCGGCGGTCATCACCCGGCTCGACTTTCAGGGAGAACGTGCGCTCGAACCGCAGGTCTCGTTCCGCCACGTTTTCGTGGTTGACGTGCCCGCCGGCGTCATGACGGGCACCCCGGACCGCCCTTCTCCCCGTCCGGTCACGAGCGGCTACCGAAGTTACGGCGGCGTGGACTGGCTCCCCTCCGGAACACAGGTTGTCCTCAGTGGCACACCCGTCGCAGAGGCCCACCCGGACCGCCTCCGTCAGCGCGACCTCTTCGTGGCAGAAGTCCCGGCGGCCGGCGAAGAGCCCAGCCTGCAACGCCTGCTCCGCCTCGATCGCTACGCGCTGTCGAATCCGCGCGTGACCAGCGACGGCACGACGGTGGCGTTTACCGCACAGAACCTCAACCATAGCGGCTACGCGCAGACGGAAATCGGCCTGTTCGCTCTGGACGGCCGGACGAAGCCGCGGGTTATTACGAGCGAATACGAACGTTCGGTTTCTCAGATCAAATGGTCACCTGACGGCTGGTACCTTTATGCGGTGTCCGCGTCCGAAGGCAGCTTTCCGTTGATCCGTTTCGCCCCGTTCGCCCGGGCAGACACGTCTTCGAACGGGGATGCAGACACAGGCGTCCGCGCCGCACCGGCGACGGAGACCGAAACCAGCGCGGCCACGTTTGCAGTCGACTCGGCCATGATCACGCCCGTGGAGCCGGAGGTCCTGACGAATCCCGGCATCGGTGTGCGAAGCTTTGACGCCACCGACGCGACGCTGGTGTATGCGGCGACGCAGGTTCAGAATCCATATGAGGTCTACACGAGCACGGTCGGCGGAGGCAACGCCCGCCGCATCTCGTCCCACAACGCCGAGTGGCTGGAGAATCGAACCATCGCCACGCACCGCCGGATCGAGGTGGAGCAGGGCGGGCGCACGATCGACGCGTGGGTCATCCGTCCGCCGGGACTGGCCGACGGGGACACGGCCCCGCTACTTGTCGAAATGCACGGCGGACCCTCCGCGATGTGGGGCCCGGGCGAGGCGACGATGTGGCACGAGTTTCAGATGCTGGCCGCCCGAGGCTACGCGATCGTATACGCCAATCCGCGAGGCTCCGGCGGCTACGGGTTCGAGTTCAAGACAGCCAACTTCCAGGACTGGGGGACCGGCCCGATGAACGACGTTCTGGCTGCCGCCGACGCCGCGACCCGTCTCGAATGGGTCGACGGCGACCGGCAGGTCCTTACCGGCGGCTCGTACGCCGGCTACCTTACAGCCTGGATCGTCAGCCAGACGGATCGCTTCGATGCCGCCGTCGCGCAGCGGGGCGTCTACGACCTGAGCACCTTCTTCGGGGAAGGCAACGCCTGGCGCCTGGTGCCGACGCACTTCGGCGGCTATCCGTGGGAAGGGGCGTATCCTGCGCCGGCACGCGACAGCGCTCAGGCCGACACCCTCGCGATGCCGGTCGACAGTACCTTCTTCGCTGAAGGCCAGATCGCCGGCTACGGTCTCGACAGCCTTGTCGTGGATTCGCTCCGGATGGCTCCGCGCGAGGCGCTCCTCCGTAATTCCCCGCAAACGTACGTTCGCGACATCCGGACGCCGCTCCTGATCATGCACGCAGACGACGACCTGCGCACGGGCGTGATCCAGAGCGAAATGCTGTACCGGAGCCTCAAGGTCCTCAACCGGCCCGTGGAATACGTCCGCTATCCGAACGCCGGGCACGATCTCAGCCGAACAGGCGACCCGCAACACCGCATCGACCGCCTCCTCCGGATCTACGAGTTTCTGACTCGCGGTATCACCGACGCGGAGGACGGCAAGGAGACGGCCTCTCCCTGACGAGTTGATTCCTGCTTCACCGTCATCACGACCGTCGCAGAAGGCGGGACGAGTTGGCGAGAATGCCGAGGTCCGGGATGCTGTGCATGGCCGCGGCTACGATCGGCGGGAGAAATCCCGTGGCGGCGAGCCCGAGCGCGGCAAGATTGTAGAGCCCGGTAAACCAGAAGTTACCCTTCACCACGTTCATCGTCCGCTGGGCGGTGTCGAGGAGATCCGGAACGAGCGACCAGTCCTCGCGCAGCAGCACGACGGGCGCTGCGTCCACCGCGATGTCGGTGCCCACACCCCCCATGGCGATGCCCACGTCGGCCTGGGCAAGCGCCGGCGCGTCGTTGACGCCGTCCCCGATCATAGCCACTGTGTGGCCCTGGCGCTGATACTCACGGACGATGGCGATCTTGTCTTCGGGCAGGAGCTCACTCCGCACGTCGAGCCCGAGTCGTTCCGCGAGTGCATCGGCGGCTTCCGACCGGTCGCCGGTCAGCACTTCGACCGTTTTCACGCCCTGCTCTCGAACCGCGTCGAGGGCTTCTGCGACGCCCGGACGCGCGCGATCAGCTGTCACGATGACGCCGGCGAGCCGACCATCCACTGCCACGTAGAGGTGCGTCTCACCGGCCTTCGGAGCGGCAGCGGGTGCTTGCACGGCAATGCTGCCTCCCTCGCCGGTGCTCTCTTCGAGCATTCGCTCATTGCCGACCACGACCGACTTCTCCCCCACCGTTGCGCGAATCCCGCGGCCGGGCACGGCCTTGAAATCGTCCGGCGTGTTGAGCGTAACGGATCGCGCCCCGGCCGCCTCGCGGACAGCTCCCGCGAGCGGATGTTCGGCGTACTGTTCGGCGCTCGCGGCCAACCCCAGAAGCTCGTCTTTCGTCCACCCCGCTTCAGGTCGAATGGCGATCACCTCCGGCCGGCCGACGGTCAGCGTACCGGTTTTGTCAACCAGAAGCGTGTCGACCCCGGATAGCGTTTCGAGATAGCGACCGCCCTTGACGAGAAGCCCGTGCCGCGCGGCCACGCCGATCGTCGCCAGCATCGCAACGGGTGTGGCGAGCGCAAATGCGCAGGAGCAGGCCACGACGAGCACGGCCACAGCCGACATCGCGTCCCCCGTGAACAGGTACGTGACGGCGGCCACGCCGCCCACCACGGGGAGATAGTATCCCGAGAAGCGGTCAGCCCACTGCTCGGTCTCTCCCCGGTGGGCTTCGGCGGCCTCAACCATGCGCACGACGCGTCCGAACGTGGTTTCTGCGCCCGCTTCGCGAGTCTGTATCCGGAGGGCTCCCCCCTCCGCGATCGTCGCGGCATAGACGTCATCGCCCTCGATCGCTTCGACCGGGACGGGCTCCCCGGTCACGGTGCTCTGATCGATCACGGCCCGTCCACTGACCACGCGGCCGTCGACCGGGATCTTCTCCCCGGGACGCACGACGACGACTTCGCCCTCTTCCACCTCACGGGCGGGAATCTCAACTTCCTCCCCGTCCCGCTCGACGCGTGCAGTTTGCGGCGCAGCCTTCATCAGATCGGAGATGGCATCGCGCGCCTGCTCGGTCGTCGCGTGCTCAACGTAGTCGCCGAGCCGCATGAAGATGACGATGACGAACGCGGTAACCCACGCACCGGCGATGCCTGCGGCGAGGACTCCCGCCGTCATCAGCGTGTGCGCGGTCACCCGGAGATTCCACGCCGCACGAGCGACGCTACGAAAGACCGGGAAGCCGAGGGCAAGTACGCCCGCCAGGCCGGCCCACGACGGCGTGCGCGCTTCGAGCCACTCGACGTAGCCCAAACCGTGCCCGGCAGCGGCGAGGCCCAGCACGAGGATAACCGTGCCGGCGAGAAGAAAAAGGGACCGACGCTCCGTCTGCGCACCTTCGGTACGCCGCGCCGTCGTGTCCGGGACGTCGTACCCGGCCGCTTCCACCGCACCAACGAGCACCTCCCGGGAGGCCGGCGTGTCTGCGTCAAGGATGACCGTTGCTCGTTCAGCCATGAGCTGCACATCGGCCGATGCAACACCTGGCACATCTTCCAGGGCGCCCCGGACGTGACGTGCACACCCGGCGCAGTCCATGCCGCGCACCGATAACTCACACTGGTTCGCCATAGTTGCTACGTCTGATCCTCAGGCTTGACAGTACCTGCTTACGGCCGTGACCGCGTGCGGGTTTGCGCGAGACGCGTCTACCGGTGGAAAACGAAAGCGAGGAAAAACAGCACGGCCTGAAACAGCACGATCGTTGCCCCGCTCGGTATGTCGAACACGTACGACAGGACCAGACCGCCCGCAGCCGTGAAGCTGCCGATGCTGACGGAGAGGATCGTCATGCTCCGGAATCGGGACGTCAGGAGGCGGGCCGTCGCCGCCGGGATCACGAGAAAGGCCGCGACGAGAATGATGCCGGCAATTTTGACGGAGGCGACGATCGTCACGGCAAGAAGGACCGACAGCAACAGGTCGTCCCGCTGAACCGGGACGCGTCCGGCGCGCGCCAGATCTCGGTCGAACGAAGCGTAGGCCCACCGTCCCCACATGGGCAAAAGGAGGAGTGTTATCGCCGCAATCCCGCCTACGAGCCAGACGTCGGACGTTTTCACAGCAAGAATGGACCCGAACAGGTAGGCGAATGCGTCGGCCGTGTATCGGGGCGTGAGGGCGAGAAAAACAACGCCCAGCGCAATCGCGACGGCGAAGAAAATGCCGATCGCGGTGTCGCCGGCAATGTCCCCCCGGTGCGTGACAACGTTGATGCCGAGGGCCACGACCACGGTGAAGGGGAGCGCCACCCACATCGGATCAACCTGAAGCAGCAGTCCGAGGGCCACCCCGCCGAAGGCCGCGTGGGAGAGGCCGACGCCGAGGAAACTGAGCCGGCGCTGAACGACGAATACACCAAAGTAGCTCGCCAGCGCACCGACGACGATACTCGCCACCATCGCGCGCTGCATAAAGGCCAGCTGAAACGCGTCGAGCAGTTCACTCATGGCGGTCTCCGATCATCATGGCGTGGGCGTGTCCGATGTGGCCGAATGCCTCGCGCAGGCATTCTTCCTTCAACGCGGTTTCCGGCGGGCCGTAGCCGACTTGTCGCCCATCCAGCAGCAGCACATGCGTGGCATGATGGTAGGCCGCATTCCAGTCGTGCGTCACCATCAGCACCGTTGCCTGGTGGGTCTCCTGGTAGTCGTCGAGAAGCTCATAGAGATCCGTCGAGCCGACAACGTCGATACCGGTGGCGGGCTCATCGAGGATGACGACGCGCGGCGTCCGGATCAGGCTGCGAGCCAGGTAGACCCGCTGCAACTCCCCGCCGGACAGACGCGACAGGGCGCGCTCCGCCAGATCTTCAGCGTCCACATGGCGCAGAGCGTCCAGTGCGCGCTCGCGATCCTCTTCGGACAGGCTGAATGGCCAGTGTTCATACAAACCCGAGACGACGAGTTCGATCGACTGCGCCGGGAAGGATCGGTCCAGCGTCTTGATTTGCGGGACATAGCCGACGACGCCGGAATCCGACTCGCGCGGCGGTTTTCCGAAGATGCGGGCGATACCGTTATCGGGCGACGCCAGTCCGAGAAGGACTTTCAGAAGGGTCGTCTTTCCCGCCCCATTCGGGCCGACGACCGCGACAAAATCACCCTGATGCGCCTCAAACGTGATGTCGTCCAGCACCCGATGGTCCCCGAAACGGACGGTTAGATCGCTAACGCTGACGGCGGGGGCGGGCATAGAGGCTCGGGCGCAATCGTAAGAACGGGAGGAGAGCGACCCTTCCCGGACGGAAGGACGGTTAACGCTGCGACGCGGGCGTGGGTTCAGGCTGGAGACTCGACAGAATCCGCTCGGCGTTGTAGACGAGAAGCTCTCCGTACGTGGCGCGCCCCTCCACGCCGCCGATCGGGTCGAGGTTTACCGTGGAGAGGCCCGCCGCGTCGGCGACGGCGCGAGCGGACCGGTCCGGGAGCTGGGCCTGGGTGAAAAGGACACGCGCGCCGTTTTGCTGGAGACGCCGGATCTGCCGGGAGATCTGTTGCGGGGACGGCTCCTTCGCCGGAAGGGGTTCGACGATGTCGGCTACGTCGAGGTCGTAGCGGTCGAGGAAGTATCGGAAAAAGGGTTGCGACAGGACGACGCGCTCACCCTGGACGGGCTTCAGGAGCGATGCGAGCTGGACGTCCAGTGCCTCCAGGTCCGTCGCCATGGCCTCTGCGTTGGTCTGGTACTCTGTGCATCCGGCCGGATCGGCTGCGCACAACGTATCGGCGAGAGCCGGAAGGATGCTGCGAACCGTCACGGGCGATGTCCAGAAATGCGGATCCATCTCCCCGTGATCGTGTCCGGCATGCTCACCGGAACGCGTGGAGTCGGTGCCGTCGCCCGACGGCATCGCCAGCCTTTCTGACGGCGGTACCATCGGCGCGAGGGCAACCGTCCGTTCGGCCGGGAGCGTTGCAACCCACCCGTCGAGATGCCGATCGGTGTGCATCAGCAGAAGGCTGCCCGACACCGCCCGGACGTCAGATGGGCTCGGCTCGTATGTGTGCGGCGAGTCGCCCGGGCCGAGCAAGACCCGAACGGTCGACCGCCCCTCGGCCACCGGTTCAAGAATCATCCCCAGCGGCGGAATCGTCGTCGTAATGACGGGCGTTTCGTTCTCCCCCGGCACGCTCTTCGAAGATGACGCATCCTGGCAACCGCTGAATAGAAGACCCACGCTCATGACAGCAACAACGACGCACACGAATCGCAGCGCACGCGGGGAGGAGAAACAGCTCACAGCCGGGATACGGGATGGGTTCACAGAGACGAGGGTTCGCTTGAACGACGGGGAGACGCTACCAGAACTTCCGAGGTGATGCCGTACGCACACACATGGTCGTGGTGCTGTACCGTCCAGCCGGACCCCAGCAGCGGCCGCACGTTCAGGGGCCGGCAGCCGCCGACGAGCGACGGGCGAATCGCAAACACGATGCGCCAGAGCATCTCCACAATCCGGGCCAGGCGATTTTGTCCCGGGGCCAGGCCGCAGGTGCAGAGAAGACCGCCCGGGCGGAGCACACGACGTGCCTCACGCAACAGCCACCGAACCTCCGACTTCGGCATCAGGTCCAGCACGTACGCGATTACGATCCGGTCGGCAGACGCGTCGGGACGCTCAATTGGCGGGGCACCCGCTGTGCGCCGGATCCGGACCCGGTCCTTCCAGGGCTTCAGACGCCGTCGCGCCAGGTCGGCCATAACGGGGCTCAACTCGACGGCTTCGTACGTGGTGGTCTCCGGGCACCGATCTGCAAGCAGCTGGCGGGCCAGCGCCCCCGTTCCACACCCGATTTCAACCACGGAACGTGCACGGCCGAAATCCCCGTGGTCGAGCAACCGGTCCACGGCCGGAGCCTCGTAGAAGGACTGCGCGTCCTGCCATGTACCGACGCGGTCGTAGATCTGTCGAAGTTCCTTGCGTGTAAGCATAATCCGCCGGTTGACTCCGGACCGAACCGTGGATTTCAGTTGGCCGCTGCCTACGGACTGCCGCGGCGTTACACCCGTTCGCCCTCGGCAGTAACCAGCGGGTAATCGGCTTCGACCTCGCCATTGGCGATCTTTCGGAGCGACCGGCGAACCATTCGCTTACGAAAGCTGCCAAGATGGTCGGTGAACAGGACGCCGAACAGGTGGTCGAACTCGTGCTGGATCACCCGGGCGAGCATGCTGCTCACCTCCCGCTCCTGCTTTTCAAAATCACGGTCGAGGTATCGGATGCGTACTGCTTCGGGGCGGGTCACGGTCTCCCGGACGTCGGGGATAGACAAACACCCCTCCTCGTAGTCGGTCGTCACCTCACTCTCCGCGACAATCTCGGGGTTGATGAACACCATCGGTTGAGGCGGCACCTCCTGGCCCGCATCCTCGATCTCATCGGCCATCGGCGAGACGTCGATCACGAACAACCGTTCGCTGCGTCCCACCTGCGGCCCGGCGAGCCCGATTCCCGCCGCTGCATACATCGTGTCGATCATGTCGTCGATGAGCTCTTGAAGCTCCTCCGAGTCGGACTCGACCGGCTCGGTCTCCTCCCGGAGTTTCTCATGACCGAACGTGTAAATCGGGAGTACCATGGGCGATTGATCTGGTGGACAGTCTATGTGCAGAAGATTAGTACGCTCCTCCATACGCAGAGTGCCGTCACCTGCGTGAACGAGGCGTCAAGCCGCCCGCCCGGGTCGTTCACATACGTCGGCATGCCTACTCTA
>JAAAOT010000249.1 GCA_009908725.1 Bacteroidota bacterium | reverse complement strand
GCTGGACACCGACTTCGACATCATGCGCAAGGTCGTGGAGGGGGACGTCCCGCCGCCGGGCGAGTACGTGCCCAACCTGCCGGGCGAACTCGCGCAGGTGATCGAGGGCGCGACCGCCACGCGTCCCGAGGACCGTTACCCGTCGGCGGACGCCATGCTGGAGGCGCTCGACGCGGCCGCCGAGCGGATCGAAGATACTGACCCGCAGCCAATGTGGGATGTGGAGGAGGATGATACCGCCACCGATACGGCGACCGATACGGCGTCGGGCGATACGGCAAGTGACACGGCCGTCGATACCGCGGACGGAACGATCCTCGACGACTCCTTACTGGAAGAGATCGAGGATGGAGGAGACCGTCAACCATCGAAGCGTGATGCCCCACCTGCAGACGACGTGACGACCGATCGGGCGGCCGTCCGGGGGGACACGAGCGAGGACGCGTCCGGCGTGTCCCTGGGGGCCGTGGCCGGCATCGTCGCCGTCCTGCTTGTTATGGCCGCCGGCGGATACATCGTCCTCGGGCCGTCCGGTGCGACGACACCGACGCTTACGCTTCAGACTGAGCCTGGAGCGGCCGTCGTAGAAATCGACGCAGACAGCATCGGCACAACGCCGCTATCGACGTATGCCCTGGAACCGGGCAACCATGCGCTCACGATCCGGAAGTCCGGGTATAGACGCCTCGACACCACGATCACGGTTTCCGACGGGCAGTCCCTCGTGTTGAGCGGCGTCGAGCTTCGGCCCGAGACCGTCCGTCTCCGCGTGACGTCCGATCCTGCTGGCGCCCGCGTTCTCGTGCGCGGTGGGGAAGTGGGCACGACCCCGGCACGCGAGCTCGTCATCGACCCCGGCGAGGCGACCGTTCGTCTGGAGAAGGACGGGTTCGCGCCGTTTGACACGACGATAACTTTCGAACCCGGAAGTCAGGTAACGCTCGCGGGACTACGCCTCGGACCGGGCGAGGCCGCCGACCGGTCGCCGGTTCGCGAGCGGGAGCGTCCCGCGACGCCCTCAGCGACGGAGGAGGCGCCAGCACCGACCGGACAGCTGACGGTGAGAGCGCCTGCTGCATCGACCGTGCAGGTCGGCGGCGAGGAGCAGTCGGGTGGCGGATCGTTTCGCGTCGCAACCGGCCCACAGACCGTTCGATGCCTGCATCCGAAGTATCAAACCATCGAAACACGGGTGAATGTGTCTCAAAATGATACGGCATCCGTTTCGTGTGTGTATCAACATGAGGTGTTTGTCAACACGACCACCAGCTGGGGCAACATCTGGGTCGATGGCGTCAATACCGAGACCCAGACGCCAGGCGACGTGACGCTCCCGCCGGGTCGCTATCGCATTGAGGTCCGGCGCGTGGGGGTCGACGACTTTCAGGTTGAGGGCGGTGCATACCGGCTAGCACCGGAGAACGGCGGTGAGGAGCGTCAACGAGAGCGTTTCGAAACCGGGTATTTTGACGTAACCGTGAAGCCGTCATTTCAAAAACTCAAGCATAATATTACGTTTCGTCCTGAATCCTGACTTATTCATCCGTGAGGCGGTAGCATTTGCCCGAGCACGCGGCGTGGTGTTCGAAAAGTAATTTCTTTTCGGCAAAATGTGGCCCGTCCCTTGCGGTGGTTGTTATTGTGTCCGGTTGGATTCATCCGAAAGATTATCGCTTGCTGTACGATCACAGTTCAAGGTGACCTCACATGTATGAACGTGCTACCACTCGCGGGCCCGGTTTTCCAGGACTCGTTCTGGCCATTGCGCTCATCTTCGTCGGCGTGACGGCAGTGCAGGCTCAGGATTCCGTTCTAAAACAGGCCAAGGAAGAATACCAGTTTGCCGAGTACGATAAGGCGAGCGATTTATTTTCTCAGGTAGCCAATGATGAGGCTGCCTCGACGGGGGACCGTTCCCAGGCCCTCCGGTACCTAGCGCGCGTTTACGTGGCGAAAAATGAGCAGTCGAAAGCTCGCGACGCGGTTCGGCAGCTGCTAAAGATGAAGCCGGGGGCCGAGTTCGACCCCGATATGGAGCCGCCGCCCATCATGGACATCTACTATGATGTTCGCAAGGAGACGGACGGCTATGGCGTGCGGGCGAACACCGGAATTCAGACCCTGGCCGTGATGGACTTCTCCAACGACTCGGTGGACGAGCGCGAGCGGTTTGACGGGCTGGAAAAGGGGTTGCCGTCCATGATGATCAATTACCTTAACGGCGGCACGGACCTGAAGGTGATCGAACGTGAGCGCGTGCAGTGGCTCTTGAAGGAACTAGAGCTTCAGCGCGACGAAGAGACCGTTGATCAGTCGACCGCCGTCCGGACGGGCAAGATGCTTGGTGCCCATTCAGTCGTGTTCGGGAGCTACACTGTGTTTGAAGGACGGATGATGATCCTCGCGCGGGTCGTGAAGGTGGAAACCGGTGAAGTACTTCTGGGCGAACAGGTTACCGGCAAGCCGGACGAGTTCTTCAGCCTCATCGAAGAGCTCAGCACGAAGATCACGCGGTCTGTCAACGTCGAAATGGAGGAAGCCAAGATGGGCACGAGTGAGACGAAGTCGCTCGACGCGATGATGGCGTACTCCGATGGACTGAGCCTGCTGGAGGACGGGAAGTATCGTGCGGCCCGGGAGAAATTCCTGCAGGCCGTGGAGTACGACGACAGCTTCAGTCGCGCCCGCATCAAGGCGGAGAGCATCAAGCCGATGCTCGCGGCAACCGCCGGCGTCGAGGGCTCCGAAACGTCCACGACGCAGATGAATCGATAGCGGCGACTCGCTTCGGGCAGGCCTCCGCAGCGGATGGTTTCTGAGCAGCGATCGTGCGGTCATAAACCCCGCACGATCGGCCTACTGTGGCCGGAATGCTGCATCCACGCACCGGTGTGTGCCGTCCCCGCGGCCTGCGGCGTCTGCGACTGCGCCGCCCCGGCGTCCCGGGGAGCAATCCTCTGGGCGCCCGGCGCGTGCGGTCCGGCCGGCGCATTCGTTTTCCGGAGTCTCCGCCCGTCCCCCAGACCCCTCAGTTCCCCTGTACCCCCATGATCATGTGGATTCGAGGCATCGGGTCCGTACTGTGTGCCGCCTTTCTCGCCGTCATCCTGGCGGCGTGCTCCTCGCCGTCGGTTTCGCTGGAGGAGGATCCGGCCGCGTACGAGGATCAAGTCGGGCGCCTGCAGGCCCGGCTTTCCGAGCGCCCGGACGACGCCAAGGCGCTGCGTGATCTCGGTGCGATTTACATGCGCACCCAGCGTCCTGCGCGCGCCTACGACGCGCTGAAAAAGGCCTTCTCCTATCAGCCGAATGACCCGAAGACGCTGTTCTATCTCGGTCTCGCAAGTGAGAGCGTTGGAAAGCGCCAGGCAGCCCTCCGCATGTTTAAAAAATACGGCGAGGTGTCTCCGGCGTCGGACTACCGCACGTTGATGGAGGGTCGGTACGAGTGGCTGGTTCGCACGCAGGTCAAGGAAGACATGCGGGATCTGCTTGCGAGAGAGCGAGAGATCGCCGACCAGCAAGTGTCTGAGCGCGTGGTGGCCGTCCTCCCCCTCGAGTTTCAGGGTGCGGACGAGCAGTACAAGCCGCTCGGGCGCGGTCTCGCCGCGATGGTAACCACGGATCTGGCGAATGTGAGTCGCCTCAAGATCGTCGAGCGGATCCGTCTTCAGGCCCTGCTCGATGAACTGGAGCTGGCGCAAACCGAGTATGTCGATGCCTCCACGGCGCCACGCGTCGGCCGCATGCTCGGCGCGGGACGCCTCGTCGGCGGAAGCTACTACGTGACGACGGACGAGCGTCTTCGGATGGACGTCACGCTGGCATCGATCGGGTCCAGCGTGCAATTCCCTGACATCGACGGAGAGTCGGGGCAGCTGCGCGACCTGTTTCGCCTGCAGAAGCAGCTCGTGTTTCGCATCATCGATGGCCTCGATGTGCAGCTCACGCCGCGCGAGCGAGCGAAAATTGAGGAGGTCCCGACCGAAAACCTGCAGGCCTTTCTCGCTTACTGCCGCGGGCTCGAAGACGAAGATAGAGGCGACTTCGGCGCTGCGGAGCGCCATTACGGCCGGTCACAGACCCTCGACCCCGGGTTCGAAGCTCCACGCCAGCGCAAAAGCAAGATGGAAGGGCTCAGCGCGGCGGGCGGATCACCGCAGAATGCAATGGCATCCGCAACGCAAGCTCAGAGCGGAACGACGTCCATCGACCTCCTCGATCAGCGTCTGCGCAACATGGGCTTCAACGTCTCGCTCAGTCCTGAGCCGTCGCGTGAACCCGCCCAGGAGAGCGACACCGCATCGCCGGAGGCCCTTCCTCCCCCGCCGGATCCGCCCCCGTCCGATCGTTCCCAGAACTGATCGGATGGTGCACGTGCAGTAGATCCGGATTCTTTTCGGTCCCCCCTTCGATATGATTGCTTTCGCTACACATTCGACGCGTCCGCTGACAGCGCAACGATGGCCCGCTGCTCTTGCGGTCCTCGTGCTTGCGCTGATGTTCACCGGCTCTGCGCCCGCTGCGGCCCAGTTGGACCCCGGTCCGTGGGTCACCGGGCAGGCGGACAACCGGAATACCAGCCAGAGCCGGTCCCTCGCTGCCGTGCCTGAACGCGAGGTTCAGACGGCAAACGTGTTTTCCCCCATCGCGACCGACGGGGAGGGGAATCTGTATTTCCTGACCTTCGACGGCAGCGAACTGATCCTGCGGTCCCATGCACCGGATGGATCGGAGCGCTGGTCCCTTGATGTCAGCGGAAGCTCGGAGCCGCAGGTGCAGGCGTCGCCCGTGATTTCGAAAAACGGGTACGTCTATTTCGTTGCTCCGTCATCATCGACGCCCTCGTACGCCTCGCTCTACCGAGTCCCCCAGAACGGCGGATCGCCGGAGCCCGTCGTGGACGACGGTGTGCCGCTCACCGGGGCGCCCGCCATCGGAAACGAAGGCATTCTCTACGTTCCGCGACTGGACGGGTCCGTGCTCTTCGTGCGCGCATCCGACCTCGACGTGCTGGACGGCGCGCAGCCGGACGGAACGCCCGTCACCTCGCCGGTCATAGCCCCCGACGGTCGGATCGTCGTCGGGACGCAAAACGGCGGCGTATTCGCGATTTCACCGGCAGGAGACGTAGGGGAGAGCCTGGTCGAGAGCAATGGGGACTTCAAGGTGCCACCGGCGCTCGGGGGCAACGGCGTCCTTTACATTATCACGGCTGCAGACCCGGAGGACGACAACCTTGGCGCCAGCCCGGAGCTTGTCGCGGTCAACTTCGACGGATCGGAGGAGGACGGCGTGCGCTGGCAGCGGACCATCGAGTCCGGGCTCGCACAGGGGTTAACGGTGGGGCCGGAGGGCGACGTCTACCTCTCCACGCTAAACACAACAACCAGCACGGGAACCGTCCACCGATTCAGCGCAGAATCCGGGGAGGAGGTCTGGGTACAGTCCATCGATGCCGTCGTGTCGGCCCCGTCCTTTCGAGATGCCGATCCGTCGGTCTATGTGCCGGCCCCGTCGTCGGGCGACGTCCGCGTCCTTGCCGGAGCCTCCGGTGCGTTCCTGCCGTCGATCGCATTGCCCGGTGAGCCGGCCGCAGGTCTTCCCGTGACGATTGCCGGGGATGGCGACGTGGTTGTGCCCGGTTCCGGTGGGATGCTACTCGCGAACTCGGCGCGTCCGGCCGTGTCGCCACAGAGCTTCTCGTTCGGCCCCCTTTTGCTGGACAATCCGGACCAGCAGAGCGTGACCATCAGCCAGCCCAACGGCGCCTCCCGTCTTAATGTGACGGACGTCGCCGTGACGGGGGCGGGAGCGGACCGATACACGGTTGGCGGCGCCGGTGCGCTTATCTCCGAGGGCATTCCCGCAGGCGATAACGCGTCTCTGGACGTGACCTTTCAGTCCAGCACCGCCGGGACGTACAACGCGACGCTCGTGATTTCCACTGAGCTCTACGGGGATCTGCAGGTGTCGCTGTCGGGCCAGGCGGTGCAGTCGGGCGTATCCGCTCAGCCCAACCCGCTGGTCTTTGATGCCACGCAGATTCAATCGTCGGTGACGCGCTCGCTCGACCTCAGCAGCTCTGATTCTGACGTCACGATCAGCTCGGCGACCATACTGAACGACCCAGCAAACGAGTTCAGTGCGCCCGACGTATCCGGCGAGGAAATCGAATCCGGGTCGACGTTCTCGGTCGACGTGACCTTCACGCCGGATGTTCGAGGGACGCGGACCGCCACGTACCGTCTGGAGACGGACGGCGGGCTGACGCTCGACGTGCCCCTTGAAGGCGTGGGCCTGGATGCATCGATCACGGCGACGCCCAATCCGGCCGACTTCGGGACATGGGAGGTCGGTGGGTCGGAGACGCGCACGATCACGCTGTCGAATCCCGGACAGGACAACCTGAGCATCAGCGGGATCTCGGTGGCATCGGCCGGTAGCTCCGACTTTGAAGTAACGGGTGGCGGCGACCAGACCGTTCTCGGGGCGGGCGCGTCCATCACCGTAGACGTGACGTTCCAGCCTAGTGTCGGCGGCGACCGGGTAAGCGAACTCGTGGTAACGAGCACACAGGGCCCGGAAGCGCGTGTCGACCTCGTCGGCGTGGGCGTCGTGCCGGACCTGGTGGTGAATCCCGACCCGCTGTCCTTCGGTCCGATCGAAGACGACGACACTGAAACGAAGTCGATTACCGTCGACAACCCGAAATCCGTGGATGTCGCGGTCACCGGCATGACGATTGACAACGACGACTTCCGGGTCGTCACCCCGAAGACGTTCACCGTGGCCGGTAACACGACGAAAACGGTCGACATTGAGTTTGACCCGACGTCGGTCGGGACGCAGAGCGGGACGCTCACGATCAACACCGACGCCGGATTCAGCCGGACCGTCAACCTTGAGGCGGAAGCCCAGAACGTTGCTATATCCGCAACGCCGGCCCCGGTTGAGTTCGCTGTGACGGACGTCGGGAATACGTCAAGCGTCACGGTGTCGATTCAGAATACCGGATCGGCCACGCTCGACATCGGAACGATTGATCTTTCGGGCGACTCCGACTTCTCATTCGAAAATCAATCACAGGTCGACGACCTCGAAGCGAACGGCCTGTCGGTCGGCGGGACGACGGATCTGGTCGTGTCCTACACGCCAGACGATAAGGAAACGGATACCGCCACGCTGTCGATTCCTTACACAGCGACGTCCACGTCGCTCGGCGGAACGCTGCAGGTGGGCGTTTCCGGCTCCGGATCCACACAATCCAGCAAAATATCGATTTTGAATGGTCCGCTCACGTACGGCATCACCGCGGTTGGAGAATCGAAGCGGCAGACCATCGAGTTGCGCAATACGTCGGGCTCAGACCTTGAAGTAAGTGATCTCCGCGCAGGAGGAACAGATCCCGGACAGTTTTCGGTCGATCTGTCGACGCTGCAGGATGAGTCGGGTCAGCCGGTGAGCCTGCCGATCACGCTACCCGGCGGCACCGGAGAGCCGGACGACGAACTGTTCGTCGATGTCGTGTTTGCACCGTCTCAGTCCGGCAGCCTCGGTGCCCAGTTCATCATTCAGGTGGGAGGAAGCAACAACAATATTAATAACAGCAAAACGCTCACGGGGACGGCCGTTGAACCGGTGATTACCGCGACCCCCGACCCGGTAGACCTCGGGGCGGTGCCGACGGGAGCACAGACGACCACCAGCGTAACCCTGGCGAACGACACCGATGTCGACTTTGCGATTTCGAGCATCGATATCGTGGAGTCGAGCGGGACTACGGGATTTTCGTTCGACACGTCGAGTCCGTTGCCGAACACCGTCCCGTCCAACGGGTCGGTCGTGGTCGACATCGATCACACCTCGTCAACGGTCGGCCTGGAGGAGGCAACGCTGGAGGTGGCCTCGGTAAATAACACGCTGCAGGTCCCGCTGCAGGCGACCGTCGAAAACTACGGAATTGCGTTTTCGGAAAGCTCCGTGTCGTTTGCTTCCGTACCCGTCGACTCCTCGACATCGAAAACGGTTACCATCGAGAATACCGGCAGTGCGGCGGTCGATTATTCGCTTGGGACGGGTACCGGGGGAGATGCCGGGGACTTTGAGATTACGAGCGGTCAGCGCACTGGAACGATCGTGGCCGGCGACACGCGTACGGTTACGGTGACGTTTACCCCGTCGGCAGCGGGTGTGAGCTCTGCCGACCTGATTGCACAGGCGACCGTCGGTGGAGATGACGTCGCCTCGGACACTGTCCCGCTGGAGGGGAGCGGTCTTACCTATGGTTCGACGCTGTCGTCAAATACGATTGACTTCGGCCAGGTGCAGGTCGGCTCCACGTCGTCCGTGCAAACCATCTCGATTGAAAACACCGGATCCGCGGTACTTTCCATCCTGGGCCTCGCGCTGCCTTCCGGCAGCCCGTTCCGAATCACGAGCGGACGGGGGAGTTTCTCGATTCTGTCTGGAGAGGCACTCAACGTATCGGTCGAATTTCGGCCGACGGAGGCGCAGTTCCAGTCGTCTGTGCTCGAAATCTTGACGTTGACCGGGACGCTCCAGGTCGGCTTCGAAGGCCGCGGTATCAAGGAGTTGGATCCGACAGAAGAAGAACTCACGTTCCCGCCACGCCTCGATACGGAGGCTCCGGATACGCTGACAGCCGTGGTCACGAACACGAACGATATCGACAGCGAGATTACAGACATTTCGTTGTCTGGTGAAGACGCGTCCGCCTTTTCGATCGTCCGGTCAGGCACACTCCCGACGCTGGTTCCGGGCGACTCGACCTCTGTCCCCGTCACCTTGACGGCGACATCCCCCGGTTCATTTTCAGCGTCGCTAGACATTACAGCGAGCACGGGGACCGTTCAGGTCTCCCTCTCCGGGCAAATTCTCCCCGCCCCCGTTATCGACCCCGATACCCTTGCGTTCGGGACGGTAATCGTCGGGACGCCGGAGACGCTGTCGACCACGATCGAGAATACCGGCTCGGAGGACATAACCATTACGGAGGGCACCCGAATTGCGTCCGGCCGCGCCGGGCTGGTGGTCACCACGCCGCTGCCTGTGACCGTTCCGCAGGGGCAGTCTACCACGCTGGACGTACAGTACGACCCTGCAGATGCGGTCGGCCCCATTCAGGACACATTATCGGTTGAGACATCACGCGACCTCGACACCGATGGACTGATTCAGTACACGACGCAGCAGGTGGTACACGTTTCTGCGGATGTTGTGACTCCGCCCGAGTTGACGGTTGACCCCGGGACGGATCTGAACTTCGGTGCGCTTGCGTTCGGGCAGACGACTCGGACGCTGCCACTCCGGTTCATCAATACCGGTGGCGCGACGCTGACCGTCTCCAATGCCGCATTCGAGACCAGTGACGGAACGTTTTCCCTGTCGACTGACCCGACGGGAGACATTGCGCCGGGCGATACGATTGCATTCACGATGACCGCCGATCCGACCGCCGTCGGGGAGACCCAGCGTCTCTTCCAGGTCGCGTCGAATGGCGGGCAGGCATCGTTTAATACGCGGGTCCGCGCGGTCGAAATTGATCTCCGAGTGTCCGACGTGCAGTTCGGCGAACCGACGGACGCGGCGGTGACGCTGCCCTCGTTCGCTTCGCTTGTCGATAACAGTCTGTACGT
>JAAAOT010000381.1 GCA_009908725.1 Bacteroidota bacterium | reverse complement strand
GGATCACGCTGACGAGATCGAATCGATCGACGCGGGAAGCACCGTATTGCTCTTCCAGAGCCCGCGTGACGGCTTCCGCATCGTGGCCCTGCCGGTGCAGGTCGATGATTTCCTCGAGGAGCTCTTCATCGCTCAGCGAAAACGGATCGGACGTACGTTTTGCCATGGTTCCGGGTCGAGATAGGGAAAAAGAGTTGAGACCGGCGGACGGGGTGCGGAAGGAGCGATGGATCGGAGGGACGACCGCATGCGGTAGGCGGCGCGCGGTGTCGTCTTGGTACGAATAAAATGGACGCAATGACCGCCATTCGCAACCCGCGGGTGCAGTTGTCCGGCGCGTTCGCCCTGGAGATCAATGTCAGGAAACGACCTCATCATCGCGCCTCGGTTCCCGTGTGGGCGATTCGGCCGGCGGGTCGGAGGATGCCATGTCGTTGAGATCGTCCCAGCCGCGTCCCGGCACATTCCAGGTGGATGGATGCGGCCACGGTTCGGGTGGCGTGACCTCCACATCCTCCGGCACGACGACGTGGAAGGCGGTGATCGGAAGGGGAGCTTCACTCTCCTGATCGTCGGGCCAGGCCATGTTGACGTCCGACGGCGGGGACAGCGGTTCGTGATCCCTGGTGAGGTGGTCGGCGGCTGCCGGAGCCGCCGGGTCTGGAGTGGGCGCTTCTGGCGCCGCCGGTGCTGGAGCGTCGGCGTCTGACGGTTCCGTGTCGCCGCCTCCGGCCTCGTCGTCGGCGACGGGCGGGGTGGGCGCCGGTTTCGGAGCAGGTGTGCTGCCGTTGCTGGACTGGGACGCCGCCGCCGCCCGGTCCGGAGACCGATCGGCGGCAGCGCTTTTTTTGGTAGAGGCGGTCGCGGAAGCGGTCGGCCGGCCGATCGTCGGCCGTAGAGAATGAGCGATACGATGCCTGTCGCCGATGCGACGGCAAGGCCGGCAACGAACCAGACCCAGGAGGGCAAGCCCGGGGAAGGTATCTCCGGGATGCGTCGACTCATGTTGGGCGATGCCGATGGCGTGGGGGCGGGCCCGGTCGTGGCGATCCCTTCGGGGGCCTCGTGTGCGTCAGGGGAGGGCGGCTGAATGTCGGCAACGGTCGGCTCGGGGAGGGCGTCGAGCCACGTTCGATCGGCGGGATCCAGCTGCCGGAGGGCGTCCGGAAAGGCCGCCATCGCGAGTTGAATGCCGTCGGGCGAGAACGCTTGGAGCTGGAGGTTCGACTCGTCGACCTTGAGCATGGACCGGGCGATCAACGCCTGTCCGATGGTCTTGAAGTGACCGGCGATGAGGCGGTAGACGGGGCTGCCGCTTCCCGTCGTGTCTGCCATAACTTCGACGCGCAATCCCTGCAGCCGGTACTTCAGGCGCTTTCGGTGAAGGCGCTCGCTCCACAGGTCGGACGCCAGCACCCAGGTGTAGCCATCCGATGCGGGAACGATGGGGTGGCGGCTGAAAAGGGATTTCCGCACGTCCCGACGAGAGATGCTCGGGGATGGCAGTTCGGCTGCGGGCGCGGTGCGTTCGGCGGTTGAGGCACCCTGCGTGGATTGCACCTCGCTCGGCGGATCGGGGATGGCGGTGACATCCGGAGCGGGCGAGACCCGAACCGTCGTGGACATCGTGTCGCGCCCGGCCGTGTTGTAAGCGATGACCCTCACCGTGTAGGTGCCGGGCAAGGCATACCGGTGGGCGACAAGGCTTCCCTCGGACGCGATCCCGTCACCGAAGTGCCACAGAAACCCGATCGGTCGCGTCGACTCGTCCGACACCCGTGCCCGATAGTTCGCTACGGCGCCGGCAAACAGAGAGCGCGGCCCGTGCAGTTCGAGGACCTGCACGGGTTCGGCATCCTGCGCGCGGGCCGCCGGCAGGGCGAGCCCGGCCAGGACAAGCAGGAGGATCGGGAGGGACAGTCGGGTCATTACGTCAGCAGCATGGTGCAGCGGGCGTCACCCGGTCGGCGGCGACGCCGGGGGGGACGACGGGGTGGACGGCGGCAGGACCCGGCGAAGAAACGGAATCGCGAGGGTCAGCAGCAGGCCCAGAATCAATACGACGAGTGAGGGATCGAGGGGGCTGAGGTAGAAAGAGAGAGGTTGATTGAGGACCGCGTGGAGGCCGATGACCAGCCACAGGTTTGCAGTGCGAAGGTAGAGTACCGAGAAGAAAACGCCCACCAGAGCCGCCATCGTCACGTAGGAAGCGATCTCGCCGGCGGAAAGCTCTGCAGCGATGCCCGCCGGGATGTGGTTGACGCCGAACAGCAACTGCGAGATGCAAAGGGCGACGAAAAGGCGGCGCCCAGAACCTCGAAGTCCCCATCCGCGAGCATGGTAATATAGTTGGGGAAGAAGAAAGCCACGATACATCACCTCCTCCACACCCGCTGCGATAAATAGCCCGGGTAGCGGTCGTCCAATGGCTTCCGATGCCATCGGGTACATCCAGACCGGGTTTAAGATCGCGGGCGTGTTCGTGACGACGGACAGCGCGTGCATCACCAGTTGCGTCAGTCCCCAGATCACGAGCGTGGCGAGAACGGCGACGGCGATGCCCCGTCGGTGCAGGCCGAGGTCGCCGAGGCGCAGTCCCCCGACGACGACCATGCATCCAGCAATCAGGACCGCGAACTCCAGCGCGTTGGTAACGAGCACGTGCGTCGCCACGCCGGCCGTCGCCTCGGTCATCGGTCGGCTGACGAACATCTGGAAATCCGGAGCGAAAAACAGCGCCGTCAGTGCAGAATGAATCACGACCACCGCCAGAATCAGGGCGCCGGATGCGGGTCGAACCGTACGCAGCGGTCGCGCCCGGGTCAGCGACGGAACGAGCGTCATCGGCAGGGCCTGTTTTTGGCGTAGCAAGAATCATCGGGACGGCCGGGCGGTGCTCGGTTCGGCGGGTGTGCGACGGTGTGATGATCAACCCGACCGGCAGGCAGACAGGCCGACGAGCACCTGTCCACGGGTCAGTCGTCGACCTTGCTCGGAAGCACCGCATCCGGGCCGAGCCGCCGGTTGACCTCGTCGTCGAACCGTCGAATGCGCTCCTGAACCTCTTTTCGTCGCTGCTCAAGCAACTGATCCGGCAGTGACTTCCGTGCGCGCTCGGGGATGGGGTCGAGAACTTCTGCCTGCAGCACGATCACGAGTTCGCGGCGGGCGATCGTTTTCTGTTCGCGCCCGAACACATAGCGCAGGCCGAAGACCCAGGGCGGAAGATCCTTCAGGAGCGGGATGCCGCGCCGGGATGTGGCGATGTCTGACGAGTAGAGCCCGCCGATGACCGTTTGCTCCCCGTCGAGCAGCAGCACCTGGGTGTCCGCGGTGTTTCGGTCGACGGCGATGCTCGCCCCGAACGGGCGCCCGCTCGACCGTTCCACGTTCACGTCGAGGTGTACAAAGGCGATTTCGGGGGAACCCGCGGTGTCGGCAAGGGCCTCCGAGATCAGCGTGGGCGTGACGTCGACGATAATCCCGGTCGAGATGAACTGCGTGATGGTGTTGCCGGCAAAGTCGCGCACCTGAATCGGAATGTCGGAGCCGATCTGGATGCGCCCCTGCTCCCGGCTCTGGACGGCGACGGAGGGCTGGGCGAGGGTCTTGCCGATTCCGTCGTCCTCGAGCGCACGGAAGAACCGGGCGAGGTCGCCGAAGTCGATTTCATCCGGTGTACTGAGCTCATCCTCGCGGAAGAAGTCGCCGATGGCTCCGCCGAGGTTCTTCGGCCGGAGTTTGAACCGGGGGCCCTGATCGTCGCCCTGCTGATCGCCCTGCTGGCCGGTCTGCTGCCCGATGAAGACGCTCCAGTCCAGCCCCAGTTCTCGGGCACGGGACAGGTTGACTTCGAAAAGAAGCGCGCTGATGACGACCTCCGGTGTTTCCAGCGTCGCTGGCAGCGGGTCGACGGCGGGAGCAGACGGCATCGGACCCTGTTGCTGGACCATGGCGGGGTCTTCCATCGGCATCCCTTCCTGCACGATAAAGTAGCGATCCGTCTCGCGGAAGCTGAGCCCTTTTGCCTCCAGAACCAGCTCGAAGGCATCGAAGAATTGCATTCGGGTGACGGATACGCCGATGGGTTCGGACCGTGACTCCGGGTCGATCACCTGCTTGCCCGTGACATTCACGAACAGCGGGTTCAGAAACTCGACGAACTGGTCGAAGGGCGTCGTTGGGAGGAACGAGACGAGCTGTTCGGGAGGAATGTAGGTGCGGAGCTGGCGCCGGCTGGGCTCCTGCGCCATCGCCGGGGCCACGGTGGACCATAGCAGAGCGGCGAGCACGGCGGCGACGACCGCAGACCGGCCGGCGAACGACAGCCGGGGAAGACGCAGGGCGTACGAAGAGATCATAGGGGCGATTGATAGCGAGCGGTAGGGAGACGGCCGCCCGCATCGGCCCCGGTTCAGCAGGGGAAGGAAGCGGACGGCGACAGCAGTGCGCGTCAGGGTTGGCCGGTTTCGACCGGTACGAGCTGAGCGTTCCCCTCCGCCTGCCGGTACGTCGGACGGGTGCTTTCCATCTGGATGTCCACGATCTCCGTCTTGCCGTCAATCGTCAGGCTGGCGCGTACCACGACGTTCAGCGGGTCGATGCGAACGATTGTGCCGTAGGCGACGGAGGAGCCTTCGTACACGATGAACTGTGTATTGCCGTCCTGAAAAATCGCGCGCGACCCGGCGATGGAGACCAGGCTGGCGTGGCGGATGTCAACCTGTCCGGCTGTGCCCGGGCCGCTGGCGCGGACGCGTTCGCGGACAAGCGGGTAGAACGAATTGTGCGGGACGTCGCGCTCCGGCAGCACGTCTTCGGGCGCCGTCGCAAGCAGGTCGCGATCTGCGCTGAGCCCGTCCAGTCCGCCGAAGAACACGTCGAGCAGCAGGGAAAAGCGGACCATCTCCTGGCCGCGCGTCCCACTTTTTCCATCGACGACGGTGATCCGGCCCATCTCCAGGTCGCGGATGCGATAGAAGTCCGGCCGGTTCTCGATCTGCCAGATGAAGTCATAGATCGCAGCGTAGGACCCGGTGCCGTCGACCGTGAACGAATAGTGATCGACATCAGGCGACGCCTCGATGCCGTCGAGGCGAACGTCGAATGCTTCGAACCCGGAGGGCGTGAGCTCTTCCAGGTACTCGATCACGTCCGATGTAGACAGAGAGGCCGGGATGTAGCGGTACCGCGAGTTCCAGCGCCGTACCGTGGCATCGGCCCGATCGGAGGATTGCTCGGCTTCGGCCAGTAGCTGTGCGACCTGTGCATGCTGCAGGCGGGCGACGCGATCCACGTCGCGAAGGTGCTGTAGCGTGGCGGGCTGGCGGATCTCCGTTACGTAGTAGCCCGCCCCGGAGACGGCGAGGGCGACGACGAGGAGAAGAAGCGTGTTGAGGTGCGTTTTCATAGGATCCCAGGGTCGGTGCGACAGGCGCGTCAGGGCGCGGCCGGAACGGTTTCGAGGTCCGCGTCGAGGATGGCCTCCCCGGTGATCGAGCGTGCCGCCTCGGCGTCGAGATTTCGTTCTCGGAGGGCCAGCGCGGCGTCCGGCATCGAGATGTCGCGCGGAATCGTGATTTCGAATGGGTAGACCCGTGCATCGTCGATGTCGGCGTACATCACCTCATGCACGACGCCGTCGAGGTTGCGCGCCAGCGTCGCGACGCGGTTGCGATCCATCGCGTTGCCACGAAGCGTGATCTGATCGGGCGACAGCGACCATTCCTCGAACCAGATACCTTCAATAGCATCCGTCTGCCGCGCGGTACGGGCGATGGTCGTGCTCCATTCCGTGCTGCCCAGTAGCAGGGAGTCGAGCACCTCGAGGGATCGGGCGTACTGTGCGTGCACGGCATTGAGGCTATCTACGCGCTGCTGGAGATCAGCCGGTGAAATGTCGGGCAGAGCGACCGGGTTGGACTGAATTCGGGTTTGAAGCTGCGCGATTTCGGTTTGCTGTTCTACGTAACGCCAGACAAAGAAAAGCGTCGAGGCCAGGATCACGAGGAGCATGGCGACCGTGTGCCACGCGAAGAAGGGAAGGGGGCGCGCGGTCTGCTGGACGGATCGGTCGAACAGGTTGAGGTCGTCGTCGACCGGCTCATCGAGGACGCGAAGCGCAGCAGCCAGTGCGGGGCCGGACTCCGGTGTCAGGGTATGCAGCACGTCCTCGGCAGCGCCGACGTTCTCCTTCAGCAGGAGTTCGTGCAGGCGTCCGATCGCGGCGTCCGGGTAGTATTGCCGGAAGCTGGTGACGAGCCGCTCGTCACGGGGCCCGCCGATGAGCACGACGGCGTCGATCCGTTCGATTTGCTGTTCGTCCTGGTAAAGCAGCACGCGCGACGCGATGGTGTCCGGCGCGTCGTAGGAGGTGACCGACCGCGGGTGTTCGACATGTCGAAGGGCCGGGCCGCGCATGAAGAGGATGAGCGTGTCCTCCGCACCGACGCGGATGACGGCGGTGGTTTGGTCGGGCTCGGGGACGAGGTAGCGACGCACGACGTCGACGTGGATCGCCACTTCCGCGTCCATGCGGCGCGCCGATAGGGTTACGTCGCGGTTCGGCCCGAAGCCGGTCTGTACCGTCGGGGTGACGCTGTCGCGATGCGTGGGAACGAGCGCGAGGTGACGGGCGGTGCCGCTGGCGGCCGGTGTCATCGGGAGGAAGCGCACGCGGCGGGCGTCAAAGCCGCCCTTGTAGACGGAGCGTAGGGCCGCCACTCGAGGCCCTCCCTGCGTGGAGCGCCCGAACTGCAGGTACCGCTTGACCGTCTCCCGCCACCCGTTGGACGTGGTGTCAGCGAGGTTGCCTGCGAGTTCGACGTGGGCGACGTCCGGCGGTCCGGCGACGAAGACGACGTCCGGGTTCGGGCAGCCGATCTCCCTGCATTCGGTCAGAATCTCCCGGAGGGGGGCGGCGAAGAGGCGGGGGCCTCCGTTGCTTGCTCCCGCTCCGTCGCCGGAGATCGTTTCACGCCCGTCCGTGCCGAGTGGGTCGAGCGACGCGTCGAAGGGCAGGTCGTCCGATACCGCCGACGCACCGACCTGAAGGGTGAAGTCGGCGTCCTCGGTGCCTTTCAGTCCGGGTAGGCTCGATGCGTAATCGCTGGCAAGCGACGGCTCACCGACGCGCGGTCGGGGCCGTGCGAACCGGCGGACGATGACGGGGTGCCCCTCCACCGCGCGGAGCAGCACCGCTTCAATGGTATGCGGCGTGAGCGATACGCCGAGGACGGGCGAGGGGTCGGGTGCAGACATCGAGAATACCAGTTCGGGCGGAAGAAGCGGAAGCGAGGCGTCAAGACCTCAGCATGTGGAGGAGGCGGCGTTTGTTGTTGGCGTAGCTCAGGGCGGTGTCCGTGGCCACCTCCCCGCGCCGGACGAGGCGCGCGAGGCTCTGCTCAAGCGTGATCATCCCCTGGTCGTGCCCCTGCCACATCATCTGGTAAATTTCGGGCACGTTGCCGTTTTTGATGGCCGCGCGAGAGGCTGGGGTCATCCAGAGAACCTCCTTGGCGAGCGTCCGGCCGCCGCCGATTGAGGGAAGCAGTTTTTGCGAAACGACGCAGCGCAACACGTCGGCGAGGCGGTTCCGGACGCGGTGCTGTTCCTCGGACGGATATTCGGCGACGATCCGGTCGATGGTTTCGATCGCGCTCCCGGTGTGAAGTGTCGAGAACACCTTGTGCCCGGTGTCTGCCATTTCCATCGCGGTGGAGATCGTTTCCGAGTCACGCATTTCCCCGACGATGACGATGTCCGGGTCTTGCCGAAGCCCCTGCACCATGCCGTCGACGAAGCTCTGGACATCTGTGCCTACCTCGCGGTGGCGGATGATGCACTTTTTCGATGTATGAATAAACTCCAGCGGCTGTGCGACGATCAGGATATGCGCCGCCGCGTCCTCATTGTTGGCGTCCACGATTGCGTCCAGCGTGGTGCTTTTTCCGGAGCCGGTAACGCCGGTGAAAAGCGTCAGCCCGTCGCGCACGTACCGGAACAGAAAGCCGCGCTCGACGAGCGGGTGAAAGCCGAGCGATCGCAGCGGACGGGGCTTCCACGCCAGCAGCCGCATGCCGAGAGCCACGTGCTGGTTGTCGAAGTAGACCGTGGCGCGAAACCGGCGATCGGGTTCGTCGGGATGAACCGCAAGGCTATGGCCGAAGTCGACGCTGAAGCGGTGCAGCAATGTGTCGCGCTGGTGGTCGGCCAGAATGCTGAGGAGCCAGACGTCCGTGGCCGCAAGGTCGAACGTGCCTATGTCCGGATACGGCTGTTTGCGTCCGTCGACGCGAAACCAGACCTGATGCGCCGCCGCCGGACCACCGAGATCGAGGTCGGATGCGTGCAGTGTCACCATGTGTGCCGCGAGCGCGTCGAGGTCGTCCTTCGCCTGTCGCCGATCCGTGTCCGGCAGCCGGTCAAGGCGACGGCCGAGCCAGCGGATCCGCCGGAGCCCGGACAAATCCTCCGGGGCTGACCGCGCCAGGTCGACGAACGAATCCGGAACGTGAATCGCGGTCGATCCTGCATGGGTGGGCGGCGCCGTCTCACTACTCGAAACGGGCGGCGGGGAAGCATTCACAGCGAGGGTGCGAAAAGAAGAGTCAGGAGAACGCCCCCATGGTTGGACAGGACGTGTCGAAAGTATCGTATCCCCGGGGCTCAAGGCGTCAATCCCGAAACGAAAGATCGATGCGCCGAACCCTCGCATCCGTGTAAACGAAATGGCCACATGAATGTAGCTTCCGGCGCAGTGAACTCATCCACCGGCTGAGGTCAGATCGAAGCGGAATGACGAATGGGGAATTGCGAATGGGGAACTGCGAATGACGAATTGCGAATGGGGAGTTGGGAATGACGACTTCAAAAACCCAAAACCCAGAACCCGGAACCCAGAACCCGGAACTCTGAACCTTGAACTCTGAACCTTGAACTCTGAACCTTGAACTTTAAGGCAGATGCTCTTCGTCCCATTCCGCGTAGCCGATGAGCACCGGGCCGATCGGGTCGTCGTTGCGGTAGCCGGGGGTGGTGATCAGTTTTGAGGGGGCGGCGTACGTCAGCGTGAAGTCGCCGCGGCCTTCAAATCGTGCGCCCGGGGCGAGGACGTTGCCGTAGAAGTCCGGTGTGCCGTAGAACGTCACGTCGGCGTTGGCCCAGATGCTTCCGGTGATCCGGTCGTTTCCGCGAACATGAACCTCGCCGGCCGTCCGCAGCATGAGCTGGGTCTGGTCATTCGCGGTCAGGCCGCCGGTGATGTCGTTCTCGAGCAGCAGACCGGCGCCGGGGGCCGCGTCGGGAGTCCCGTTGATCGTTCGGTAGCCGTCGGCGTACAGGACGACGTTGCCCTGCACCTGCACGTTGGTCATGTCGATGTTGCCCGCGACCCACCACACGAAGGCCTTTGTGTCCCCGAGGACCGGATTGCCGTCGGGCCAGCACACGCTCGGCGGGATCCGACCGTCAGTGCAGAAGCCGCCGGGGCCGTAGATCTCGTTTTGGATGTTGAGGACGGCGGTCGGGTAGCCCGGGTCCGGTTCGAGTACGAGGTCTGGCCAGTTGTCCGTGTCCACCCAGTGAACATCCGCGTCGCTGCTATCGAGGCGAGCGTCCGGCAGCGTGATCTCCGGGACTTGTAGGACGTTACTTTCCGGGCCGTTGTAGTCGATCCGCGGCTGAAAATTGTCGGGCTGGCTGGTGTTGCTCGCGTCGGCATACGTGCCGTATCCCTCGACGATGAAGGCGTTGCCGTTCGTCCGTAGCTCGCCGTTGGTGTGGATGTTGGCGTTCAGCCCGGGGTCCAGGGTCGTGACCGTGATGTCGCCACGAACCTGAAGGAGATCGTCCGTCAGAATTACGGATCGGAAGGCGGGTGGGACGCCGCCGAGGTCCTGGGCGCGCTCGTACCGGGCGTCGATGCGGATAGAATCCGGCCCGTACATGCCGAGCACGTAAACGTCCACGGTGTCGGCCTGGCCGGCAACAGTTTCGACGTTGACCTCGTACGCTCCGTCCCCGTAAGGCGTCCGGCCGAGATCGTACGTATCATGCCCGTTCCAGGGGGTATGGGCATCCCGGGCGAGGCTCGCGACGGTGCGACGGAGCCCGGCGAGGGCCGCGTCCCGAGCCAGTTCCTTATACTGGTATCGGTGGAGCGCATCGTCCGCGTCGCGCGTATTCGACTCCACGTTCAACGTGTACATCGAACCCGTGAGGAAGGCGCCGAGCACCAGGAAGAGAACGATCCGTTCCATAACGAGGGAAAGGTGATGGCGGCGGGAGCGCGCCTACCGGTGAATGGTCAGGGCATGCGGTCGAAACGTGCTGGACCAGCGCGTCTCCCCGACCGTCCGGCTGCGGCCGAGCGGGGAGATGGCGCGGACTTCGACAAAGACCTGCTCAGTCTGGTCGAGGTTTGTGATCGCATTGCCTGCAGACTCCAACAGGTTGAACGAGAGTTTCGTCAGCACGCCGTTGCTTTCGCCGTCGACGCTCCCGTCCACGAATCGCCGGAAGGTGTACAGGGGACGCTGCGTGCCATCCGATAGCTGGATGCTGTCTTCAACGGCCCATTCGTACCGGATGACACTCGGCGCCGCGCCTCGCTGTCGTGGCGCGTAGAAGCGAAAGGTGTGCGGCACATTCGTCGTGTCCGGCGCGCTCTGGATCCCGAATGCAGCGCCGCCGGGAAGGCCGAACGTCGTGAGGGCCGAGTTCGAGGGATGCTGGCCGCCGAGGTTTTTCATGTCGCTCTCGATCATCTCGACAACGTCCACAGCCGCCGTTTTGACGGACCGGTACTGCGTGCTGTCGATCGACACCTCCTGCGAGCGAAACTGAACGACGAACAGGGTCACCGCGACGAAGGAGGCGACGGCAAACGCCGATATGTATTCAATCCAGATGCTCATCTCGCAGTCTCAGAAAGTCCGGCTCAACCTGCCGGTTTGGGCGGAGCAGTCGGCATGGGTCACGTGCCCGTCACACGGTCGTACATGAATGCGCGGGAGAGCACCACTTCGAGCGGGCTGCCGCCGATTTCGTAGTCCGCCGACGTGATCGTCAGCGTCACTCGTTTCGTGAAGGTCGGAGAGGACGACACGACGGTCGGGTTGGTCGGGAGCACGTACTCCACGGCGACGGTGACGTCGTACGTGAGGCCGTCTCGCTCCACTTCGATCGACAGGCCGTGGAGGTCGTCGAGGTCGTCGCACGTGAGGGGGCGCGCGGTATTTTGAAGCCGACGCTGGCCCATGTTTGTATCCAGCGCATAAATCGCATCGGTGCAGCCGCCCCAGCCGTCGACCGTAGCCCCCGGCACGTCGCTCGTTGTGGTCAGAAGGTTCGTCTGATGCGCCTCGATCAGCGGGAAGATCGGGGGCTGAATGGCCGACCGGGACTCGTCGACCGCGTGGTCGAACCAGTAGCCGGCGGCGTGATCGAAGACCTCGTCGGCCACGCCGGTGACCTGCGTCATGATCTCATTACTGAGAATCCGCTGCTCCGCATGCGTGGCCGTGCGCATCGAGTTCAGCGCGAGCACGCCGACGAGCATCAGGGCGATGAGGGAGTACAGAAGGTGCATGGCGGCTTCGGGGAAGCGCGACGGTCGCTGGTCATTCGCTGGCGACGACGCGAATCATTTCATCGACGGAGGTTTCGCCGCGCTTCACCACCTCGCGGGCACTGGCCTGCAGCGTCATCATGCCCTGCCGGATGGCGAGGCTGCGAATGCCGTCTTCATCGATCGAGTCGCCGGCGTCGACGACCCGGTGGCGGATTTCCCGGCTGAAATACAAGGCTTCGGCAATGGCCTGGCGACCTTTGTAGCCCTGGCCGTTGCACGTGCGGCAGGACGACTCATCGCCGGGCCGGTAAAGGGTGATGGAATCGATCTCATCATCTGAGAAGCCGAGTTCTTGTAGCAGCACCGGGTCGGGATCCGGGTCCACCTCCCGGCACGTCGGGCACAGCTTCCGGAGAAGTCGCTGCGCGACGACGAGGTTGATGGCGTATCCGATCAGAAACGGCTCGATGCCCATCTTGAACAGGCGGCTGACCGCACTTGGGGCGTCGTTCGTGTGAAGGGTTGAAAATGTAAGGTGACCCGTGTTAGCGAGCTTGATCGCGAGTTCGGCTGTGGGGCGATCACGCATCTCCCCGACCATCACCACATCCGGGTCGTGGCGCAGGATAGATCGCAGCGCCCCCTCAAGGTTGAGCCGGGGCCCGAGTTTGATCTGTCGCGCCCCGCGGATGATGTACTCGACCGGGTCTTCGATCGTCAGCACGTTGCGCTGCGGGCTGATGACGCCGTGGAGCGCTGCCGCCAGCGTCGTGCTTTTCCCCGACCCCGTCGGTCCGGTCATGATGACCATGCCATGGGGTTGGCTGATCGCCCGCTCGAATCGCTTGAGGGCGACCGGGTGGAGGTTGATCGCGGACAGATCCGTGAACACTTTCGAGTCATCCAGAATCCGGATGACGATGCTTTCGGATTTGACCTCCCGGTCCGAGGTCGCAATTGGGAGAATCGACACGCGGAACCGGATCAGCTTGTCGTCGACCGTGCGCTGGATATACCCGTCCTGGGCGGCGTCGCGGTCGAACCGGTCGACGTTCATGCACCGGTCCTTGACGACGGCAAGCATGGACTCGGGATGGACTTTGTCCTGCGTGTGCCACAGCGTCAGGACACCGTCCACGCGCATGTGGAATTCCGTCTGGCGCCGCTCGTTGGGGAAGATGTGGATGTCGGACGCGCCGCCGCGAACGCCTTCGACGAGCGTGGCCTCAAACAGGTTGATGAGGGCGGAGCGGTTGATCTCAGCTTCCAGCTCATCCTCGTCGACAAGGCGCGATCCACGTTCCTGGTAGCTCGCGCCGAGGTCGAAGGCCTGCGCGTCTTCATCCGCCTGAATCCGTTCGAGGTACTCGTTGCGACGGGGGAACAGCTCATCCAGCAGCGTCGCCACGTCGGTCTCCGCCGCGTATCGAAGCTCGAAGTGCTGGATGCCGATGTCCTGCAGGAGGTGAAAGACCTCCGGCTTCATCGGGTCATGCGTGGCGAAGATCAGCTTTCGGATGCCCCGGCGCGAATCGGCCTCGTACCGGACGGGCAGGAGGCGAAAGGCGAGCATCCGGTCCTGGTGGTCGCCGTCCAGGCTTTCGACGATATGGCGGACGAAGTCGATGTCGATATCGTCGCCGGTGCCGACGGGCTCGGCGGCGAATGCGTACGTCGACGCCGCTTCTGCGAACACCGCCTCCCGGTCCACGCGCGGGTGTCGGGCGAGAACCCGCCACAACATCTCAGTCTCCTGCTGCCGCTCCCAGAGGTCGACCGCCTCACGCGCATGCAGGACACTGATCGCGCCGTCCGACACAAGGCGCATCACGACTCGGTCTCTGAGGGCTCCGTCGGGTAGCCGGGTCCGGTCTCCGGGCGATTCGGTCTCGGTGGCGCCCCGAGCGGTTGACGCGTCGGCAGAAACCATGGCCGGGTCGGCGGCCGGTTCGACCTCGGTCGCATCCCCGTTCGCCTTTGCGACGTCAAGGATCGTGTTCAGACGGTACTTGGGTGCATCCATGTCGGCGGAAACGGTCGGGCAAAGGCGGGAGTCGAACGCAGTGTCATCGGTTCATCATGATGTCCGTGCTGCTCGGCTGGATAAGCGCCGACTCCGCGGAGATGATGGTCAGCAGCGCGACCATGAGCGAGATCACGATGGCGACGCCGGTTTTGATCGTCTCCACGGTCTGCGCGAGCTTCAGCGACGTCTCCTTTTCGTAGAAGTCGGCCATTTCTTCCGCACTCTCGCGCACGGCGCCCGTCTCGGAGCCGGAGCGGAAGCGGGCGATGGTCATCCGCGTGAAAACGTCCGAGGCCTGCATCGCTTCGATCAGGTCGGTGCCTCGCGCCATCATCATCGGCACCGTAATCGTCTTGATCTGGTGCTCGATATAGGTGTTGCCGGTGGCCTCGGCGGCAATGTTCATCACCTCCTCGTTCTCGCCGGCCCCGCTGTAGAGCACGGCAAACACGCGACAGAAGACCTCCAGGTTGAGCTTGTGCAGGAGCGACCCGAGAATCGGGATCTGGAGCATATGCTTGTGGATGAGAAAGCGCCCGCGCGTGGTCTGCGACCAGGCGACGGCGGCCACCGCGAGAATAGCCAGCACACCCGATACCCACAGCCAGTTCGCATCCATCCAGCCGGCGAACGAGAGGGATGCCTGCGTGAGCGGGGGGAGCGTGACGTTGTAATTTGCGAACAGGCCCGCGTACGACGGAATGATGTACCACACGTACCAGACGAAGGCCGCTATCGTCGCAAAAAGCGTGATCGCCGGCGTGATGAGGGCGCTGCGGACGTTTTTCTGAAACTCGTCCTTGCGCTCGAGATACCGGGCGGTCGACTCGAACATGTCCGCCATGTTGCCGCTCGATGCGGCGAGGCCGAGCATGTAGGCCGTGAATTTCCCCAGCACGTGCTGGTGCTTCATGAACGCATTCTGCGCGTTCATCCCGCTTTTCAGGTCGGTCTGCAGGTCCCGCATCATCTGCCGGAGCGGCTTGCTCGACGAGTCGGCCGCCAGGAGCGTCAGGATCTCGTCGAACGGCAGTTGCCGTCGAAGCATGTTGGCCGCCAGACGCACGAACATGACGATGTCGGTGCTCGACGGCTTTGGCTGCAGGTCTAGCAGCTTCCGCTCGACCTTGATCACCTCCAGCCCCATCCGCTCGAGCGCGTTTCGGACTTCGTCCGCGCTGTAGGCTTTCTGCTCGCCCCGCGCAAGACGACCGGATGCGTTTCTCACCTTGTAAAGAAAGGTGCGACGCCGCCGGACCTCGTCCGTGCGAAATCGATGCTTCTCCGACAGGTCCTCGATCCGCTTCGTGGCGGCACGCCGACTTGGCGCGAAGACGGTCCCGCGGACGGGCTCGCCCATCGTGTTTACGCCGCTAAATCGATATTCGCGAACGGGCATGAGGGAGGTGCGGGTCAGGCAAGGAACGGAGCGCGATCAGGGGACTACATCCGCGGCGCGGCCCCGCCTCGGGACGGATCCCGGACGGGGTTCGCAGGGAACTGCCGCATACTGATTCTCTCGCGCTCCGCTGCGGAAGACCGGCGCGACGTTAGGGTGTGGCTGCCGCACACGCCGGAGCCGTGGCACCGGACGACTGTGCGCCCACTTGCATAATGGCGCCGACGATATCGGTATCGCGCAGGCCGCAGACCCGAACCTGGACCTCCTGATCAACCGTCCCGTCCCCGTCTGCATCGTGCGTCCCCGTAATCAGGCCGCTGGAGAGCGTAAACGTACCATTCAGGTTTTCGTAATTACCGCTCGTGAGCGGATAGCCGATGTCCGCGAGCGTGGCAGCCGTCCAGTCCTCGCCGTCTCCCGCGCCGCCGAACGGAGCGGGCTTCTGCACCCACGCCTGAATGTCGCTTGCCATCCGCACCGCGTCCTGCATCAGCGCGTCGGCGTTGGACTTGGCGGAGTTCTCAGAGAAGGCACGGATGCCGACGACCGTAGCAAGGCCGACGATCACGGTTGCAAGTACGAGGAGAATCAATTGCTGCTGTCCCATGGTGTTGTGATGCTATACGTGGATCTAAGGGGCGTGAAGGCGCTGAAACGGAATGAACGGCGTCGGGGCGCTGCCGTGGTGAGCGGTGCCCGCGAGTCCCCGGACGAGGGAAGCTGTCTCGGCAGCGCAGGCACCATGGTACAGTGAGGGGATCAAGCCGCCAAGCACAATTGGCGATCTCGCCGACGTAAGTATCGCGCTTCCCCGTATCTCCGTTGACGCACGAAGGCTCGTATAGTCTGCGTTCACGGCTCATCCTGCGGCGCGCCCGGGTGCGCCACCCTTCTCGGCGGTATATCGGGGGATGGATGGGCTGAAGCTGGCAGCTGTTTCGTTTTGCCTCAAATGAGCTATTTAAAAAGCAAAGTCCGCTGCGGCGATAGCCATCGGATGAGGCGACGTGCGCCGGTGGCGTCCCGCGGGACGGTCCGCGCGGAGGGGGGACGATAGGTACGCCGCCGGCCGAACGGCGCAGGCGGTTGCAGTTCAGGCAGGAGGCCAATGTCACCTCAGCGGAGATGCCGCCGCAGAGGAGAGGGCATTATCGCTGCGAAGCGGTCCGTGGGATGCGGTCCCCGGTCGCGGATCCCCGCACACGAAACGCCCCGACGGAACCTGACGGCGGTCGGGGCGCAGAGTGCTGCTGAAGCGTTCCGTCGTGCGAGACGCTCACGTCGCGTGGGCGATGTTAGTTCGACGTCACGCCGAGAAGTTCGAGCAGGGCATGGGCCGCGGGAGCGGATGACGCCGGGTTCTGCCCGGTCACGAGATTGTCGTCCATGATGACGAACGACTCCCAGTTTTTACCGTGCTCGAAGCCTGCAGCGATTTCCCGAAGCTCGTCGGCCAGCGAAAACGGCACGACATCGGCGAGGCCCACAGCCGCCTCCTCGGTGTTGGTGAACGCCGTCAGGGTCTTGTCGCCGAGGTATTTCCGCGCGTCCTGCGGAGGAAGGCTGGTGAAGACGGCCGGACCGTGGCAGACGGCTCCGACGGGCTTTCCGTCTTCGAAGAAGCGGGACAAGAGCTTCGCCGCCGTGTCACTGGTCGCCAGGTCCCACATCGGGCCGTGTCCGCCGGGGAAGAAGACGGCGTCGTAGTCTGCCGGGTCGATGTCGGACAGTTGCGTGGTGCTGTCCAGCCGATTCTGTGCCTCGGTGTCGGACTTGAACCGCTCCGTGGCCTCGGTTTGCGCGTCGTCCTCATCCGACGACGGATCAAGCGGGGGACGTCCTCCGGCCGGTGACGCGAGCGTCACGTTCGCGCCTGCATCGACGAACGCATAATAAGGTGCGGCGAGCTCTTCAAGCCAGAATCCGGTCTTGTTGCCGGTGTCGCCGAGTTCTTCGTGCGACGTGAGAACCATCAGGATGCACGGGGTTGACGATGATGTGCTCATGGAGCGTCCTCGTTTGAAAACAGGGAAGGAAAGTCGATCGGCTGGACCGATGCAAGCAAGTCGATTCTGGAATGAATGGTATGGAACGACCGTTTCGTCCTGCCGGTACGCATACGGCAAAATAGGCCGGGATGTCTGGAATGTTCATATGGCGTGTGCCGACACGTCGTGTGCTTCGAGATCGGCCTTCCCGGCGCGTCCGATGTCGTACCCTCAGTAACCCTCGCGTTCTTATGCCCCGGACCAAAGAGTTCGATCCCGACGCCGTGCTCGATCGTGCGATGCGTCAGTTCTGGGAAGAAGGGTACGAGCGAACGAGTGTTCAGGATCTTGTGGAGGCCACGGGCCTGAGCCGGTCGAGCCTCTACGAGACCTTCGGTAGCAAACACGACCTGTATCTGGCCGCCCTGGACCGGTACCGGAATCGCGAAACGCGCGAGCTGGTGGAGCGCCTCGACGACGGTTCGTCGCCACTTGCATGCATACGACGGGTGTTCGAGGAGGCGGGCGTCGCCTGCTCGGACGACGACGGCCGGGGCTGCTTCGTCGTCAATGCTACGGTCGAGCGCGCACGGTGCGACGAGGAAATCGGGCGGCGCACGGCGGCAAGTCTTCAGGGGATGGAAAATGCCTTCGCCATGGCGGTGCGCCGAGGGCAGACCGCCGGGGAAATTGACGACGCCCTGGATCCGGTCGCGGCCGGGCGGTTTCTGGCCAATGCCTACCGAGGGATCCACGTGACATCACAGCTACGACCGGATCAGGCCGTGCTGGAGGATGTCATCGATCAGACCCTCTCGGTCCTAGCGGAGGCCTGATGCCGGACGGTCCACCGGCGATCTCGGCGGAATACAACACCGTTACGCCCAATTCTGGAACGATCGTTCCGTACCGAGATTGCACGGACGGAAGAAATGAGCCGGCTCACATGGCCCGGTACCGACCTTGCGCTGAACTACGGACCCAATCGCAGATTGTATGACATCCCCTCTATTCCGTCCTCTCGAAGCCGGCGAGCTCTCCCTGCCTCATCGCGTGCTGATGGCACCACTTACGCGCAACCGGGCGGGGGAGGGCAACGTGCCGGGCGAGATGAATGCCACATACTACCGGCAGCGGGCATCCGCCGGGCTCATCGTCACGGAGGCGTCGCAGGTCGCACCGAAAGGGCAGGGGTACCCGCGCACGCCCGGAATCCACAGCGACGAACAGGTGGACGGGTGGAAGCTCGTTACGAACGCGGTGCATGAGGCCGATGGCCGAATTGTGCTTCAGCTGTGGCACGTCGGGCGCATATCTCACTCTTCGTATCATGGCGGAGAAAAGCCGGTTGCGCCGTCCGCCATCGCAGCGGAAGGGGAAACGCTTACAGCGAACATGGAGATGAAGCCCTTCGAGACGCCGCATGCGCTCGAAACGGACGAGGTCGCCGACGTGGTCGAGCAGTACCGCCGCGGCGCAGAGCGGGCCCTCGAAGCTGGATTCGACGGGGTGGAAATCCACGGCGCAAACGGCTACCTGATCGATCAATTCCTCCGATCCGGCTCCAACAAGCGAACGGACCGCTACGGCGGTTCGCTCGAAAACCGGCTCCGTTTTCTGCAGGAAGTCGTGGATGCCGTCGTTGATGTGTGGGGAGCAGAACGCGTCGGCCTTCGCCTGTCCCCGCTGTCCGGCTTCAACTCGATGTCGGACGATACGCCGGTGGAGACGTTCACAGCGGCTTCCCGCGTCGCAGACGAGGCCGGTCTGGCTTACCTGCATCTCGTCGAACCGTCGGACCCGAAACCGCCGGTCACCGGGGATGGAGAGGTCCGTGAGGTTTTCTCCGCGATCCGCGATGTGTTTGCGGGAGTGCTGATCGCGAACGGTAATTACGACAGCGAAACGGCGAGCCACGCGGTCGAGTCCGGCTACGCTGACGCCGTCACCTTCGGGCGATCGTTCCTCGCCAATCCGGATCTTCCGCGTCGGCTTCGAGAGGGGCTTCCGGTCAACGTACCGGACGAGAGCACCTTCTATAACGGCGGAGCCGAGGGCTACACGGACTATCCCACGTGGGACGAGATCCAGAACGGAGAGGCAGAGATCGAGACGATCGATCAGCTTGCTGAACTGGCCGCCCGCGGCTGACGACCTGCACGGCAGATGGGACGATTCAGACGGCGGTGGTGCCCGGAGGTGGCGCCACCGCCGTTCGTAGTGAGCGGCGTACGCCCGGGGCAAGACGTTCTATTCCGGCTCCCCCATCGTGACGATCTCCGTGGCAAGGTCGCGCAGTTCGCTGTCTAAGTGCGAAGCGACAATGCCGATGCCGCCGTCGTGGACGAACTCTTCCACCATGCCGATGGTGGCTTCGGTCGTCGCGCGGTCGAGCGAGCGGAGCGGTTCATCCATCAGAACCACCTCGGGCTGGGCGATGAAGGCGGCGCCGATCTGCACCTTTTTGAGCATGCCGCTGGAGTACGTGCCGAGCAGGTTGACCCGCCGATCGTCGAGGTCGCCGATGCGCCCGGCGCCACCGGCGTCCCAGGTGTAGCGACTCCGGGCAACCCATTCCAGTAGCTCAACCGCGGTGAGGTGCTCCGGCAGTCCGGCCTCGGCGTGCACAACGCCGACGTGCTTCAGGTACCGATACGGCGTGTCGTGAATGTCCAGGCCGTCGTAGTGGACGCTTCCGGACGTCGGATAGGCAAGGACTGACAGCATCCGGAGCAGCGTCGTTTTGCCCGCTCCATTCGGTCCGACGAGCATGGTCAGCGTACCCGGCTCAAAGGTGTGAGACATCGAGCGGATGACCGGCTCGTGCTGGCCGTACTGCTTCGTAACGGAGTCGAGGACGAGCATGGAGGACGAAAGCGAGGGGAAGTCAGCGGCGAATGCGCGGGGGCGGCCGTTATCGATACTGGCGGCGCGTGCGGCCCTCCACGGCGACGGTCGTGAGCCCCGCAGCGACGGTGGCGGCGACGATGTCGACTGCCGCCCACACGGCGAGACTGGACCACGGCATGGCGTCGCTTACCGTGGCGACGAGGGCGAGGCTCGCCAGGAGCGGCGCCAGCCACCGCAGGTTGGCGAGGGTGCGCACGCCCCACCAGTGAAGCGGGGAGTGGAGGGTGAGCTGCAACGTGGGGGCGGACATGCGCTCGCCGGCCAGCAGGCCGATCACGCCGTTCTGCATGCCGACGATGAGGAGGAGGGTTGACGTGATAGCGGCCGGCGCAGCCTCCTGCGCCAGCAGAATCCAGAAGATGACATGCCCGAGTGCCACGAGTCGGCCAAGGGGAAGACGGCGGTCGAGCTGTCGGAGGCTGATCCACGCCGCCGGCCGAAACCGGTGCGGAATCCAGTACAGACTGTCGATTTCCACCGGGTCGCGGGTGGAGGGGCCAACGCTGCCGCCGCCCAGCACTTCGTCGTAGAAGGCGTTTGTGTGGTAGTAATGCCGGTCGAACGCCGGGCGGTGACGAGCGATGCGAATGCCGCTCCAGATCAGGAAGGCGGCGCCCGGGATCCAGGCGGCGGCCGGCGCCATGCCGAAGAGCGTCGCGGCGGCGAGAATGACGACAATGCCTGCCCCGAAGCAACGAACCGTCGCGAAGAGCGCGGGGACCAGGCCCATGGGCACATCGAACCCGTAGCCCGATGTCTTGACGCTCTGGTACCATCCTCCCCGCTTGCCCTCGTGCCAGTCCTGCGACAGCCGGCCGATGGTGGCATACACGTCGAAGGCATACAGGCCGGTGGCCAGGACTACGATCGTGGCCTGCACCGCGAGCGAGAGCTTGGCCGTGAGCCCGGCGGCCGGGGACGTCGTGTCGAAGAAGGCGAGCACCCAGACGGGCAGGACAAAGAGTGCGAGGACGGCTCCCCACCGGCTGAGCTGCTGGCGCAACAGCTGCCCCGGCGACCGGTTCAGGAGCTGCATTAATGGCGCGTGAGGGTCCGGGGCCAGCACGTTCGGAGCCGCCACGGCGAAAACCCCTGCCGACAATAACGCCCACATCCGGAGTCCAACGCGCCGTCCGTCCAGCGTGGCATCCCCCGCAAGGAGCGCGGCAACATAGATCATGATGCCGAGGAGCAGGACATACGCCAGCCGGCTCGTGGCCGATGAGGCGCGTCGGGTCGGTGACGGAAGGTGAGGGGCGGCGTCCACAGCCAGAGGGCTCTCGAAGGGCGCGCAGTGAGGGCGAGGGTGAAACGTGCGACAGTACTGAGTCCGCACGGTCTCATTCGATCACCAAAGATAGACGGCGCTTCGTGCACATCCAACCGTGGACGAGTCGGTCCACGTGAAGACAGAACGCATTCATGCCGGACACGCGGCCGTGCCGTGTCACCGGGCGGCGCCGGTGCCCGCTTGTGGCGCTGGCCCGAGAAGGGACCTGGCGCACACAATCTTCACAGTAGTGTCGATGGTCAACGTCGGCGCTACGCGCGTAAGTAACACGCATGCAACGCTGCCTGAAGGAGTGCGGGCGACGTCTTTCTGTTTGACTGCTGTGGGGTCGGGCCGTCGGGCGATGTCTGCCTCTGGCTTCTTTAGGGTCAATTTCATATGATGCGTGCAGGCCAGGCCGATTGCCGTATCTGCTGGAGATCGGCGGTCAGGATACTTCCTCTTCTGGCGTCCCCACACTGCCGCGTTCGCGTCCCGCTTTCCTGCGTGTATCCTGCGTGGAGGCTGTCGCTGGAGCCGCGAGGTTTCGGAGTCATGCGGTTTTCCACTTCCGATGAGCTGTGCCACTGTGCCGACTCCTGCGCACCACCCTTTATCCCGCATCACGCCGACGCTTCTGTGCGTCGTCCTCGCGTTGTCGGTGCTTGGCTGCGACACGTCGATTCAACCCTACAAGGACAGTTCGGATCAGTTTAGCCTTTTCGGGCGGATCGATGTCACATCGCCCGGGGATACGTCGCAGGTCCGGGTGACGCGGTTGCGCGACGGGGTCCCGAGCGGTGCGAACGCGAAGGACGAACTGCGAGCGCGTCTGACGAATGTTGAGAGGCAGACGGCCTCGGAGATGCCGGTCCGATTGGATTCGGTAGAGGACCGTGCGGTCTACAACATGGTGGTGCCGAACGACCTGTTGCTCGATACGCCATATGAGTTGTCCGTAGAGGATGAGGTGAGCGGGCAGACGGCACGGACCATCTTTCGGACGCCCGCTGGTCCGCCAGTCGTGGAGGCGCCGAATGCCGTGACGACGTGCCTGGATCCGGAGGTCGGAGCGCAGCAGCCGCGACCGTTTCGCGTTCGTGTATCGACGCGGGGTACGGATGAACTGAGCGAGCTCCGCGTCATCTACTTTGCGATCGGGCAACGCTTCACGATTCGAACACTCGAACGGGTGTACCAGCAGCAGGAGGTGACCGACTCCGTGGACGTCATCATCCGGCCGCAGCAAGACCTGGCATGCGTGCAGTACCGCAGCCTTACCCCCTGTCCAGCCGGCCGGCCGGCCCCGATTCCCGATGCGATCCTGTTGGAAGTGGCGTCATCGAACCGAGGCTGGCCGGGGCCGGATTACGTCAGCGGAAACCTGGAAGTGCGTGCTTCGCCCGAGCTTTCGACGGTGGAGAAGGGATTTGGTGCCGTGTTCAGCTCGGCGCGCACATCCCGGCTACTTCGCGTCGGGGGGGAGGCGCCTACCTGCGACGTCATTGAACCGTGACCGATGCGGTCCAGCGGCCGACCATGAATATTGCAATACGATGAAGAACCCCGGTCGGCGGTGGCCCGCCGGAATTCGTGCGCGATTCCAGAGTTTACCGCGCGTTCGAACGACCGGATGTTGTCACTCAGGCTCTTTGCCTGTTTTTACTCGCTGTATGCCATCTCGCTACTTCCGCGCTCTATGAGCCCGTACCCTTCTTCCGGCCGATCGCTTGCCTTCCTGCTGTTTGCCCTGATCATGACGGGCACGCTCGGAGCGTGCGACACTGCTATCAGCCCGTTTGTGGAGTCCGATACCCGATTCTCGGTGTTCGGCCAGTTTAACGTCGCCGACACGCGCCACGTCCTTCGGGTCGAGGATTTGCGGGACTCACTGTCGAGCCGCGTGCCGCAGGATCCGAAGCTCACGGTCGAGCTGACGAATACGTCCAACGGAGAGGTCTTCTCAATGGAGCCGGAGGATCTGGTCTTCTCCGAACAACGCGTTGTCCGAAATTTCGTGTTCGACGGCTCGATCGACTCGTCGACCGTGTATCGCGTCGATATTCAAAGCCCCGACGGGGCCCGTGCCAGCGCGGAGTTCACCACGCCGAAGGGCCTGCCCACGCTGTCCATGGATTCGATGCGTGTTTGCGGCGACACGACAGACATGCTGCCGGGAACCCCCACCGGATTCTCGGTCGAAATTGAGCCTCGACAGGGCGATCGAATCGGGCTGCTCACGCCGGTCTATATCACTCCGTCGGTGGTCGGTACGTATCCGAAGTTGAACGACTTCGCTGCAGACAATGACATCGACAAGCAGGCCAGCTACTTCGTCGATGCGACCCGCGATCTTCAGGGAGTCGCCCTCGAGATTCTGGGGGATGCGTTTCAGGGGCAAGAGCTACCGCCTCCAGCCATACCCAATGACGTGATCCTAAGATACGGCTCCGTCGGCCCGGATTTTCCTGGAGCGGAGTTCTTGTTTGAAGACTTCGAGTCGGTCTCTCTTCCCGGAAACTACGACAACGTAGACGGTGGGCTCGGATTGGTCTTCGCGAGCGTGACCAACACCGTGGATGTCCCCTACGAGCGACGAGAGCAGGAATGTGATTGATGCGCCTGGTAGCACGCATCCGCGTCGCCCTTGACCCAGGCTCTCGTTTCGGCCCACCCTCTGTTTCTGATTTTCTGTTATGCGTTTTTCCCTGAACCCTCCAGCATCTATGCGACCTGCCCCGCGCCGGATGTCCTCGTTTTCGCCTATCCTGGCCGTGATGGTGCTTCTGCTTGTGCCCACCGTGCAGGCGCAGGATGCAGTCGGACTCCGCGGCTTCGTCACGAATGCTGAAACGGGCACCGGTCTCGTTGATGCAAACGTCGTCCTCGCGACGCTCGACGGCTCGCTCGTGACCGCTGCCTCAACCGGGGAAGATGGATTCTACCGGCTGGAGGACGTGGGCCGTGGCACGTACCTCTTCCGCGTGTCCTTCGTCGGCTACCAGACGTACACCGACACTGTGCGGCTGGAGACCTCCGATTCTTATGTGACCAAGTCCGTCCAGATCGAGCCGAGCGCACAGGAACTGGACGAGATCACCGTGGAGGCCGAAGGGGGAAGCGCCAAGCTGGAGGCAGGCAAGCAGCGGGTCCGCGTGGCCGACATTGAGCGTATCCCCACGCCGAGCCCGACGGGCGACATCGCGTCGTACCTTCAGTCGATCCCGGGCGTCGTGTCGGTCGGCGACCGCGGCGGGCAGCTTTTCGTGCGAGGGGGCACCCCATCGCAGAACCTCGTGCTGATGGACGGTACGCTCGTCTACAATCCGTTCCACCTTATCGGCTTCTACTCCATCTTCTCCGAAGACATGGTGTCGTCGGCCGACTTCTACGCCGGTGGATTCGGGGCCGAGTATTCCGATCGGATCTCGTCCGTTCTGGATGTAACGATGCGACCGGGAAACAAGAAGAAGTTCGGCGCGGCGGCGTCGGCGAGCCCGTTCCTGGTCGAGCTGCGGGCTGAAGGGCCCCTCGTAGAGGACTCGTTCTCGTTTCTCGTTTCCGCCCGGCAGTCGGTCGTGGAAGAAACCGCGCCGCAGTATCTGAGCACGGACGTGCCGCTGAAGTTCAACGACTTCTACCTGAAGCTGCATGATTCCGGCGAACGGTCGCAATGCGGCGTCTCGCTTCTGTCGTCCTACGATCGGGGGCGGATCGATCCGCGAAGCGCCGACACGTTCGAGGCCGAGAACCGGGTGCTGGCCGGCCGATGCGTGCTCCTCGTGCCGGAAAACTCTTCGCTCTTCGAAGTTACGAGCGGCGTGTCCCGCTACGAGAACTCGACCGGTTCAGGTGCCATCCGGGACCGTTCGGCCAAAATTTTCCGCTTCCATACCGACCTCTCCGCAACGCTTCCGATCGGCAACACCGAGTGGAACTGGGGCCTCGCGGCGAAAGTGAATCAGTACTCGTACGACGTGGGCGAGAGCTTCGGCGTCTTCGACGTGGAAGAAGATGAACTGTTTACGTTCAGCGGCTTTTCGAGCGTCACGTTCTCTCCGGTATCGACGATCGATCTCACACCCGGCGTAGCGATCGTGTGGCCGACCACCTATCCGATGAGCATCGAGCCCCGCCTTCGCGGACAGGCACGGTTCTTCGGGGAAAACGGACCGACAATCAACTTCGCGACGGGGCTATACCAGCAAACGTTCGAGGGGATCAGCGATGAACGGGACGCAGGCTCTGTTTTCACCGCCTGGGTTCCGGCGCCGATCGACGACAAGCGCGCTCAGTCCATCCACGCGCTGCTCGGCGTGTCGGATCAGGTTCTTCCGGGGCTGAACGTATCCGTTGAAGGATATCATCGCTGGATCAGCAACCTTCCCGTTCCGAAGTGGAGTACGCTGAGCCGGTTCACGACCGTCACCACGCTGGCCGAAGGCCGGTCGTTCGGGGTCGACGTTCGGACCACGTATGAACGGGGCGATTTTTACGGCTTCGTCGGGTATGGCTTCGGCGTCGTCGAATATGAAGCCCAGCAGGGGGACTTCGGCGACTGGTTCGGGGGCGGATTCCAGGAATACAACCCCCCGCATGATCAGCGCCACCGCGTCAACGCCACCGTCGAGTACGACTTCGGCCTCGCGAAGGCGAACATCGGCTGGCAGTTCAGCAGCGGGCTTCCCTACACACAGGTGTATGGGTTCGACAGCTTCATCGACCAGCGCGGTCTGGAACAGGATCCGTCGGAGGATTTCGGCTCGCCCCGGTTTATTTTCGACCGCCCGTATGATGCGCGATTGCCGGTGTACCACCGCCTGGACGTGTCCGTCAGCCGCACCTTCACGCTGGGGGCGGCCGACTTCGACCTGCAGGGCGGGGCCATCAACATCTACGATCGGTCAAATATTTTCTACTTCGACCTTGCCGAGCTGCGGCGCGTCAACCAGCTTCCGGTGGTGCCCTACGTGGGACTGAAAGTTGAACTGTAGGGCGGAAATCCGTGTGGTAGTCTGCGCGCTGAAAAACGTTTACCTGCTGCGTACGTTAGGTGGACCCGGTGTTTCATTCCGGCGAGTGCCGGTTTCTCCCTCTGTCTGCTCCCGACTGCCGCACGATGTCTCGTTCCATCGCTGACCCGCTCTACGAGCGTCTTCTGTCGTCGTACCCGCCCGAGCAGGCGTACGCTCGGCCCGATGTAAACCGCGGTCCGATGCCGGACCCGATCCGGCACTTCCTGCTCCAGTTGCTCCGGCACCAGAGCCGGCATGAAAGCCGTCGCCTTCGTCGCGCCGGTAGCGACTGGGTGGCGTATGACGCGCCAGGTGTGCGCGAAGCCCTTTCCGATCTGCAGGACGTTCTGTCCCGCCATGCTCGCATCCCGGAAGAGGAGTGGACGGGAGCCCTGCAGCAGGCGTGTCGCTACGTCAGCGCCTATCTCCTCCAGCCAACGCCGGTCCTCACGGACTTCGTGTTCGGGAAACAGACGGGGGCACTGCCGCTCGACCGCATCCGGTGGCGCATGCAATTCTTTGAGGCGTACACGTACCTGCAGAATGCCGTTGAGGCGTATGCCGAGCGCAAAGACCTGGATACGTTCGACCGGAGCACGTTCCAGCGCTTCCTCTTGAAGATCGACCAGCGCCTGACCAGCGAGTACACCCGGGAGCAGTGGATGGATCTCCTGCAACCGCTGCTGAACCTTACCGAGACAGCGACGGGGCGGGATGAGGTGCCAATCCAGCCGTTGCAGGGGTTTTTTGAGGACAAAGGGCATGACCGGGCCCTCCGTCGCCTGCAGCAACTCGAAGCCGACGGGCAGTCGCGGATCGGGGCCTCCGGGTTGCGCCGGATTCTCACCGAGCAGCGTACCACGGACGAACGCGCCCCCGAAGCGGAGCCGCTGCGCTCGTCCGACCCGGCACCCTGGGAAGAAGACGACTGGGGACTCGGAGCACCTGCTGCCGGGCAGCCGGATGACGGGGCCACGCCGCTCTGGAAACGATTTCGGCAGGGACCGGGCTCCGGCTCGAGTCGCGGAAACGGAGCCCCGGACGGTGGCGACCAGCCCCTGTGGGCGCAGTACCGGCGCTCGAGAGGAGCCGGCGGTAGCCGTTCGGACGCGCCACGGGATTCGGATGCGCCACGGGAAGAGTTCCTCTCCTCGCCGTTCGAGTCCGACGACCCGTTCGACGACGCACCGTCGGGCGACGTCGCCACCGGCCGTAAGCCGCAGACCAACGAGTCCCCCGCCGGCCAACCGGTGTCGCTGAGCGACAACGAGAAGGCCGACATCGAAGCACTGGAGCAGAGCGTCTTCGGGAAAAGCAACCCCCCGCAGCGAGGCGTCTTCGTCCGACAACTCTTCGACGGCGACCTCGACGACTACGAGCAAGTCCTCCTCCGACTAGACACCGCGGACTCTTGGGGCAAGGCCTCGCAGATCATCGCCCGGGACGTCTTCCGCGCCCACAAGATCAACATCTACAGCGACGCCGCCGTCCACTTCACAAACGCCGTGGAGCAACGCTTTCGTGAAGGAAATTGAATTGGATCGTTGGCTCGTTGATGCGTTAGCTCGTTGAGGCGAAGGACCGTTGAGGCGAAGGATCGGTGACGCGTCAGGATTCTGTATCGTGAGCGGTGGATGGGACGTGTCGGATGAGGAGATCGCCCCTACCCTCGTACACAAAATCTGTTGCCGTCTCCCCGCGCACGAGCACGCGAAGGCGTCAACACCTGAACCCCCGATCACCTGAACCCCGATCACCGTCTGTTCGCAGAATCATACCCAGGCCCTACCACAACGGTGGGCTTCCGAGGGCCAACAGACATACAAGCAGACCATCAGGATCACAGCCCAGCGATCGCCCCTTTCTCCCTCTCCCCCTTTCCCCCCTGCCCTTCGCACATCGACGTCTTCAGACATCCCCCTCTTTTTCATTGACGTCGTTCCCGCTGGGGCCTACTTTTCTGTCCGAAAGGGCCGGTCCCTCTGCTGTCGCGAGATGACCGTTGATGCATGCTTCTCCGGCCCGCCGTTCCGACTTTTTCTTTCCGACCCGTTGCCATGAGCGAATCTGAGCCGCGAACGTCGACCGAGACCTCTCCGTCTCCCAACGGCGTCCCGCCCGATGCGACGCACGAAGAACTCCACGAGGACCTCGATCGCCGGCGCGCGGACGCGCAACTCGGGGGCGGGGAAGAGCGCATTCAGCGCCAGCACGACAAAGACAAGCTGACCGCCCGCGAGCGCATTGACATCCTGCTCGACGACGATTCCTTCGTCGAGATGGGCACCTTCGTCCGACACCAGGAGAGCGATTACGGGCTCGAGGATAACCGGCCGTACGGCGACGGCGTCGTGACCGGCCACGGGACGATCGACGGCCGTCTGGTCTACGTCTTCAGCCAGGACTTTACGGTGTTCGGTGGGTCGCTCGGGCGCGCTCACGCGGATAAGATTGTGCGGCTGCTGGAGACGGCCATGCAGAACGGTGCGCCCGTCATCGGGCTCAACGACTCGGGCGGTGCCCGCATCCAGGAAGGCGTCAAGTCCCTCGGGGGCTACGCCGATATCTTTAAGCTGAACGTGGACGCGTCGGGCGTCATCCCGCAGATATCCGCGATCATGGGTCCGTGCGCAGGTGGCGCCGTCTACAGCCCGGCCATCACCGACTTCACCTTCATGGTCGAGGGTTCGAGCTACATGTTTGTGACCGGGCCCCACGTCGTGAAAACGGTCACCCAGGAGGACGTTACGAGTGAAGATCTGGGCGGCGCCCGGACGCACGCCAGCAAGAGCGGCGTGTCGCACGTGACCTGCAGCAACGACGTGGACTGCCTCCTCCGAATCCGGGAGCTGATGAGCTATCTCCCGCTGAACTGCGAGGAAGACCCGCCGAAGCGCCCGCGCGAGCAGACGCAAAACTCGCTGGACGCGTCCGAGCTCGACACGCTCGTTCCCGCTTCGCCGAACAAACCGTACGACATGCGGGACGTGGCGCGGCACATCGTTGACGATGCGGACTTTTTCGAGATCATGCCGGATTTCGGGGAAAACCTGATCACCGGTTTCTCACGCCTCGGTGGACGTCCCGTCGGGATCGTGGCGAACCAGCCCGCCGTGCTCGCAGGCGTCCTCGACATCGACGCGTCGATCAAAGGGGCGCGGTTCGTCCGTTTCTGCGACGCGTTCAACATCCCGCTGCTCGTTTTCGAAGACGTTCCCGGATTCCTGCCCGGAACGGATCAGGAGTGGAACGGGATCATCAAGCACGGGGCAAAGCTCCTCTATGCTTTCTGTGAGGCGACCGTCCCGCGCATCACGGTGATCACGCGTAAGGCCTATGGCGGTGCCTACGACGTCATGAACTCGAAGCACATCGGGGGCGACATCAACCTCGCGTGGCCGACCGCCGAAATCGCGGTGATGGGGCCGGAGGGAGCCGTCGAAATCATCTACCGCCGCGAGATTGCCAAAGCCGACGATCCCCAGGCGAAGAAAGACGAGTTCATCAAACAGTACCGGGAGAAGTTTGCCAACCCGTACGTAGCGGCCGAGCATGGATACATCGACGACGTGATCCGGCCGAGCGAAACACGCGAGCGGTTGATCCGCGGCTTCGACATGCTGGAGAACAAGGTGGTGAACAATCCGCGGAAGAAGCACGGCAACCTCCCGCTGTAGACGATCCGTCTGCGTTGAATTAACAGCAAGCGGTTCCGACCGGCAGATCCCACGTCGAGGTCTGCCGGTTTTTCTATGGTGGAACCGCATCGCGGAGTTTTGCGCTATAAAATTGAATTTTATTGTTTTGTCTTGCCTCGGCGATGGCGTTTTGCTTCTTGTTGTCGGTTTCTGAGAAGGAAGAGACGTTTCCGGCCGTCCCGCATATAACGACGTGCGCCCATCGCTCGGCCGGTGCGACGTACGATTTCGCTCGCCCATTTCTCTTGCCCGGTCCACGTGCCCGATCCACGGATCTTGTCGGTAGTCTGTCACCGTCCGCGATGCCGGCCGGTCCTGGCTGGTGAGCGTGCGCGCACGCCGCGGCGGCTGATTCGGTGGATGGCTGCGGGCGCGGCGCTCCTCCTTCTGGTGCTGGCAACGCTGCGCCCGGTCAACGCGCAGTCTCCGGGCGGCGACACGTATCCGCAGGGGCTGCCGCATCCGGTGATGCACTATGATCCGGATGCCACGCCGTCGGAACGCCAGGTATGGGATATCGCTCAGGATTCCAGTCACGTCCTCTACATTGCCGGGAGTCATCGGGGCGTCCAGATGTTCGATGGCGAACACTGGCTCACTATTCCGATCGACTCAACCGACGAAGGTGCTGCGATCGGAACGGCACGGTCGCTGGCGCTCGGTCACGACGGTCGCATGTACGCCGGTACGAACGACGACATTGGCGTGCTCGTGCCGGGGGAAAAGGGTCGCCTCACGTTCCGGTCGCTGCTCCCCCGGCTCCGCGAGCAGGACCGGCGTCCGGATGTCGACGGCACCGGTACCGTCTGGTTCGCGGGTGCGACGGATCAGTACACGTACTTTCAGACGCAACGCGCGATTTACCGATGGGACGGCTCCGCGCTCGACGTCTGGCGAAGCGATGATACCTTTCATACGACGCATCTGGTCGACGGCCGGCTCTTTGTGCGCGACTTCGAGCGAGGCCTTCTCGAACTCGTGGGTGGGACGCTGCGCCCCATCCCCGGCGGCGCCTCCTTCGAGAACCGGGCGATTCACTTCCTGGCGCTTCACCCGAGCGGAGGCATGATCGCCGTCACCGCAACCGCAGGGGTTTATCTGCTGAACGAATCCGGCGCCCGGCCCACATCGGTGCAGGCCGACTCGATCCTTCGGACGACGCGCGTCTATTCCGGCGCGTCCATCGCACAGGATGGCGGGGAGCCGCTCTACGCGCTCGCCACACTCGGCCGGGGCGTCGTCGTCATGGATCCGGAGGGGTCAATCGTGTACCACCTGCGGCCGGGCCAGGAATTGCCGGACGGCGTCGTAAATACAGTGCACTCCGGGCGGGACGGAGAAACCTGGATCGGGTTCAACAACGAAGGGATCATGCGATTCGGCGGTCTGCCGAACGTCGAGCACTACGGCGAGCGGTCCGGACTCCGTGGCCAGGTGGAGGCCGTCACCACGTTCGATGACCAGCTCTTTGTCGGGACCGGGTCCGGGCTCTTTCGCATGCGGGAGCAGTCATCGGGCAACCTACCGGATGCTGCAGATCCCTTTCAGCGCGTGCGTGGGTCTTCGGTCGTGAATGGACTGGAAGTCACGCGGCGGGGTCTTGTGGTCGACGACCTGTCCCGCACCTGGATGCTCCGAACCGGCGAGGAGCCGGCGACGCTGATCCGGCGCAACGCCCACGCCCTGTTCGTCCCATCGTCGATGCCGGATCGGCTTCTCATATCGACCATGCGCGGCGGGCTCACCGTCGTGCGAAACGAAGGGGGCACCTGGAGAACCGAACGTTCCACGGACCTGGATGCCACGCCGCACAGCCTTGCCGAATTCCGAGGCGAGATCTGGGGGGCGACGGATCCGCACACGGTCCTGCGTTTCTCGGTTGAGGACATACCGGAGCTGACCACGGCCCGTCACCTTTCGGTCGACCCGGCGACCGCGGTGGAGGGGTTCTCGCTCACCGTGGCGGACGAGCGCCTTCTGCTGATCTCCCGTTCGGGGGTGTACACCTGGGACGAGACGTCGGAATCGTTCGAGCCGGCACCCGACCTCGTGCCGGACGGGGATGGCCCGGTCCGAACGTTTCTGTACACGCCGGAACGCGGTCGCGCCGATGCCTGGATCGTGAAGGGCACCCGCCTTTTCGCCGGCAAGAGGACGAGTACGTCTCCTGTCGCCATCGACTGGACGCCGGTTCCCGGGCTGAGTTTTCGGGTGAATGAGACCGTTCGCCTGCATGAGGCGCCGTCCGGCGACCTGTGGATCGGACGAGGAGACGACCTATTGCGCTACCGGCCGACGTCCCCCGCCGACTCGCCGCTTGCACCGTCCGTCCTGGTGCGCCGCGTCTTGGCCGGGCCGGATGAAACCGTCGTCCGTGGAAGTCACGCCGACCCTGGCTCGGTGCTGTCGATCTCCTACGCCATGAACAGCCTCGTTGTACAGTTTGCCGCGCCCCGATTCGACGCTGAGACGCCGGCGCTCTACCGAACGCGCCTCCTGGGCGAGTCGGCCGACTGGTCGAACTGGTCGCGGCGCGCCGAGATCGACCTTCCCGGCCTGCGTGAAGACACCTACCGGCTGCAGGTCCAGGCTCGGACGATCGACGGCATCGTCAGCGAGACCGAGACCCTCCAGATCATTGTGGCGCCGCCGTGGTACCGGTCGCGCTGGGCCTACATCGGGTACGTGCTGTTAGGCCTGGTCGGGCTGGCGTCCATCTGGCGCTATCGCGTGGCCGTACGTCGCCGCCGGAAAGCGGAAGCCAAAACCACGCGGACTGAAGAGAAGCTGCAGGCTGAGCAGCAGCTGTCCCGCCGGCTCGCCCGGGCGAACGAACGGTTGCGCGAGGTGAATCGCATGAAGGAGTACTTCATGGCGAACACGTCGCACGAACTCCGAACGCCTCTGACCAACATTATCGGCTTTGCGCGGCTCCTGCAGGACGAGGCCCCGAACGGAATGGCGCCGCACCTGGAGGTGATCGAAAACAACGGGTACCGGCTCCTTCACACGCTGAACGCCATCCTCGACCTCGCCGGCCTGCGGGCGCGGACGATGCAACCGATGCCGGAGTGGATCGACATCCGGGACCCGGTACACGATGTGATGAAAGATCTGACCGGTGAGGCAGAACGAAAGGATCTAGCGGTCGAGTCGCAGATCCCAACCGAGCCCGTGTACGCGTACCTGGATCGCTACTTCGTCGAACGCGTCGTCCATCATCTTGTGGACAATGCCATCAAGTTCACGGCGACGGGACACATCAACGTGTCGGTCTGGGAAGACGAGAATGAGGTCGGCATTGCTGTGGAGGATACGGGCATCGGCATCGACGCAGCGTTTATCCCGGACCTTTTCATTAGCTTCGAGCAGCAGTCCCAGGGCATGGACCGGGCGTACGAGGGGAGCGGCATCGGGCTCGCTGTGACCGGACAGCTCGTCGAAGCGCTCGGGGGGCAGATCCTCGTGGACTCCGAGCAGGGTGTCGGCACCCGCTTTCAGGTTCTGTTGTCCCGGGACGGTCGCTTGTCCGGCCGGTCAGACCGAACCAACGGATCGATATCAGCCTCCACGTCTGCGGAATAGCTTGCACTGATCGGGCCGTTTCCCATCCTCAGACGGTAGAAAAAGCGACCGGCCAGATGGACGAAAGAGACCATTCCCGTGTCGAACGAGCTATATCTTGGATATTTCATAATCGGCCCATGGCGCATTCGCATCATTAACGATGCCGACAAACGCCCTCATGTAAGGGAAACCGGCAGATGACCGGCAGGTACGGACACCCTGTATTCGGGGCGGAAGCATGTTGAAAACACCCTGAGAGGGGAGCAGGGCGGGACTCATGTTACGCTTCCGGGGTCTGGAGCGGCTTTTCCAACAGGGCCCTCCTTCATATGTCTCAGCGTCTCACGCCGTTGCTGGTGGTACCGGCAGGTGACGACGGCTCCGTGGCCGGATTCGTTCGGCGCGTGATTTGCCGTCAAGATGCATTGCGCAGGTTTGCTCATAGGACCCCCTGATTCGAGGGGGAAATGGATGACAAAGCGAACGCTACTGCTTTTCGTCGCACTTATCGGTCTGTTGCTGTCCGCGTGGGTCAATCAGTCCGCGGTGAGCCCGTCGGAGGTAAACCCCGATACGTCGTGGACGTGGGTGGATGTGAAAACCAACGACGTTCTGTTCGCAAATCATCCCGTAGATACCGACTCGGTCACCGAGCAGGAGGCCTATCGTCACATCGAACGCCTCTACCGGCGTCAGGCCGAGTTGATGTCCATGCAGGCGCGAGGCGACTCCGTCCAGAGCCGTCGCATCCTCGATGAAGCCATCCGAGACCTGGATCGTCTGATTCGGCGGCCGGGTCTGCCCGGACAGCCGCGTTTTCAGAACGTCTACAACGCGATCACCGCCGAATACGGGGAGGTCTACGGCGTGCCCGACACCCTCGAATTACCGCGAGGAAGCATCTATGACCTGCGCAACGGGCTGTTCGCCGCTGTCAACCACAGCTCGGATCCCCGCCTGGAGAACGAGCTCCCGTCGGACCTGCGTGAGATGAACACGGAGGTACCGATGACGGTGAACGACCGCGTGAAGGAAGCGATGGCGTTCCTTCTGAAAAACCGAAATCTGCACCTCTACCCGTGGCTGCGGCGGGCCGAGACCTACTTCCCCATGATCGAGCACATCTTTGCGGAAGAAAACGTCCCGGACGAGCTGAAGTATCTGGCGCTGGTGGAAAGCGGGTTGAACCCGTACGCCCACAGCCATGCGCAGGCCGGTGGGATCTGGCAGTTCGTTGCCCAGACGGGTCGGCGGTACGGCTTGACGATCGATCCCTGGGTCGACGAGCGCCGCGACCCGGAGAAGGCGACGCGAGCCGCCGCACGACACCTGCGTGACCTGCACGAGCTCTTCGGGGGCGACTGGCATCTCGCGCTCGCGGGCTATAACGTGAGCCCGGCCCGGGTCAAGCGAGAGCTCGCGAAAGCCCGACGCTACATGGACCGCGAGCCGACGTACTGGGACATCTATGAAAACCTGCCGGAAGAGACGCGCAACTACGTCCCGCTCTTTATCGCCACGTCGATCATCATCTCCAATCCCGCCGCCTTCGACCTCAAGCGCGTGACGGCCGGGCCGAGGTACGCGTTCGACCATGTACCGGTGGACGCGACGCTTGAGCTTCACGAGGTCGCACGACTGGCCGAGGCGGATCTTCAGAAGATTCGCGCCCTGAATCCAGAGCTTCGCGGCGACCGCGTTCCGCCCTCCAAGGAGCCGTATTACATCCGCCTGCCGTACGGTAGCTATCCCACGTTCCGGGAGAACTTCGACGCCCTGCCCGAAGAGGAGCGTGCGTCCTACCTGAAGCACGCGGTGCAGACGGGCGAAAGCGTAGGACACATCGCCAAGCGGTATCACGTCAGCCGTCCGTCGCTGCTCCAAGCCAACAACGTGCATCCCGGACAGATCGAGGTGGGACGAACGCTGACCGTCCCGGCTGCGCGCTACCTCGGCAACAGCGAGATCGTCGCCGACGCCGAGGCGCGCCCCATCCGCGTCCGATACGGAAGCCGAGCGACGCGACCCGTTGCCGTGCCCACGCTACCCACGGCCGACGCCTCCGACCACAGCAACGCCAACGGCCAACTCGCGAGCACACGGTAGTTTACGGTTGGATGTTTGAAGGTGTTGAGGTGTTAAGGTGTTGAGGTGTTGAGGTGTGAAGGTGGGAATGTGCGAGCGTGTGGTGATGGAGACCGGGCGGTCCGCTTCGGGGTGGGGTGTACTTGTGTGTATGTTTGTATGTGTTTATGTGTGCAGGTAGGTGTTGGGGGTGACGGCGTTAGGTCGGGGAAGTCAGTCAAGGTTGAGCACGTAGGCTTCCTCTTCCCCGAAGCCGCTCACCGCGATCACGGGCGGCGACTCTAGGGCCGGGATTCAAAATCCCCCATCCCAAATCCCCCTTTCCCCCTTTCTCCCTCTCCCCCTTTCCCCCGTTCCCCTTT